>DOUU01000105.1 GCA_003520425.1 Deltaproteobacteria bacterium
CACGATCCGCCCGCCCGCGACAAGGCCGAGGGCTTGATGCCCGAGACACACGCCGAGAACCGGGATGCCGGCGGCGCCAAACGCGCGGAGTGCAGCCACCGACACGCCCGCGTCCTCGGGGCGACCGGGTCCCGGAGAGATCACGACGCCCTGGGGTCGCTTCGCGACGAGGGCCTCCGCCGATGCGGCGTCGTTGCGCAGCGTCTCCACTTCCGCGCCGAGTTCGCCAAGGTATTGCACGAGGTTGTAGGTGAACGAGTCGTAGTTATCGATCATGAGCAGCCGAGCCATCGGCTAATCCTCGCCCTCGCGCGCGAGATCGATGGCCTGCACGAGGGCACGCCCTTTGTTCACACACTCCTCGTACTCGGCCTGGGGGTCGGAGTCCGCGACAATGCCTGCGCCCGCTTGCAGATAGACTTGGCCGCCCTTCACAAGGATCGTGCGGATGGTGATGGCGGTGTCCATGTTGCCGGAATAGTCGATATAGCCTACGCAGCCGCCGAATGCGCCCCGCCGCACCGGCTCGAGCTCATCGATGATCTCCATCGCTCGCACCTTCGGCGCGCCGGACAAGGTTCCGGCCGGGAATGTCGCTCGCAAGAGATCGAGCCAATCGAGCCCCGGACGGAGCTGGCCGGTCACATGCGAGACGATGTGCATGACGTGCGAGTAGCGCTCCACAGTCGCGAACTCCGACACGCGCACCGAGCCGATCTGCGCCACGCGACCCACGTCATTCCGGCCGAGATCGACCAGCATGACGTGCTCGGCGCGCTCCTTGGGATCGGCCAGGAGCTCGGCCTCGAGCGCGCAGTCGCGTTCCGGGGTCGTGCCACGGGGACGGGTGCCCGCGATGGGCCGCACATCGATCCGGCCATGCTCAAGCCGCGCCAGAATCTCCGGAGACGAACCGATCAGCACAAAGTCCTCGCAGCGCAGAAAGAATAGATAGGGGCTCGGGTTGATGCGCCGGAGGTGTCGATAGATCTGAAAGGGCGCGACCTGAAGCGGGACCCGAAGCCGCTGCGAGAGGACGACCTGGAAGATGTCGCCCGCCTCGATGTACTCCTTGGCACGCTTCACACTCTCCTGGAAGGCCGTGCGCGAGGTGCTCTCGTGGAGCTCCATCGGCGCGCGCACGGGCTCGCGCCGCGGCTCCGCAGCGAGGGGCTCGCGCAGGTGGCGCACCGTCGCCTCGAGCGCCGCCACGGCCTCGCGGTAGCGGACCCTGGGGTCCTCCCCGGCGGCAAGTTCGACATGCCGGACGATGAGCGCCGAGTGCCGAACGTTGTCGTAGACGACCACCGTCTCCGGGAAGACGAACCACAGGTCCGCGATCCCGAGCTCGTCCGGGTTCTTGTCGGGGACGCGCTCCACGAAGCGCACCCAGTCGTAGCCCACCATCCCGACCGCGCCGCCGACGAAGCGCGGCAGCTCCATGCCCGGGGGTACCGCCAGGCGAAGGCCTGCGAGCCGTGAGCGAAGGGCGGCGAGGGGATCCCCTTCCACCCGCTCGTGGCGTGTCGTCGCACCTTCCGTCCACTCGACGTCGCGTCCGCGCGCGCGAAAGATCGCGCGAGCTCCGGTGCCGATGAAGCTCCAGCGCGCCCACTTCTCGCCGCCCTCGACGGACTCGAGCAAAAAGCTTGTCTTTCCGTCGTCGAGGCGCCGGAAGAGGGAGAGCGGTGTGTCGTAGTCCGCGACGATCTCGCGCACCACGGGGATCAGGTTTCCCTGAGTGGCGAGTCTTTCGAAGAGATCCTCGGACGGGCGGAGCAACCGTGCCTCGAAGGGCGCTGGCGGGAGCCCCCGGGACCTCCCGCGACACAGAGAGCGCAATAGCCCAGTTTGGTATCAGAAGGGTCGGGTCGAGTCAAGCGAGCCCGTCGTGGACTGGGCCGACCTCGGCGCGAAGGGCCGCACGTTGTCCTGGCCGAGGCCGAGCAGCGTGTAGTTGAAGCTGTAGGTGACGCCTCGCGTGCGGTCCTGATCGAGCTCCACCCGGATGGCCCAGCACCGACACTTGGAGATGTACTCAACCCCACCCCGGTTGCCGAGCAAGAGCTGCTGCTCGAACGAGTAGGCGATGTTGTAGAAGAGGGCCCAGCTCCGCGTGAGCGGAATGCGCGTGTTGAAGCCGATCTGGTTCAGGCTGTCGAAGTTGGGGACGGCCTCCGAGGCGATCGCGGAACCGGCGGGGAACCCCTCGAAAAAGAGAGGGATCTGTCGCAGGTAGCGGTACGCGATCGAGAAGTCGGTCCCGAGCGGGGTGGAGTAGGTGAGCTCGAGCAGCCCCTCGTCGATCTGCGCCTTGTCGAGGCTGTAGCCGAAGATCGCCCGGGTCGAGAAGTAGGGGATCGGATAGAACGTGCCGTCGAGATAGAAGTCGCCGGGATGGCGGTTCGCAATGTCGTAGAGCACGGAGAAGCTCACATCTGCAAGCATGCGACCCCCCGAACTCTCGGAACCGCGCGAGTAGAAGCGGTTGTTGAACCCGAGCGTGACTTGGTTGGCGCGCGCGACTCGGTCGGCCGGATCGAGGGTCACAAGGTCGAGATCGAANNCGAAGGCGCACCTGCGGTGTCGCGGTCGCCGGGATGAACAGAGGAGCGGCGGACTGGTCTGCGGACTGGACGAATGCCCAGCCGAGCATGGGCTCCAGGATGTGGAGGATCGAGCCGCCCTCGACGGGCGCGTCGAAGCGCCGGAGGAGCCGGGTGCGCAGGTCGAATCTCCCGGTGAGCATCCCGATGCCGAGAGCGCCGGCGCGCTGCGCATCGTAGGCCACCGTTCGGTAGCCGAGCTCGGGATAGAACTCGAGCACATCCGCAAGGCGCATGGGATAGGCCACGCGAGGCGTGAGGAAGATCCGGTGGCCTTGATCGCTCTCGAGTTCACCCTCCTCGAACTTGCCATCGCCTTCCGTGCCGGTGGGAATGGTGGGCCCGAAGTCGTCCATATTGGGATCGTCCACACCCTGCTGGCCCAGGGAGTTCACTTCATGACTGTCGGGGACGCCATCCACACCCGAGTCGATGAACTGCTTGTTGGGAACAAGCCGCTGCGTCCCGAGGATCTTGTCCGCCAGGTTCCAGCCGCGGAAGTACGTGTACTCGGCGCCCACCGACCCGACGAGAGGGAGGGTGTCCGCCAGCTGCGTGGAGCGAACCTCAAGGTTCAGGTCGGGCAGTCGCTGCATCATGTAAGGGGTCCGAGACAGGTTCTGGGGATTCTGCAGATCCTGCGCGGTCCAGAGTGCGCTCGTGAACGTCGCGAGGTCGCTCGGCCCGAAGCTCCGTGTCAGGAAGGCTCGCGACTCGAGGAAGCGCTCGGTCCTCCAGCGGACCTCGTCGTAGAAGTCAAAGGCGTACTCGTTGTCCGAGACCTGGTTGAAGTCGATCTTGAGGCGCCAGCCGTCCTCGAGCGGCTGGTCGTGCTGCCAGGAAACAGCCCAGCGGTACTTGCTGAAGGGCGTGGACGTGCTGTTGGGAGTGATCCCCGTATCGTCGATGAACGAGGCGTGGAGGCGCCCCCCGCCCTCGCTGCCGATCACATAGACGCTGTCCACGCTCGGCTTGAAGCCACGCTTGGTGAGGTACTCCGGGGTGAGAAGAAGATTCACATTGTCCGCCACCGCCCAAAAGAAGGGCAGCCCGATGGACGTTCCGGTGATGCTGCTCTGCCTCCAGGTGGGGAAGAGAAAGCCGGTTTGCCGTTCCCTGTTCAGGGGGTAGATCATCCAGGGAAACCACAGCACAGGGACGCCCAGCACATCGAACGTGCTGTTGCGGGCGACGGCATAGCCATCGGTGTCGACGTCGGCGTGCTCGGCCCGGATCCGCCAGGGAGGACGGCTCTCGGCCTCGGGGCAGCGGCAGGTGGTGAAGGCTCCGTTCTGGAAGACGTAGTTGGTGTCCCCCACCTTCTGGACCTCGTCGCCCTGCATCCGGAAGCGGCTGCTCTCGCTGTCGAGGTTCCCGGTAAAGACCACTCCATGCAGGGTATCGACGTTGAACTGCAGGAAGTCGGTCGTGAGGGTGTCCTGCCCCTCCACGACAACAACGTTGCCGCTCGCGACGCCAAGCCGGGTCGTATTGTTGAACGTCACCCAATCCGCAGTCAGCGTGCGGCCGGGCTGGGAGATGTGCACGTTTCCCCGTGCGGTGTAGAGGTCCCGGGCCTTATCGTACTCGACGCTGTCTGCCGTGAGATCGAAGGGCTGTTCACCCGCCCCTTGGCCGGGATGCTTGACGTCCGCAGGAGAGCCGAACGGCGCCAGCAACAGCCAGACGACGAGCGCCACCTCGCATCTGCGCACGGCTCCGCGCAACCCGCCCCTCCGGAACGCGTCGGAGACCGACGCCAGGCGTGGCCACGCTATCAGACCGGATCGGGAAGGGTCAACGCAATCAGCGCGCGACGACGGTCAGTCTGCGCCATCCAGACATGCGGAGAGTGCATCGAGGTCGGGCGAGACCAGCACGTCGTCTGAGAACCGCACGAGCTTGCGTTCGAGCAGTTGCTGCAGGGCGCGGTGGGTTTCGAGAAGCGAGAGGCCTGCATCGCTCGCAAGATTCCGCAGGGTCGTGGGAATCCGCACTCCTTCAGGACTTTCCTCGGCACGGCGCACGAGCACGCGCACCACCGGCCGGAGCAAGTCGTCGATGCCAAGCGCGGACAGCCGCCCTTCGAGCTCGATGACGCGGGCGGCAAGACGACGGATCATGCGAATCGCAATCTCCGGCCGCTCGAGGCACATCTCCTGAAGCACCGAGGCGTCGAGTTCGAGCAGCCGCGCCTCGCAGGCCGCGGTCGCACGCACCGTGCGGGGCCCGCCCAGCACAACGCTCATCTCGCCGAAAAATTCGCCCGGCCCGAGCCGGCCAACCAGACGCGGGCCGGAGGCCCCGCGCCTTGTGAGCTCGATTTCGCCCGCTTGAATCACATACAGCACCGCGCCGGGGTCGCCTTCGTCGAACACGACCTCGCCGGTGCGAAAGACCCGTTCGAAGGCGCGGCGGACTCGGATCCCCGTGTCTTCGGCGCCGCGGGTCTGGCTGTCGCTCGAAGCGGTGGTCACGCCCGGCTTTCGACCGGACGCGCCCTGCGCTTGAGCCAGCGCAGGGTGGGCCCCGCACTCCCCTACCCTGCCTTGCCCGCGTTCGCGTCCGCCAAGACCTTGAGGAGTTCAGGCTCCTCGACGAGACCGACGTGCATGGAGCGAATCGCGCCGTCCGGACCCACCACGATCAGCGACGGGAAGCCCGGAGCTCCGAACTCCCGCGCCAGGGATTCATTGCCCATCAGGATCTGGTACCGAACCTGGCGTTTCTCGGCATAGGAGCGCACGGCTTCTGGGCCCTCGGTGTCCACCGAGACGCCGAGGATGACGACGTCCCGGTCTTTGTGGGAGTCATAGAGCGCATTCAGCACGGGGATCTCGAACTCGCAGGGCGGACACCAGGTGGCCCAGAAGTCGACGATGACGAGCTTGCCGCGGAAATCGGAGAGCCTGATCTGCCGGCCGTTCAGATCCGGGAGCGTGAAATCGGGTGCCATCTGGAGGGCGGACGTGCGCCCACGGGTGCTTGCGGCCTCCTGGGCCTTTTCCGAGCGACAGGCGCCCAGCACACACGAAGCCCCGATCATCCACGCGGCCACGATTCGAGCTCTCATCTCGCCCTCTCGCCGCGTCCCGTCACTGGAGCAGGCGTTCGGTGTGCGTGACGAAGCGGCTCATGAACATGAAATACCCATTCAAGCGCGCCAGCTGATCGGTCATCACGAGAAAGCCGACCCCAACGAGAAGTGCCCCGGACAAAAGCTCGAGCATCCGGAAATGAGTCTTCACGCGTTGGAAGGCGTGAAAAAACAGGTCAATGCTCCATGCCGCAACGAGAAAGGGCACACCGAGCCCCGCCGAATATACCGCGAGCAGACCCACCCCCTGGATCACGGTTTCCCGGCTCCCCGCGATGGTGAGGATACCCCCGAGGATCGGCCCGACGCAGGGCGACCAGCCAAAGGCAAAGGCGGCGCCGACCAGGTAGGTGCCGACGGGATTCATACGCCGCACCTGCAGATTCACCCGGCGCTCGCGGTAGAGCATGTGCACGGGCAGGATGCCCGCGATGTGGAGCCCCATCACGATGATCACGACTCCCGCGATCTGGGGCACCCCAAACTCCACGCCGAGCACCCGTACGCTCCAAGTGCGGAGCACATGCCCGAGCACCGTCGCCGAGGCTCCCAGGATGACAAAGACGGTCGAGAATCCCGCCACGAAGCCGAGGCTCCCGGCTAACACACGACGGCGTACGACCGGCTCGCTGCTGCCTTCTTGCATCTCCTCGACGGAGAGGCCGGAGACGAGGGAGAGGTAGGCCGGCATGAGCGGCATCACGCAGGGCGAAAAGACGGACAGGAGTCCCGCCGCGAATGCGGTGCCGAGCGAGACGATGGACGTCGCGTCCGCCATAAGGGCACACCCGGGCGGTCAGTCCAGGTCACGGCCAGGGAACAGGACCCCGTGCCGCGACCGCACCTTCCCCCAGGGCCAGAGGATGCCCCCCTCGCCCTCGCATGCCAATGGGCCGCGGCCGGCTAGGGCTTGCCGCTGTCCTCCGCCGGCTTCGCGTCGTCGCTCACCGCCGTCGCCGTCGCCGCAGGGGTATCGCGGCCGACGAACTCAAGCGGCTTCTGGCCCGTCAGGTGCTCGGGTGTGACCACGTAGTCGCCGTAGGCGGCGGAGACGAAGATCGGCCACGCCACTTCCGAGTTTCCGGCGGTGAGCCCCCAAGCCAGGCCGCTCACGACGGAGCCCAGGACCGCGTAGCAGACCTTCGCGGGGCCGTAGAGCAGAGTCGTGAACAGGGCGCCGGCTTGAAGGCCAGCGTTGGCTCCTGCATCGGTGGCACGCGCCGGCCCGCTGGCAAACATCAGGCAGGCGGCGAGCGCAAAGGCAGCCGCAAATGAGCGAATCGAGCTAGGGTTACGCACGGTTTACCTCTCCTTTCTGACGGCAGGTGCCGTCATCCCCCGCAACGAGTGTTCCGCATTGAGGAGCGCGGTCAAGTGGACCGGACCGCTGCGTGCGCAAGGTGGGCCTTAGAACGCTCGCTCGGTGTCCAGCAGGATCGTGACCGGGCCTTCATTGACGAGAGAAACCTGCATTTGAGCCCCGAAGCGGCCCGTCACGACGGAAGCACCCAGCCCGCGCGCTGCGCTCGCGAGCGCCTCGACCAGGGGCTCGGCTTGCGGGGCCGCTGCCGCAGCCGTGAAGGCGGGTCGACGCCCTTTGCGCGCATCGCCCATCAGGGTGAACTGCGAGACGACGCCGAGCGTGCCCCCTGTGTCGAGCAGCGAGCGGTTCATGCGTCCCTGTGCATCCGGGAACACCCGCAAGTGAACGAGCCTTTCGGCCAGTTCGCAGGCCTGTGTCGGCCCGTCCTGCCGCGCCACGCCCACCAGCGCGACCAGGCCCGCCCCCATTTCGGCGACCAGGCCGCCCTCGACCCGGATGGCAGCCTGGGAGACCCGCTGCACCACGGCCCGCACCCGTCAGTGCCCCGCCACCGCGGCTAGGGCCGCTCTTGCACGGCAAAGCGGCCGCGGTAGGTCGCACGCCCCTCGGTGCGCATCAGGACAAGCTGACACAGCCGCACCCCGGGATGGATCACCAGGGGTTGGCCCGAGACGTTGCTCATCTCAAGCACCTGTCGGTTCGAGACGCCGGGCTGAACGAAGGCGGAGGTCACGTGGATCATGAGGCCAAGCCTGGCGAATTGACTCCGTCCTTCGAGAAATCCACAAAGGTCGTCGGGAAGCGTAACGCGCTCCCGTGTGATGCCGTGGATCGTGACCCCTGGGGCGAGGACGAAGGGCACGTCCAGTCGCTGCGCCCGGGTGTGCTCGCGGTAGTCGGTGCCCTCGCGCACGTTGATGGGCTCGCTGTCCGTCACGATCACCCGGATCTCGTCACCGAGGGTGAGATCGATCGACGCGGGCCCGATCTGCGCGGGGTCGAGGGGCTCGATCACGAGGCGTCCCGAGGCCAGCTCGCGCTCGATGCTCTCGCGGGTCAGGACGGCCATCGGCCGGCACGATACCGTACGGCGCATGCTCCACCCCTATTTCGAGCTGCCGCGCCCGATCGTGATCGGGCATCGCGGCGCCGCGGGCGAGCGGCCCGAGAACACGCTGGCCGCTTTCGCTCACGGCCTCGAGACGGGCGCTGAGATCCTCGAGAGTGATCTGCACCTCACGCGCGACGGAGTCGTCGTGATGACCCACGACGAGACGGTCGATCGCACCACCGACGGGTCCGGCCCGCTGCGCGAGTTCTCGTTCGCGGAGCTCTCGAAACTCGATGCCGGGTACCGCTTCTCGCCCGATGGTGGAAGAACTTTTCCCTTTCGAGGACAGGGGCTTAGGATTCCGGCCCTTGAGGAAGGGTTAAAGATGTTTTCCAGGACCCGCTTTAACCTTGAGATCAAGGCGGACGACCCTGCCTTGATCGAGCGCACGGTCGCTCTCATTGAACGCGAGGAGCGAGCACAGATCACGCTGCTCACGGCGGAGGGCGACGCGCTGATGGCTCGCTTGCGGGCGCACCTTCGAGCAAGGCGTGTGGCTGCGGCTGTGGGTGCCGCGGCGGGGGATGTGCTGCGCTTTGTGCGTGCGGCGCTCGATGCCAGTGCGCCCCCGACCGACGCCATGGCACTCCAGATCCCCTCGAGTTTTGCCGGCCGGCCGCTTGTGACGAGTGAACTTGTCGCCCACGCAAGGACTCACGGCGTCCATGTCCACGTCTGGACCGTCAACGAGCTGCCGGAGATGGAGCGGCTCCTCGACCTCGGTGTCGACGGCCTCGTGACCGACTTCCCCGGGCGCATGAGGGCCCTGCTTCGACGGCGCAAGCTGCGTTGAGCGGCGCAACGGCGCCGTCGCCGTGGTTCGTGCGCCACGCGTCGCTCTTGCGCGAGGCGGCGGAGCTCGGTCCGATCGTGGACCTTGCATGCGGTCGGGGCCGCCACACGCTCGGGGCGGCGGCCCTCGGTGCGCCGAGCTTTGGCATCGACCGCGACAGCGCGGCGCTCGAGGCACTCCGTCGCGAAGCGCAAAGCCGGGGCCTCGCCTCCCTCACCATGGCCGTGCGCGCAGACCTTGAGACGGCGGGCGGCCTGCCGCTTCGGGCGGAGAGCTGTGGGGCAGTCCTCGTCTTCCGCTACCTCCATCGGCCCCTTGCCCCCGCGATCTGCGCCCTGCTTCGTCCGGGCGGGCTCCTGCTCTATGAGACCTTCACGACCGGCCAGAGGAATCTCGGCTATGGACCCACGAATCCAGCGTTTTTGCTTGCACCGGGTGAGCTCGCGCAGCTCTTTGCGCCGCTTGCGATCGTGGCCTTCGAAGAGGGGCTGAGCTCGGGGGAGCGGCCCGAGGCCCTGGCCCGCCTCGCGGCCCGCCGAGGCGGCTCGCGCTCTGCGCTAGAAGGCCCTGCCCCCAGGCGTCGGCCTCTGCCCGCTCTCGAGTGAGGAAAGGCGGCCAAGCGCCCAGCGTGCATGCTCCGCGAGCAGTGGATCGGCGCCCGCCGCGTGGCGCTCGAGCAGAGGGCGCAGCGCGGGGTCGGCGGAGTTGCCCGCGGCGACCAACGCGTTGCGAAGCAGGAAGCGGTGCTTCGCGCGGCGCAGCGCGCTGCGGCGTGTGGCCGCGCGCCATGCCGCCTCGTCGAGGGAGAGAAGCCACCCAAGGCTCGGTGCCACCCACTCCGTGCGCGGCGCAAGCCGCGCCCTTAGGCCCAACCGGTCCTGGGGCACGCGCCGACGCTCGCGCAGATTGAACGGGCAGACCTCCTGGCAGAGATCGCAGCCGAACACAAGGTCGCCCTGCGCCTCGCGGAACCTCTCGGGAATCGCGCTGCGCGATTCGATCGTGAGGTAGGAGAGACAGCGCGTGGCATCGAGCACGTGCGGTTCGACAAAAGCCTGTGTGGGACAAGCATCGAGGCAAGCGCGGCAGCTGCCGCAGTGGTCTGGCTCCGGCGTGTCCGCAGGAAGGTCGAGGTCTGTAAGGAGCGCTCCCAGAAACAGGTACGACCCGAGCTCGCGGTGGATCAGGCAGGTATTCTTCCCGACCCAGCCGAGACCGGCTTGTGCAGCGAGTGCGCGCTCGAGCACAGGGCCGGTATCCACATATGCCCGCCATCGCACAGCGCGCTGCGCCAAGGCCTCGAGGCCGGCGCCAAGGGCGCGCAGCCGCTCCCGGAGGACGTCATGGTAGTCCTCTCCGCCTGCGTAACGGGCGACGCCCCCCCGCCCCCGGCCCGCAGGCGGGCGCAGTCCGGGGTCGTAGACGAGGGCAACGGCGACCACGCTGCGCGCGTGCTCGAGCACGCGGCGCGGGTCGATGCGCGCCTCGACACGCCGATTCAGCCATTCCATCTCGCCGGCGAAGCCGCGCGCCAGCCACTCGCGCAAGAAGCTGCTCGTGGGCGCGGGAGCGGCCGGGGCCACTCCGGCAAGGTCAAAGCCCAGGGCGAGGGCCAAGGCCTTCACCTGCGAGCCCGAGGGTCCAGGCTCTTGGGCCGCCGCGCCGCTCACCTCGAGGGCGCTACTCGCCGCAAGATCGCGCTCACCGCGAGCAGCGCGAGGCAGCCGAGCAGATAGGTGAGAAGCCCCGCGACCTGATGCAGCGCGCTCTCCGTTGCGCGCGCGACGCCGACCCCGAGTGCGGCGATCACCGTCACAACGACCCGCAGCAGGTTCCCGCCGAGCGCGATCGGGACGACCGAGGCGACCAGCATCAAGCGCCGCGCAAGCGAGCGCTCCACGTAGTAGGCAAGCAGCACGGCCAAAGGAAGGAGGGTGATGAGTGAGGTCACGCCGCTGCACGCGTCCGCCACGAAGACGGACTCGCCGCCGGGGAGGACGAGAACATTGCCCTCTTGCATGACGGGAATGCTGAGGGCGTGCAGAACCCCGACGGCGACGGTGGTGACGAGGAGGCGCAGCCACACGATGAGCGGGAGCAGCCACGCCTCGGGCGGCGGAACCATGAACAAAAGGAATCCGATGGGAAAGCCCAGTGCCCGCAGCCAGAGCGGGCCCCGCAGCAAAAGCACGCTGGCGGCCACGGCCGCCACGAACGCAGCGCCTTCGAGCGCGACGAGGCCGGCAGCGAGGCCGAGCCCGTAGACGAGAAGGGCCAGGACCAGAAGGAAAAGGCCCCGGCGGTCCCGTCGCGCCGGCAGCTCGGCAAGCCGTGCGCGATCGCGCCAGGCTGCCCACCCGGCGACGAGGGGGATCAGAAAGCCGTGGGAGAGGTAGTCAACCGATCCCCACACCCGCGCCATCGCGGCAAGAGCCGGCGCAAAGGCAAGTGCCAAAAGGCCCAAGAGCAGCGCGTCTTGCAGGCCCTGCGAGGCGCGGAACATCCCTTTCGCTTGCGTCTGTGCCACAGCGCTATGCCTTAGGATCACCCTCTTGGCGGCATTGCCCGGGAGCCCGCGCCGTTTCCGGCGTCTCGGCCACGGTGTTCTTGTTCGGCTGTATACCACCCGCGCCTGCGCGCGGCCGCCTCTTGCACGGGGTAAACTCCCGCCCCACATGCGGCAACCCTTCCGGATCGCGGGCGCCTCTGGTTTCTGGGGCGATCGCAACGACGCGCTCCTCGACCAGGTGCGCGGCGGGCCGATCGACGTCGTAATGCTGGACTATTTGGCCGAGGTCACGATGTCGATCCTCCGCATGAAGATGATGCGCAATCCCCAGCAGGGCTATGCGGGCGACTTCCTGAAGGCGCTCGATCCCGCGCTCCATGACATCGTCGAACGCCGGGTAAAGGTCGTGACCAACGCCGGCGGAATGAATCCGCGGGCCTGCGCGCAGGCCGTGGTCGAGCTGGCACGCAAGAAAGGAATCGCGGGTCTGCGCGTCGGGCTTGTCCGCGGCGACGACATCCTCGATCAACTCGATGCCCTCGCCGCCCGCGGCTTCGCGCTCGAGAACCTCGACACCGGCGGATCGTTCTCGACGATCCGCGAGCGCGTGCTCTCGGCGAATGCCTATCTCGGCTCCGAGCCGATCGCCGAGGCGCTTCGCGCGGGTGCACAGATCGTGGTGACCGGTCGATGCACGGACTCCGCACTCGCGCTCGGTCCCCTCCTCGCACGCTACGGCTGGGCCCCGCACGACTGGAACCGCCGTGCCGCCGGCATCGTCGCCGGGCACCTGCTCGAGTGCGGAGGCCAGGGCAGCGGCGGAAACTTCGCCGGAGGCTGGGAGCAGGTGCCCGACCTCGCGAACCTTGGCTACCCGATCGCGGAGGTCGAGGAGAGCGGCGAGTTCGTTGTCACCAAGCACCCCGGCCTGGGCGGTCTTGTCACGCCTGCCGTGCTCAAGGAGCAGCTCCTCTACGAGATCGGAGATCCCACGGCCTACGTGACGCCGGACGTCGTGGCCGACTTCACCACGATTCGGCTCGAGGACCTCGGCGCGGATCGCGTCCGCGTGTTTGGAATTCGCGGTCGGCCCGCGCCCGAGCAGCTGAAGCTGTCGGTGAGCTACCAGGATGGCTGGCGGAACGCCGTGGCGCTCACCTTTGTCTGGCCTCACGCCGTGGAAAGAGCACGGGCGAGCGAGCGTCTTTTGAGGGCACGCTGTGAGAAGCGGGGCCTTGAAATCGACGAAATCCATGTGGATCTGATCGGCGTGTCGGGGGCGCACGGCCCTCTCGCGCCTGTGCCGCGCGAAGAGCCCAACGAGGTGCTCTTCCGCATGGCGATCCGCACACGCGATCGCGAGTCCGCCAAGCGTTTTGGCGAAGAAATCGCGCCGCTTGTGCTCTCCGGGGTGCCGGGCGCGGCAGCGGGGCTTTTGTCCGGTCGGCCCGAGGAGAGCCTCATCGTGAACTACTGGCCGACTCTCGTGCCGCGCGAGTGCGTGCGGGCATCGGTCGAGGTGCTCGAGTCCTAAGAGGCGGCACTCGCGATCGCTCGCAGCCGCGGCCGAGCGGAGAAAGACCATGCGGACGGTGCTGTACAACCTCGCCCATGCACGGGCCGGGGACAAAGGAGACTGCTGCAACATCGGGCTCATCGCGCGGCGTCCGGAGTTCTATCCCGTGCTTCTGCGGGAGGTGACAGCCGACCGTGTGAAGCGCCTGTTTGGCGAATGGTGCAAAGGCCCCGTCGAGCGCTTCGAGCTTCCCAACCTCGAGGCGCTCAATTTCGTCCTTCACGGAGCCCTCGGCGGCGGCGCCTTGGCATCCCTGCGGCTTGACACCCAGGGCAAGACCTATGGATTCGCGCTGCTTCGGCTCGAGATCGACGTCCCCGACGGCCTTGAGGTGGAGCCGCTCATCTAGCGCGCGCCCCGGCTTTGCTCGAGCCGGCGCCCCGCGCCTTTTCGCCGCCCGGCCCACGCACGAGAGCCCCGGCGGGTTATGATGGCGACCTTACTCCCACGCATTGGAGGTACCCGATGGCGGTGCAGGAAGGAAAGGTTGCGCCCGCTTTCACATTGCACGACGCGGACGATCGGCCGGTCTCGCTCGCGGACTTCCCGGGGAAGGACGTCGTGCTCTACTTCTATCCGAAGGACGACACGCCGGGCTGTACCAAGGAGGCCTGCGGCTTTCGCGACGCCTGGCGAGAACTTCAGGGTCTTGGAGTGGTCGTGCTGGGAGTCTCGGCCGATTCCCCCGCCTCCCATCAGAAGTTCCGGACGAAGTACAAGCTCCCATTCCCACTGCTCTCCGACCCGGATCGCAAGGTCATGACCAAATACGGCGCGTACGGCGAGAAGATGATGTACGGCAAGAAGACGATGGGCGTCATCCGCTCGACGGTTTGGATCGGCCCCGATGGCAAGGTGAAGAAGCACTGGGCGAAGGTCGCCAAGGCGGAGGCCCATCCCGAACAGGTGCTCGAAGCGCTTCGGGAAGGCCGTAAGCCGTGAGCCGACGGGAGTTCCCGAAGGGCTTCCGCTGGGGCACGGCGACCGCGGCCTATCAGATCGAAGGCGCGTGGCAGGAAGACGGCAAGGGCGAATCGATCTGGGACCGATTCTCCCACACGCCGGGCAAGATCAAGAACGGCGACACCGGAGACGTCGCCTGCGACTCTTATCATCGCTATCGGGATGACATCGCCCTCATGAAGGCGATGCACCTTAACAGCTATCGCTTCTCGATCGCTTGGACGCGCATCCAGCCGACCGGCCGCGGTCCCGTGAACCAAAAGGGTGTCGACTACTACCGCCGCGTGATCGACGCCCTGCTCGACGCGGGAATCCGTCCCTTCCCGACGCTGTTCCATTGGGATCTGCCCCAAGCGCTCGAAGAGGCCGGGGGCTGGCCCTGCCGCGACACCGCCGGCCGCTTCGCCGACTACGCTGAAGCGGTCGTGCGGGCCCTCGGCGACCGCGTGCCCCACTGGATGATCTTCAATGAGCCGGGCGTATTCACAACCTGCGGCTATCTGCTCGGCGTCCACGCTCCGGGGCGAAGAAGCCTTGCGGACTTCCTGCACGCCGTTCACGTCGTGAACCTCGCCCACGGCGAGGCCTACCGAGCGATCCGGGCCACCAAGCCCGATGCAATCCTTGGCACCGCCTTCAGCATGTCGCACTGTGAGCCCACGTCCCACCGCGAAGCGGACGTGGCCGCGGCCGAGCGCTGGCACGGGTTCGTCAACGATCTCTACCTGCGCCCCGCGCTACGGGGGGAATATCCGCGCATCTACCGCGAAGGCTCCCCGGAGAGCGAGATGGACGTAAGGCCCGGGGATCTCGAGCGAGTCCGGGCCCCGCTCGACTTCATCGGAGTGAATCTCTACTTCCGCACGCTTGTCTCAGACGATCCGAGCGACTCCAAGATCGGCGCCCTTCCGCTCAACGGCGGCTTTGGCGGCAACGACGGGCCGAAGACGGAGTTCGGCTGGGAGGTTTGGCCCGATGCCCTCCACGACATGATCCTGCGCTTGACGCGCGAATATGATCGTCCGGTGATCGAGGTGACCGAGAACGGCTGCTCGTATTCCGACGGTCCAGACGCCAAGAGTATGGTACACGACGAGCGCCGGATCGAGTTCTACCGCGGATACATCGACGGTGTGTGGCGGGCGATCGAGAAGGGGGCCGACGTTCGCGGATATCACGCGTGGAGCCTGATGGACAATTTCGAATGGGCCGAGGGCTTCGCCCAGCGCTTCGGCCTGACTTACGTCGACTTTGGTAGCGGCAGGCGGACGATCAAGGCATCGGGGCGATGGTTCGGGCAGGTGGCCACCGAGAACGCTCTGAATGAGAGCCCCGAGCCTCTCCGTACACGCTGAGATCCTGTGAACCTCCGGTCGGCCACCCGTGCGCGCGGCTCGCAAGTCCAGAAGACCGCCCAAACGCGGCCGCGTCCCGAAGTGGAAGCTCCCTACGGAGGAGACTGAGCGGATTCTAGCCGAGGCGCCGGATAAAATGGTTTACAGGATTGATCGAATCGACCCCATCGCCCTTAGAGTCTGCAAAAGAAAAGCGCGGGGCCCCGATTCCTCTCGGAGAGCCCCGCGCGCCGCGATCGGGCCGAGCTTGCGCCTTAGCTCTTGCGCTTTCGACCGAACGCAAGAAGACCCACGAGTCCGCCACTGAGCAGGACCAGCGAGCCCGGCTCCGGTACGACGGAGAATTGCTGATCCACGAACGAGATGGTGGCAAACCCACCGCCCTTGAGATTGTCGCAATCCTTGAGATCAAAATCCTTTCCGAAATGATGGTGCCGATCCTTGTCGTGGTCTTTGTCCTTGTCCCTGTCCTTGTCGCCCTTGTGATCGTCGTTGTCATCGGCGTCCTGATCGCCGCCTGTGCTTGTGCCGGAGCCCGCCTTCACCAAGATATCCTTCTCAACTGTGAAGCTCGTTTGCGGGGCGAAGGTCACCGAGTCCACCTTCTGGGAGAGGCCGCTTCCGGTGCGAAACACGGTCGCCGAGGCGATGGGATCGCCACTCGGGATCCCGAAGAGATCCTCTGAGACCGTCGCTCCCGAGTGTGCACCCACCGCAGTTCCATTGAACGCAAGACGCAGATCGTCCACCGCAGTTCCCGGGGCAGCGCTCACGTCGTAACTGACGAGCATATCGCCTTGCTGACCGTTGAAGGCGCTGAAGCCGCCCACAATCCGGAAGCCATTGGAGACTGTGAGGACCTTGTAGTCGGCAAGATTGGGGTCGAGTGCCCCTGTCACCGTGATGGTGAAGTCGCTGAAGGTTAAGCTTCCGACGGTCAGGCTCTGGCCCCCGCTCAGATCAGCGAGTGTGGTCGCTTGCGCTCCGCCCGCGAGCCCGATCGCCAGGGCAGCCGCTAATCCAACCCCTGCTTTTTGGATCCGCATGCCGGTCTCCCTTGTGCACGCCTTGAGACGGGCTGAGAGGTCCGCCCATGCAGGGCAGCCGCAAAAAACCCAGTTGGCGTTCGTAAGGGAGTGGCTTCAAACGGGCGAATGTGTCAGAAATCACACTGTGTGGAACGCAGGACGCCTGGATAGGCCCCCGTTTCATCACGCTTCGTGGCTTGTTCTCACGCCCTTCGGGATCTGCAAACAAGACGCGGGACTCCCCGGTGTTCCCCGGAGGGTCCCGCGTGCAGACGAGCCGGCAGCCTAGCGGCTGCGCCGTCGGCCAAACGAGAAAAGGCCCACCAGTCCACCACCCAGCAGGACCAGCGTGCCCGGCTCGGGTACGAGCGAGAAGTGCTGATCGATGAACGAGATGGTCCCGAGACCCGGGCTGCCCGCCTTTACCAAGATGTCCTTGTCGACCGTGAAACTCGTCTCCGGGGCGAAGGTGACTGTGTCCACCTTCTGGGAGAGGCCGCCCGCGGTCTGAGAGACAAGAGCCGAGGCAATGGGACTTCCATTCGCCGACAGGTCCTCGGAAACCGAGGCCGCCGAGTGCGCCCCCGCCGCCGCGCCGTTGAACCCAAGGCCGATGTCGTTTACGGCAGGGCTCCCCGCCGCGACGCTCACGTCATAGCTCACCAACATGTCTCCCTGCTCACCGTCAACGGCTGCGAACCCCCCCACGATCCGGAAACCATCGGAAAGGGTGAGGACCTTGTAGTCGGCAAGGTTGGGGTCGAGCGCACTGCCGGTCACGGTGATGGTGAAGTCGCTGAACGTGAGCCCTCCGACAGTCAGGCTCTGGCCACCGCTCAGGTCGGCGAGGGTGGTCGCTTGCGCTCCGCCCGCGAGCCCGATCGCCAAGGCGGCAGCCAATCCAAAAGCCGCCCCTCCAAACCGCATCTGCACCTCCTTTGCGCCCCTCTCTCGAAGGGGGCCCCCTCTGCCCAAGCGTTGGCAGCGGCGGAACCCTTCGGCGCTCACAGAGGAAGTGGTTTGGAAGGGGTAAATGTGTCAGGCACTAGCGGGCAAATTTGCGCACGCCGGAGGGCAGTTAGCGTCCCGAGGGGAGGGCAGGGTTCGTTCTAGCCTTGCGCGATGCGGCGCAGCTGCTTGGGCGTCAGCAGCCAGCCGAGGGTGGCGCCCTTGGGGCGCGGCTGTCCTGCGAACTTCAAGCAGGCGACGCCGCCCTTTTTGAGCGGCATGCCGTCCGAAGGAACACCCGTGGCTGCAAGGGACACGAGAGCCCCCAGCGCGGGCTCATGGCCCACCAAAGCGACCGATTCGGCAGGCTCGCGAAGGGCGCGGAACACCGCCTCGAGGGTTCCCCCCGGCGCCAACGCTTCGATTTCTACGGGTTTGGGCCCTTTGAGGGCCGCCGCAAGGATCTCCGCGGTCTGCCGGGCGCGAATGAGCGGGCTCGTCAGGATCCTCTCGAGCCCGATTCCGAGGGCGGCGAGTCCCGCGGCGACCCCCTCGAACTGCGCGCGTCCTTCGCGCGTGAGCTCGCGCTCCGCGTCGGGGCGTCCGGGACGCTGCTCTTCTGCCTCACCGTGTCGCACGACGTAGATCTTCACCGCCTCGAAGTCTACCCGCTTCGCGGGGCCCTCGGCTCGGGGCTCTCGCCCCGGGTTGCGATGCCACGTCGCCCCGCCCCTGGCAAGGCAGCGCTCGGAACGAGGCGCTTCGCCTTTGGGTTTCGTCGGCCCACCGCCTTGGTTCAGCGCGGGGGAGGGCTCTCCCGCCCGGTGGCTGTGGCAACAGAGGGCTCCCAGAGAGCCCCCCTTCCCTCCTTGGCCGCTGGTTCACGGATCCGCTTGATGCCGCTGCTACAGTCGACGCATGATCGGCGGCATTCGCATCGGTCGAATCTTCGGGATCCCCGTCTACCTTCATCCGACCTGGTTTTTGGTTTTCCTTCTCGTCACATGGGCTCTCACGGCCCGACTCCAGTCCGAGCATGCCGACTGGTCGGGCGCGGCCCAGCTTCTTGCCGCCTCCCTCACCTCCGCGCTCTTCTTCGTCTCGATCCTCCTCCATGAGCTTGGCCACAGCGTCCTCGCGATCCGCCACCGCGTTCCAGTCCGATCCATCACCTTGTTCATCTTCGGGGGCGTCGCTCTCATGGAGCGCGAGCCCGAATCCTCGGGAGCCGAGTTCCAAATCGCCATCGCCGGCCCGATCGTGAGCGCGATGCTCGCGCTCGGCTTCAGCGGCCTCACGCGCGTTGCAGGAGGAAACTCACTGCTCGGCTCCCTCGCCGGCTGGCTCGCCTTCATCAATACAGGCGTCGCGCTCTTCAATCTCTTGCCTGGCTATCCCCTCGATGGAGGCCGGGTCCTGCGTGCGTTTTTGTGGGCCCAGACGGGCGACCGCGACCGCGCGACCAGAGTCGCCGCGGGTGCGGGCCAATGGATGGCCTACGCGTTCATCGCCTTTGGCGCGTTGGAGGTCTTCCACGGTGATATCGGCGGGCTCTGGATCGCATTCATTGGCTGGTTTCTCCTGTCTGCGGCCACCGCGACGATGCGTCAGGCCGCTGTCGACGCCTCGCTCAGCCGCCTTCGTGCGCGGGATCTCATGTCCGAGGATGTGCCGCGCATCCCGGCGGAAATCAGTGTGGCGCGATTTGCCCGCGACCTCGTGATGCGGGGACGGCGCTGGGCCCTGGTGGAACATGAGGACGTGCCAGTCGGCTTGATTTCCCTGACGGACGTAAGGCGCGTTCCGGCCGAAGCCTGGGAGACCACGGCGGTCGGGCAGATTGCGACTCCCATCGAGGCCGTTCTCACGGCCCCACTCGACAGCCCGGTGCGCGATCTTCTGCGAACGATGGCCACGCGCAAGGTGAATCAAATCCCGATCCTGGAGGGCGGCCGAATCCTCGGTGCCGTGACACGGGAGGCCTTGGTGCAGGCGATCGAGATGTCGGCCGGGGTCAGCTGAGGGGCGTCGGTACCCAGCCGGTCTCAAGATGCTAGAGTCGTTGAATGAGCCAGATCAGTTCCAAGCTCGAAGAGCTGTTCGCGACCCCGCTCAAGTCCGAGGAGGGCTATCGAGCGCCGGCGTTCGAGGTCATCTCCCTTGACTGTGAGATCACCTCCTATGCTCCCGGGGGAGACGACCCGCTTTTCTAGCCCCCCGAGCCGAGGCGCGTCGCCAAGAGCTGAAATCGCGGATCGCGAAGCAGCGCCCAGCGGTCACCCTTTTGGAGGGCGTCTCGCACGTGGGCGTCCTGCACCAAGCTCTGGAACTGCGGATCCGACTGGAGCCCAGCGATCCTCGGTGCCAGCTGGCGCGTCGTCTCGATCATCGCCTGCTCGAAGGCGGCCGGGCTCTCTGCAGCGCTCGGTGCAACGAGTCCCACCCGAGCAAAATCGTGTCGCAGCTCGGCATCGTAGGGCAAAGAACGAAAGCTCCCGCGCGCGAGGGCGGAATCAACGTCTCCGGCCGCAAGCGCCTGCCAGAACTGCGTGTCGTCGCGCAGGGCTTCCAAGCGTCCGTTCGCCAGTACGGCCTTTAGCCCTTCAATGCTCTCGGCGGGATGCGCGAGAAGCTGCACTGTCATGCGCCCACCCGGGGACTGCTGATCCAGAAGAGCGCCCGCCCCCGCCTCGACCGCGCGCTCCGCCAGCTCTCCGACGCGGGAAGGGCCGGGGTGGGGGAGCATCGATTCGGGGAGCGCGGTCGCAACGTCGTCGACCCAGGCCGTGAGCCATCCCACGAGCAGGACGACCACCGCGCCTCGCAGCCCGCCGAGGAGGGCCCCGCCGACCCTTTCGAGCGCCGAGAGGGGCTCAGCGCCAAGATTTCTTCGGTCGTACGCGAGCAGCACCCGCGAGGCGATGCCGAGCACCCCGAGGGTGGCCACAAAGGCGACCGTACCCACGATGATCGCGCCAAGCAACGGCGCTACGTCGAGGCTCGCCGCGGCCGCGTCACCGAGCTCTGCGCCTGCGAGGAGGCTCGCGCCGTAGGCGGCGACCAGCCTGAAAATGCCAAGCGCGCTGGCGAGCGCCCCGCGCCAGGCGCCGATCGCCGTGTACGCGAGAAGGAGGAGGAGCGAGAGCAGATCCACGGACATGCCGTGCCATCGGCCGAACGGAGCCGCGGCTCGAGCCCGAGATTACACGTCTAGCCGCCGAACCAGTGGGGATGAAAGTGACGCACGAGAAGGGTGAGCCCGACCCCGAGAAAGACTGCAGCCGGCGAGAGTTCACGCAAGCCCTGCAGAGTCTCAGGCCCGGTGAAGGGCCAGAACGGCGTGCGGGCATAGAATGCTGCAAAGCCCGGAGCACCAAGGGCCAGTTTGCGCCGGTCCTGGTGCCACGAGCCCACCACACCAAAAAGCGCAAAGCCACCAAAGAAGGCCAGATCCGCTGCACTGCCGTTGGGCAACAGGTGCAGCAACCCGAACAGAGCAATCCCCATATTCTGGGGATGTCGCGTGATTCGATAGACACCATAGGGTGTCGAACTTCCAGGCACCACTCCCGCCGGACTCGGGCGCAGCAGGCTCGCCACCACGAGGACGAAGGCTACCCCCATCCCGGCGTAGATGATCCACCGCAGTGCAGGCCCGACTCCGATCCCCCAAAGAACAGCCCCCGCGTGTTTGTGGGCGAAGTAGGTGGAAACGAGGGGCACGAAAAAGGCAAACGCGACGGCGGAGTAAAGGCCAAGAAACGGCAAACGGCCGAGCGAAGCGACCAGGCGGGTCCGCACCGCGACGCTGGAGAGGACGAGATGGCCGGCGGCAAAGCCGAGCCAGAAGAGCACAATCTGCGCGGTGGGCGACATCGGGGATCCTTCATACAAGCTGCGCGCGGGCCATCATAACCCGCTCGCCGCTTCGATTTGCCGAGCAGCCGGCTTGCAAACGCGCAGGGCAGCGCAGGGGGTCTCGCTTTCCCTCCGCGCCCGTGAATGCGCGGCCCTCAGTTCATGACTTTCACCTTCGCGAAGTGACAGGAAACGTTGACGGGCAAGGAAAGGGTCCGGGGCTCTCGTCATCCGTGAAGCCCCCGCGGAGGGTTACGGCCTTCGCTGGGCCCTGCCCGGACGACGGCTTCCGCTTCCCCGTCCCGCATTTCTCGTCCCTCAGCGCTCCGATTGCACGCTGGTGCAGGCCCCGGGGCCTCCCGGCGGCTCTAGCGAGGAGCCGACTCCCGGTTTTTCGCGGCGCGCGCCAAGGCGCGAGCGATGTCCTGCTCCACACTCGAGTATACGGTCTCAAGATCGTGGGAGGAGAGCTCGCTGAAGGGTTCCGTACGCCGCTCGAAGCTGGCGAGGAACCGGCCCATCACCGCCTGCTGCGTCTCATGGGCTCGCAAGGCCTCCGCCTTGCGGTCGACCTC
>DOUU01000338.1:0-7269 GCA_003520425.1 Deltaproteobacteria bacterium
AGCGTCCTCAACTCGATCCTGCGCCGTGACTGGGCCGCAGCTTGGTGGGGGCCTCAAGGGCTTCTTTCCGCCAGCAGCTATTGGATCGGTGCCGCCCTGGTGCTGCGCTGGCTCACCAGCGGCAGGATAGACATGCGCGCGGGCGCGGCGGCTGCCCTGCTCGGCGCGCCTCTCGCCGTGCTGTGGGCGAAGNNCACAGCGCCGTCGAGCTCGTCGACCTGATCGTGCGCAGCATTGCGAACACCGTCTCCTTCGTACGGCTTGCTGCCTTTGCGGTGGCCCACGCAGGACTCCTTGTCGCGGTGTTCGCACTGGCGCAGACCGTCGCAACCGTGCCCGCTGGACGCCTCTGGGGTGCTGCCATGATCGTGGGTGGCAACCTCGTCGTCATCGCGCTCGAAGGGATGATCGTCTCGATCCAGGCCGTGAGGCTCGTCTACTACGAGTTCTTCAGCAAGTTCTATGAGGGAAGCGGACTCACCTACCGGCCCCTGCGGCTCTCGCCCCAAGGGGCCTCGAAGGAGCAGAGATGAAGGTGCGACAAAACCGGGGAGGACAGCGTCTCACGAAGATCGTGCGTGGGGCACAGTGGACGAACTTCGCCATCCTGGGGGCTGCACTCGTCGCCTTCACCTCGGTGCTGTTTGTGGCCATTCCAGTCGGGGCCCAAGAGACAGCGGAGGCGGTCGCTGCGGCGGACGCGCGTAAGTTCGGCTTCCTCGCCGCGGCCCTCTCGACGGGCCTTGCGGCGGTTGGCGCCGCGTATGCCGTCGCCCACGTGGGCGCCGCCTCGGTGGGGGCGATCAGCGAGAAGCCCGAGCTCGCCGGACGCACGCTCATCTTTATGGGCTTGGCGGAGGGCATCGCGATCTATGGGCTCATCCTCTCCGTGATGATCCTGGGTCGCCTCTAGTCCATTTGGACGGCTTATGACGGCCCATGGACCGACACGGCCGCATGTTCTTGGAGACGCGGACACCGTCCGTGGCTTTCGCCTCGCCGGGCTGGCAGGCACAGTCGTCCGGTCTCGCGACGAGGCCGCCGAGGCCTTTCTCCGTGTCCGGGATGCGGGGACCGAACTGCTCGTCCTCACCGAGGAGACGGAGGCCCTTCTGCGCGCCGCGGGTTTGCTCCCGCACGAGGGGCGACAGCCGGTCGTCGCGGTCGTCCCGGCGGCCCGCGGCCCACGGCCTTGGCCCCTGCCCGCCGAGCGGCTGCAGAGACGGGTGCGGCGCGCCCTTGGCCTCCCGGTCGAGAGAGAGCCGTGAGCATGGACCGGCCTGCTCAGTCAGGCGATGGACTTGGTGTCCTGTTCGAGGCGATCGCGGCGGAGGCAAAGAGCGAGGCAGAAACGCTGCTGCGCGACGCCCGCATCCGCGCGGAGCGCGTTGTCGCCGAGGCGGCGGCACAGTCACGCAAAGTCCTCGACGCGGCGGCGGCGGCGGGCGCTGCAGAAGGGGAACGGGAGCGTCGACGTCGCATCGCGGTTGCCCAGATTGAGAGCCGTCGCGCGATTCTGGTGGAGCGCGAGGCACTCGTGGAGAGAGCCATCGAGGGCGCGGCTCGACGCTTCGCCGAACTGCTGGATGGTCCCGACGGCGAGTCGCTCTTGAGGGGGCTCATCGCGACCGCCGCGCGCAGCCTCGGCGATCCGTGTCTTGTCGTGCGCGTGCGTCCCCAAGACCGGGCGAGGATCCCCCGTCGTATCAGCGGCGTCGACTCCGAGCTCACGCTCGACGACAGACCCCTTCGCGAGCCAGGTGCGGAGGTGACGACCTCCGACGGGCATCGCATCGTGCGCGTCACGCTGTCCGGCATCCTCCACAGGCACCGCGATGAGCTCCGGGCCGCCGCGGCCCGGGCGCTGTTTGGCGAGCGGACCGCGCGATGAAACAGGTTGGCAGCGTGGTATGGGTGAGCGGGCCGGTCGTTCGCGCCCAGCTTGTCGAAGCGGTCCAAATGATGGAGCTGGCCTTTGTCGGCGAGGAAAGAATCGTCGGTGAGGTGATTGAGCTCGCCGGTCAGCACGCGACGCTCCAGGTCTACGAATCTACCGTGGGACTCGTCCCCGGCGCTCCCATCTACGGAAGCGGGCTCCCGCTCCATGTCGAACTCGGCCCCGGCCTTCTCGGCTCCATCTTCGACGGAATTCAGCGCCCCCTCGATGCGCTTCGTGCGCAGGGCGCCGATTTCATCCACCGCGGCGTGCAGGCCCGCTCCCTCGATCCGACGCGAAGCTGGAACTTCGAGCCCACCGCGCGACCCGGTGCCACGGTCGCAGGTGGATCGCAGCTGGGCATCGTGCCTGAAAGCTCGACCATCGAGCACCGGATCCTGGTGCCTCCCGATCTTGTCGGCGAGCTGATCGAGACCGCTCCGGCGGGGAGCTACACGATCGATCAGGTGATCGCCCGGGTCCGCACCGCGCACGGCGAAGAACGCGAGCTTACGCTCTCCCACCGCTGGCCGGTCCGTCGACCGCGGCCCGTTGCGGAACGACTTGCGCTGGGTGTCCCCCTGATCACAGGGCAGCGCATCATCGACGCCCTCTTCCCGCTCGCCAAGGGCGGCACAACCGCAATTCCCGGCGGCTTTGGAACCGGAAAGACCGTGACGCAGCAGAACCTGGTGAAATGGGCCGACGCGCAGGTGATCGTCTACGTGGGATGCGGCGAGCGCGGCAACGAGATGACGGGCGTGCTCACAGACCTGCCCAAGCTCGAGGATCCTCGTACAGGGGAGCCGCTGATCCGCCGTACCGTGCTCGTCGCGAATACCTCGGATATGCCCGTGGCCGCACGAGAGGCTTCGATTTACACCGGGATCACGATTGCCGAGTACTACCGCGACATGGGATACGACGTGGCACTGATGGCCGACTCGACTTCCCGCTGGGCCGAGGCGCTGCGTGAAATCTCGGGCCGCCTGGAGGAGATGCCGGCAGAGGAGGGTTTCCCCGCGTACCTTGCGACCCGCCTTGCCGAGTTCTACGAGCGTGCCGGGCGTGTGCGAACGCTCAATGGCGGGGTTGGATCGGTCACCGCCATTGGTGCGGTGTCTCCGCCTGGCGGAGATTTCTCAGAGCCGGTCACACTGCACACCAAGCGGTTTGTGCGCTGCTTCTGGGAACTCGACAAGGACCTGGCCAGTGCCCGCATCTTTCCCGCGATCAACACCGCAGACAGCTACAGCGACTACGGCCCCGAGGTGGCCGGCTGGTGGCGAGAGTCCGGGCTCGGAGACTGGGCGAGTCTGGCGGGGCAGTGTCGCGAACTGCTGCAGTCCTCTCGCAAGCTCGAGCAGGTCGCGGCTCTCGTGGGGGAGGAGGCGCTCCCAGACGAGGAGCGGATCGCACTCGAAGGGGCGCGGCTCGTGCGCGAGGCCTTCCTGCAACAGGACGCCTTCGATCCGGTCGACCGCTTCTCGAGTCCGACCAAGACGGTCTCGATGCTGCGCCTCGTGATGCAGTGGCTGACGCGCGCCCGGGATGCGGTGAGACGCAGGATCCCCGTCTACCGGATCCGCTCGTTGCCGACGCGCGGGATGCTCTTGCGCATGCGCTTCGAGATCGCAGGCGAACAAGCCGATGCATTCGAGCAGCGCCGACAGCAGATCGATGCGGCCTTCGACAAGCTGCTACGGGAGGAGGGGCACGCGCCTGCGCGCCCCGTGACCGCGGGATGAGCGCGCCCGGGGGAGCGAACCGACGCCCGCGCCCTCTCGGCGGGCTCGTGGGCTATATCGGAGCTCAACGCCTCGCCGGTCCCCTCGTGTTCGTAAACGGACCGCGGAACGTCGGCTACGGCGAGGCGGTCGAGATCGACTTCCAGGGCCGCCGTGTGCACGGCCGCGTGCTGGAGGTGGGAAAAGACGCCGCGGTCGTGGAAGTCTTCGAGGGCACCGCGAACCTCGGACTCGGCGAGATCGAGGTGCGCTTCGTGGGCCGACCCCTCGAGTCGCCCGTGGGTCTTGAGATGCTCGGCCGCACGTTCGACGGACGCGGCAACCCGATCGACGGAGGTCCTGCGCCCCTTCTTGTCGAGCGCCGCGACGTGAACGGGCTCCCGATCAATCCGATCGCGCGCGATTACCCGCGCGATTTCATCCAGACGGGCGTGTCCGCCATCGACGGCATGAACACGCTCGTGCGCGGCCAGAAGCTTCCGATCTTCTCCGCGAGCGGTCTCTCTCACGATGCTCTCGCCGCTCAGATCGTCCGACAGGCGCGGCTTCCGGGCCAGGAGTCCGAGTTTGCAGTCGTGTTCGCAGCGATCGGGGTGAGTCATGACGTGGCGCGTGCCTTCCGCACGAGTTTCGAAGAGAGCGGTGCGCTTGCGCGAGCCGCCCTCTTCTTGAATCTGGCCGACGATCCCACGGTCGAGCGTCTCATGACACCGCGCACGGCCCTCACCTTGGCGGAGTACCTCGCCTTCGAAGTCGGTCTGCACGTGCTGGTGGTGCTGACGGACATCACCAACTACTGCGAGGCGTTGCGCGAAGTGGCGTCAGCGAAGGGGGAGGTGCCGAGCCGCAAGGGGTACCCCGGGTACCTCTACAGCGACCTGGCGTCGATCTATGAGCGCGCTGGACGGCTGCGCGATCGCCCCGGCTCGATCACGCAGCTGCCCATCCTGACGATGCCGAACGACGACATCACCCACCCCATCCCCGACCTCACCGGGTACATCACAGAGGGGCAGATCGTGCTTTCACGCGAGCTCCAGCAGCTGGGAATTGGTCCCCCGATCGACGTCCTGCCCTCTCTCTCCCGGCTTATGCAGGACGGGATCGGCGAGAAACGCACCCGCGACGACCACGCCGATGTTTCGAACCAGCTCTACGCCTCCTACGCGCGTCTGCGCGATGTGAGGCGACTCGCGGCCGTGATCGGCGAGGACGAGCTCGGGGACCTGGATCGCCGCGTTCTGGCGTTCGGAGCGCGATTCGAGCGCGAGTTCCTCGCGCAGTCGCCGCAGGAGGACCGCCCGATCGAAGAGACGCTCGACCGAGGCTGGGCTGCGCTGCGCGAACTCCCCGAGGAGACACTGTCCCGCGTGCGGCCAAGGATCATCGAACGCTACTTCCGGAAGGAGGGCGCATGAGTCGCATTGAAGTGCCGTCCACGAAGAGCAGCCTCTTGCGGCTTCGTTCGAACCTAAGCTTCCTCGAGGTAGGGCGGGAGCTGCTGGAGCAGAAGCGCGATGTCCTCTCCGAGTCACTCCTCACATTGCATCGGGATGGGGTCGAGGCACGACGCCGCGTGGAGGCGCGGCTCTCCGAAGCGTATGAGGTGCTCGGCGCGGCTCACGCCGCGCTCGGAAGAGACGGGGTCGAGCGCGCCGCGCTGGCGGCCGCCCCGTGCCCAGGCCCACGCGTGCGAGAACGGAGCCTGATGGGCGTGGTGGTTCCCGTGGTGCAGCTAGAGGAGGCCCCCGCAGCGCATCCGCTCGTGGCTACGCCCGGAGAGCGGGGCGCGGCGGCCGACGAGACCGCCGTGCGACTCCAGGCGCTCGTTCCCGCGCTGGCAGAGCTCGCGGAGCTCGAGACGTCCTGCGAGCGACTCGCGAACGAGCTCGCGCGTACGCAGCGCAAGCTCAATGCTTTGGAGTTGCTCCACATCCCCGCCCATCGTGCGACGATCCGATTCATTGCCGACCAGCTCGAGGAACGCGATCGAGAGGGTCTCTTTCAGCTCAAGCGCGTGAAGTCAAGTGCGAGGACGCGATGACCAGCGACCGACCGACCCTGCTGCCGCGGCGCATTCTCGTGGCGATCGACGGCTCGGACACTTCCTTGAGCGCAGCGGACCAAGCCATGGAGTTCGCTGCACAAATCGGAGCCGAGATCACTCTCATCCACGTCCACGACGAAGAGGTGGCTCGCGCGCTCAAGGCGGCCGTGCCGGACAAATTCGAGGAGGCCCAGTGGAGGCTTGAGGACGACGCAGACCATCTGCTCGAGCACCTGGCCGAGCGGGCACGCAAAGGCGGCATCCCCTGCACCGTCCGTACACAGCGGGGCGACCCGTGCGGGGTGATCAACGCGGTGGCGGAGGAGGTCGGCGCAGATCTCATTGTGGTGGGGCGCACCGGAAGGCGGGGCGTGCGCCGGGTGCTCCTGGGGAGCGTCGCGCGCCGTCTGATCGAGTCGAGCCGGGTTCCTGTGCTTGTCGTTACCGAGCGCGCCGAAGAGGGTGCCCCGGCCGAGCTCTTGGCGCCCGAGTCCGGCGCAAGGCGAGAAGTCCCATCGAGCGCCTGACGGGTGCAGAGAGACGGAGCCGGCCGCGACTCGACGAATCAGGCCGCGGAGCCGCCTTGGACGCTGGGGATGTGCACCCTTCCAAAGCTAACGGCCGAGCGTGAGGCGACCCACGTCAATGTAGCGTCGGATCTGGCCTTTGTTGCCCAAAGGCGTGCCGTTGTTGTCCCAGAACTCGATTCGATTGCCAGTCCCGGTCTGCACGTTCACAATGGTATCGCTGACCACCTTGAGATCCCGCGGCTTCTCAACGCCCGGCCATCCCGGGTAGTAGCTCGGATCGTCCTCGCTCCAGCGGTGGTTTTGCCAGATGATCTTCCAGAGCTCGTTTTTCTGGTCGTACGCGAAGGAGTAGAGGGCCACGAGCGTCTGCTTGTCGAGGTAGAGGTCTTTGAATTTGTAGGGATGGTCCGTGTTCTTGGGGATCATCCGCACCTTGACCACCTTCCGCAGCTCCCAGCGGTCGTCTGCATAGGACAGGCCGTAGGGCCCGAAGTTGTGGTTTTTTTCGTATGGGTAAGCCAATACCTTGCTGTTCATGGGTGCCAGGAGGTCGGTCTCCCCGAGGCATTTCCAGTCATACTGGGGTACGATGCCGTCGAATCCCCGCAGGTCGTCAAAGGTGAAGTCTGTTCCCGACACTGCGTCCGTGCGCTGCGCGGTCGAGATGCGACGGACACGGCGAAGCGTCGGAACATACACCCAGGTGTCATCGTTCTTCGCCGTGGCGCGTGGCCCATCCGAACTCTTGTACCTGTAGGTGAGGACGCCGGTTCCTCGGGAATCAAATGGCGCGGAAACCTCGATGCCGAAGACATGCTTGCGCATCTCACCCCGGAAAAAGTCACCGTTGTTCGTGTCGAGGTACTCCTTCTCGACGCGCGCCGAGAGCTTGATCCGCTTCGAGGTTCCCTCGTAATACAGCGGGAGCTGTTCCCCCCGGTCCCAATACGAGTACATGAAATGGTCTTTGTTTCCGTCGCCCTCCCACTGGTAGTCGAAGTCCCACAT
>DOUU01000338.1:7415-11745 GCA_003520425.1 Deltaproteobacteria bacterium
AGGTAGGGGCGGATGAGATCGATCTTTTCGAAGGTGATGACGTCTCCCTCCTTGAAGGGCGGCCCGAGGGTGCCGGTCTCCTGTGGCCCGGCCAGGACTTTGGATGCACCTCCTGCCGCGAGCGCTGCGGCGACCAGCGAAGGCCAGGTGCTTCGGAAGAGACGATGGAGCCTAGAGCTCATGGGACACTCCCTTCACGANNTCCGTTCCAGCCCACAGCCCCTCGCGTTCGTTGATCTGGCATCCGAAGACCGTTCGCTTCTCCGCTCTGAATCTTGCGCTGGCTCTTTCGAAGCAAGGACCGCGCCAGCGAGACCAAGCTGCCGGCGTGGCCAGCTACGCGTCGTGGCGGCAGGCGCCATCGCTCCGTGGCACCCAGGCAGATTCGATTTCCCGCCTTCCGCGATGAACGTGTTTCCCGTCCTCGGATTCATCCAAGCTTCCGCTCATACATCCAGTCCTGGAGCTCCAGGGCGCTTCGGATCGTGAGCGCGAGGGTGGTGCGCAGGGGTTCCGGCGGCCACGGAATGACCCGCCGATTGACAAACGGGGCTTCCGCGAGCTCCGTGCGACGCTCAAGCAACAGATCGCGCAGGACCTGCGCATTGAGGTGACTTGCCGAGACCCCGTGGCCGATGCAGCCCAGACTGTAGACGGCGCGCTTGCCCCTCAAGTAGCCGAGCGCCGGTGTGAGATTCGTGGTCACCGAGATCGGGCCGCCCCAGCGATGGGTGACTCGGATGCCCCTTAGCTGCGGGAAGAGGAAGCTCACGTGCTGCTCGAGATGTCGCCAGGCCGCCTCGTTCCGGTCCGCATCGAGGTCGTTGGCCCAGCGCAAGCCGACCGGTCCGCCGCCCATCACCAGTCGATTGTCCGGTGTGATGCGGTAGTAGTGAATGAGGTTGCGGGCGTCCTCGATGCCCTCGCGTCCTTGCCAGCCGATCGACGCGAGCTCCTCCTCGCTGAGCGGCTCGGTAGCGATCATGTAGGTGAAGGCGTTGATCTGCTTGCGGTGAAGCAGCGGGAAAAGGTGGGAATAGGCGTTGACCGTGAAGGCGATCTTGTCGGCTTGCACGGTGCCCTCCGGCGTCCGGAGCCGAAATCCGTTTGCCTCCTCGATCTCAAGCACCGGGGTATCTTCGTAGACAGCGGCGCCCACACGCTGTGCGAGGCGCTTCTCCTCGCGCACAAGCTTGGCCGGGTTGACGAGGAGGAGCCTCGGTTCCCAGATCGCTCCGAGGTACCGGGGAGAGTCGACTCGCTTGCGCAACGCCTCGCCGTCGATCCAATCGATTCCGTGGAAGCCCAGGGACTGCATCAGGGCGACATCGTGCTGGAGACGCCGGACGTAGCCTTCGGTGGTCGCGGTGCGTAGGAAGCCCGGTCGGATGCAATCGCAGTCGAGCTTCTCCCGCGCGATGACCTCGCCCATGGCGTCGACCGCCCGCTCCATGTAAGCGTGGGCATCGCGGAGAAAGTGCCTGCCCCGCAGCATCGCCATCGCTCCGAACCCGAGGCCGACCACCGTCATTCCGAACGAGCCATTTCGGCCGCTTGCCCCGTAACCGACCTCCCTCGCCTCAAGGACTGCGACGCGAAGGGCCGGTTCAGCGGACTTGAGCTCGTAGGCGGTCATGAGTCCGGCAAATCCGCCGCCGATGATGGCGACATCCACGTGGTGATCGCCGCGCAGGGCTGGCTCGGGGACATAGGGGCCGTAGGTCGCGAGCCACAGGGAAAGAGGGGATTCCGGTAGGCGCATCCTTCCCTCCGGGAAGGAAAAGTGTACCCATCCTGGAGGTGCGAGTGCGTCGGGCGGCCGACAGCGCCGCGACCCTGCAGGCGCCCATCTGCCTCAGGGCGCCCCTTCCAGTGAGACTTCGTGGCGCGCAACGGAGTCCGAATCGTGCCCTTGAGGGGGGCGCGCTGGCACGGCGAATGCTTCGTGGATGGGAGAGAGTCGGCTGGGAGTCGCGATGGCTCGCCTGCTTGGATGCGGCGCATACTTTGCCCTCTTTCTGGCGCTCGGGGTCGGCTACTACGAGTTCCTCGGCGCCGGGCCTACGCCCTCAGAGAAACCCGAGGCCATCGCCTGGTACCGGCCCGCAGGCCTCGCGCTCACAAGGGACTCCCCGTGGCTCGCGCCGCTCCAGCGGATCGCCGCCGACGTTCAGCAAGCCCGTCACGAGGGACGCTTCGAAATACGAGGATTGATCCCGTTCGGACTTTTCGCCTTCCCTCCGATCGTTTTGACGGTGATCGGCTTCCTTGTCTTCCGGTCTGCCCTCCCTCGCAGCGCCGCGCTCACCCTCGGCCTCACGCTTTCGGCTTTTGCCTACTACGGATGGCTCGACCCTGAGACGTGGCAGGACTACAGCTGGCGCTGGCCCGCCGTTCTGTTTTCAACCTCGGCCTACGTCTCGCTTTTTGCGCTTGCGCCTGCCCTGGTGGGGGCTGCCCGTCGGCGTTCGCGATGGGTGCAGGCCCTGGCGGCCGCGGGCTTCGTCGGCTCCGTCTACTTCCTGAGCACCGAAGTGACCGGCACCAACCCCGCGCTTCAGTGGAACCTGAGCCCATGGCCGACGCTCACGCTCTACGGCTTTCTCCTTGTCGGGCTCGTGCTCGGGGTCGTGCACGGAGCGGCGGGAGCCGGGCTCCTCGTTCACGGGATGGCTCCGACTCTGGCCCGCAGGGCGCTCACGGCGGCGATCGCAACCGGCGTCGCTGCGCTGTTGCGTCCGATCCCCTTCGCCTCGGCTGGCGCCGTCCAATACGCGGTGCTCGCGATTCCTGCTGCAGCGCTCGCCTTGCTGAGCGGACGCCGAGCCTCCGGCGCAAGCTCCGCGATCCCATTCCTCGTGGCTGCAGCCCTCATCGTTGGCAGCATCGAGCTCGGCCGGTGGCAGGGCGAGTATTTCCTGGCGAAATCGCGCAACGAGGTCGCACCGGTTGTGATTGCAGCGCTCGAGCACTACCGGAAGGACTTCGGCCGCTACCCGGATGAGCTCCAGAACCTTGTGCCCGACTACCTGCCTGCGGTCCCCCATGCACAGGTCGGCTGGATTCCTTCACCCGATGAGGATCTCGTATACACCTACCTCGGCGAATCGTTCCTCCTCGAATTCCCCGGGGTGGTGTGGGTCCAGTGCGCGTATAGCCCGGCGATGGCCGCCGCCGAGGGAGACGAGGAGGAGCGGGCTTCCGCAGCGGGGGGCGCTGAACAGGAGATCCTCGCGCCGGCTTGGAGCTGCGAGAGCAAGCCTCCGCGGCTTTGGTGAGGGTGCGGAGCCCGGAGNNTTGCGCGAAGTCGGCAATCCTCATCGCAACGGGGAGATCCAAGGAAAATGATGGACACGGCAAGACCGGAAGAGGCGGGAGTGAGAAAGCGTCCGCCGCGCACCCTGCTTTTTCTAGAGGGGAGGGCTGTCCTGGAGTTCGCGGCGCTCGTGCCGGCACTTCCCGTTCTAAGGCGGGCGCCACGTGGAGACGGTCAGCCGGTTCTCGTGCTGCCGGGTCTCATGGCCAGCGACTTGTCGACGCGGGCGCTGCGCCGCTTCCTTCAGCGACTCGGCTATCCCGCCTACGGCTGGGGCCTCGGGCGCAACCTCGGGCCGAGTCAGCAGATCGCTCGGGGCCTCGCGCAGTGCCTCGAGGAATTGCGTCGCCGCCACAACCGGCCTGTGAGCCTGATCGGCTGGAGTCTGGGGGGCATCTATGCTCGGGAGCTTGCACGAAGATTTCCAGACGATGTGCGCCAGGTGATCACGCTTGCCAGCCCCTTCCGGGATCCGGAAGCGACGAACGTCCCGGCCGCACTGCTTGCTCGTCGCCGGCTCCATCCCGACGAGCGCCAGTTCCGTGAGCGACTTGGCGCGCCTCTCGCCGTGCCATCCACAGCGATCTACAGCCGCAGCGATGGCATCGTTTCATGGTGGAGCTGCCGCGAAGAGCCAGGACCCGAAAGCGAGAACATCGAAGTGGCGAGCAGCCATCTTGGTATGGGTCACCACCCCGTCGTCCTGCTCACGATCGCCGACCGGCTAAGCCAACCCGAGAATGCCTGGAAGCCTTTCCGACCGCCCGAAGGCTGGAGCTGGCCGCTCTCGCCACGCGTCGCGAACGCGTTTTCGGCACAGAGGAGCGGCTAAACCCCCGCCACAGGTCCCGTTCGATCCGCCTCGCTTCGAGCGGCTGCCCGCCGTACTGTTTTGAGCTTGCTGCCTGGACGAGGAGACCGGTGCCTCAGCGTTGGACTTCGCTTTTTCGCTGCGCTCCCGGCTCCGCGCGTTGCGAACCGAGGGCACACAGGCCCGAGCCGGCCACGACCGCG
>DOUU01000178.1 GCA_003520425.1 Deltaproteobacteria bacterium
GACTGAGACCTCTCTCGACGGCGTCCCCTCGATCCAAGCGGCCGGATACGCCGCCGCGCAGTCCCCACGATGGAGCAGAAGCGGGGGCAGGCTTTCATCGACAACGATCGAGGAACCCTTAGGATCGATATCCCTCCCGCGTCGCATGGCAGCCGCATCGTCCAGCCGATTCACAAACAGCGGGCTGGGCGACATACTCACGCGCGCGCGTCGAACCCAAAGCGAGCTCGGCGTCGTGTCAATCTCATCATTGTCGAGCTCTGCCAAGTCCCGCGCGGAGAGATGGGGCGCCAGCCTCATTGCTCGTGACGCATGAAACTCCGCACGAGCAACATCATTTGCCGGTGGCAGACCATTGCCCCGCCACCACCAGCGCAGCGCAATCGCTGTAGCCGCACGCGCCCCATGCAGCACGTGCCACAAGCACTTCAGGACCGGCAAGAAGCGACGCGCCATGCCCCACGTGACGCCAATTGCTTCTCGCCTATTGGGCCACAAAGGAAACATTACTGCTCATGTCGAACATTCGAGCAATGTCTGCGTAGAGCGTGTCGTACCCACACTGCCCGCAGTAAGCCTTTTGAACGAAAAAATTGATGTTTGCACCCCGGCGCACGGCCCTTTCCGTCACAAGAAGTGCAACGTCCACCTTCGTTTCATTGCCCGCCATGTCGGAGACTGTGAACGATAGGCGGATATACCCGTCAGGGTCGACCTTCAAGTCATGGAACTCCTTGGCGAAGGCCCGCACGGTGATTTTGGATCCCACGCGATCGGCAACCATCCCCATGATGCGATAACCGTATTGCACGTCGTCAGGATGTATCTCAAACGGGCGCAAGCCGGGCAAGAAGTAGAATTTCGGCGGCTCGTGATCGACGAACACGACCTTGCTGGATTGGCTCTCGACCACCTTCCAGGCGTCCGCCACATCTTGCGGACTCCGCAGAAAATGTTCGGCAGCCATGGGATACAACTCCTCCGAGGCCTCGGGTTGTACGCCAGCGGGTTGGCGCGGCTCGACGGCAACAACAGGAGCACTGACCCATCCGTTAGATCCGGCTAGTCGCTGCGCGTCGTCCGGCGCCAACTGCCCGCCCACCGCGAGTCCGAATCTCTGGAAGATCTCCTTGGCGGTCAGCCCCTGCAGGGCGGATGGCCCATCATTTCTCAGCACAACAGTGCCGGGCAATTGCGATTCGAAGAAGATTTGCCGCCGTTCCCCAGCTTCGGACAAGAAGATGCGATCCTTTTCAAAAAGCATCGCCACGTCGCCATTTTCCGGTAAGACCAAATCCCTAAGACGAAGGTCTCTGGGTTCGACTTCGGGCGGACGGCCGGACCACCAATTCCTCAGCTTCTGCCGCAACCTCTTGGCGACACTGGTGGGCGCTTGGAATTTGACGTTCGGANNACGAATATCTCTGTGCTCAACTTCGCCCTCCGACGCACGACCCGACCACCAACTCCGCAGCCTCTGCCGCCACGTCTTCGCGGGACTGGGAGGTGTTTGGAATTTGACGTTCGCAATCTCGATGGTCCGCCCGGGCTTGTTGGCGCTCGCAATCTCGATGTTCTGATTGTTGCGCAAGATTGCATTGCGGAGGGCCACCTGACCACGTCTCGGCAGTCCAATGCCGATATTAAAGCCAGAGATGCTGACGCCATCTATTGTCAAATTTTCGGTCATCGTGTTCCCGCCGAGCCCGACTGCGGCGCCTTTCGGGTCGCCGATCAGTACCAGATTGCGCAGTACGACATTCTTCACGTAGGGCAGAAAGACTCCATATTCCCGGATGCCCCATGCTCTGAAGCCCGCCACGAGACTTGGTTCGTCATGATTCGTGTAGATCTTGTGGTTCCATACCTCGAGTCCGGTCCTGGAACCTGCAGCGGTGTTGTTCTCAAAGGTGAAATTAACGTTCGATATGAGGATATGCCCAAGGCTGCCGGCGTATTTTGGGTCGCCAACATTGTGGCCGTCGAAAAATACTGTGCGGCCTTGCTCGACAAACGGATAGCCGAAAATGACAAATGCTCCTTCGGCGTGGCCAAATGCGTAATTGCCCAAGAGCTTGACGCCGCCGCTCTGCGTCCAGAACCCATGGCCGCCGTGACCGAAGTCGTAGGTCATGTCACGTGCACGGATGCGATCTCCCGAGCCGGACGAACGCACGGCAATGTTGCCGATGAAAGCTCCGATCTCGCTGCCGTTCTCGGCGAAGAAGTGCGACCCTGCGATCTGATAGCCGATATTGTTTTCGGCGAGGACATGCCCGCCGTGATTGACAAGACCGTGCTTGGGGCTACCGACAATCACGCAGTTGCGAACGACGTGCGGGGGCACCTCGATGCGGGCACCGGAACGCACATGGAAATGGAGCGGGTAACGCCCGATCGTGTTGTCGTCCGTTCCAGTCTTGAGGATGCCGTTCGCGTCCAGCTGGGGGATCGTCTGAGCTCGAAGGGCATCGGTTCGACCGAGTCCCTCGAACGAAACGCCATCGATGACTGTTCCGGTCTGACGGTGCATGAACATCACATGCCCGCGCGCCGCGAGCGGCTCTGTCTCCGCCGAGTAGATGCGCACATTCCGCGTCAAGTTCGATACGGGAATACCGTTGGGGAAAGGCGACAAGTGATCGAAGGCCAGTGGTTTGGCCAGCCGCACTTTCAGCCCCGCCGAGGTGATCTCGGAGATCTCTGATACTTCGTCCTTGTTGTCGAAAGGATCGACGCCCGGGAACAAGACCCGATCCCCGACCGCCCATCCTTCGACGCCTGCGGGCAATGTGATCCACTGTGTTCCCTTTGTGAGAGCGATTGCAGGCTGGACGTAAGAGGTTTTTGCTGCGCCGTACATGCGCACAACACCGTGCGACAGCAATCCGCCTGCAAGATCAAAGGGATCGTGCACACGGTCCCTCCGGGCCCTAGGGGTGATCCGGATTTCCGCGGTCATGTTGGGAGCGACGCGATTGCGCGCTTCGCCCACCTCGAGAACTCCGTCAACGTCGACCAACAGTGTGGTGACGTTCAGCAGCGTGGATTTGTCCGAGGCGAATCGAAGCACGCCCAGAACATGTACCCACTCGAAATTGTTTTCGGGGATTCGCTCGTCGAGTACGACTGTCACGCCCGCAGGAATGAGTACCTTACGGCCATCCGCCGGGACTTGGTTGTGATCCCAGGTTGCGGGATCGTGCCAGCGCCCGTTCTGACGCGCGATGAAAGTAGCTTCGTCAACGGGCGCCAGATTGAGAAGGGCGGCATGCTCCTCGCGCTTGACCGCGTCGTCTGGATGCGCTGCGTGCGCCAGCTGATTGGTGCGGTGGTCAGCTTCAGAGGCGCGGCTGGGACCGCCCGCGACGATGCCCAGGGACAAGCAGAGCAGCAGAGCGGCTGACCTCAGCAGACGTGCGAAACGCATCGGTGTCTCCTCACGCGAATCGGCCCACTCGGCCGGAAAACCTCCCGGGACCTCGAGTTCATGACTTCGCAATGAGGGTGCGTGCATCGAGAAGAGCTGCCTCGGGAAATGGAGTGGTGGCTTGAGGCCACAGGTTCCCCCACAACGAACGTCCTCCTGCTTTACCCGGGAAGTGGCCACCCCGCAGAGGACGTGTCACGCGACGGGGCGCTCATCGGAAGCGGACCGCACTTGGGCGAAAGATCACGGGACTCCTGATGATGCGAATCGTGCCCTAGCTACAGCCTAAGGCCCTGTCCCCGCGGGCAGACGTGGCGAGAAAGCAGTCCCTTGACCCGCGGCACACGTCTTGATGCGACGAAAGCCTGCCGCTATGCAGGCGCAGCGTTGATCGCCAGTAGCGTCGACCGTCTCGTGGGTGACAGCAGCCATTGCTGCAAGTTCTGCAGAAGCAGCGGGCAGCGAGCGCGGGGAAAAGGAGACGCTCCCTTTGTCGCGCTTCGCACCCGGCTCCGGGGCGCGTTTCCCTGCTGGCGCCAGGGCGGCTCAGTCGCCGTCGGCGATGGGGGCGGGGAGGGAGGCCCCGCGGTCGCGCCCAGCCTTCGGATCGAGGCGATGCGCGCTATCGGGCCAGAGCGTCGGTTCGTCGCCGAGCCCCGTATCGCGCTGGGACGGGAGGGTTGAAATTCCCCGCCTCTGGCGTGCCAGGAAGAAGAAGCCCAGGAACCATAGCTTCAGCGGGACCCGAGTCCTGTGGAGCTCTGGCCCTGAGAAAGAGTCCCAACCAACCGGCTCTCGGTTCGGCAAATCTGCTGCCTTGGCGAGGTGCCTCGCGAACGGTGGCGTCGGACAGCGAACCTCCCAGAGGTGCGACCGCGCGCCGAGCGCAACCGGGAACGTACCGTGCGTGGCGTGCTAACACCAATTTACGTCTGCTCGCCGCGAAGGCACTCCGCTAAATGTGACTTGAGCCTCCGTCCACCGGGTCGCCGTGCGATATGCTAGGCTGTCCGCTCGCGCATGCAGGGCGGGACTCGGGCGTTTCCCAACCCTACGAACAGCCGCGGCGGCTTTCCCGCCTCCGTCGGTTCGCGCGTCGCGATTCGCATCTCCTGCTGGCACGGAAGATGGAAGAAGTAGAGGAGGCTGTGTGTGGTGCGTGCGGCCACGAACTACATGTTGGGCCCAGTCGCGACGATCTACGGTGTACGTACGATTGCTCCTGCAAGAAGTGGACTCGAAACTCTTGCCCCGGGTCACAGAGAAGGATGAAGCACGGCAGCAAGTGCCCGGGGAGACCTCACGGAAGCGGACACGATGTGGCTTGCCGAGACTTCGGCAAACGAGATGGTCGCTGAGCACGGGGATCGTTGAGCGATTGATGCGGTGAGCGCGAGGCCGGCTACTAGAGAGACGGTATTCGGTATTCCTGTTCATTCGTCGGCAACCTTCCACCCCCTGCCGGCGATGACCTGATCGGACGGTAACTCATCTGCGCTCGACTGTCGTCGAAGCGTTGGCTGGACTTTGAGGGTCCGAAGACGCCTGCGCGCAGCACCTGAGGGCGCAAGCCCGCGATGCCCTTCGCCTGTGTTCGCGGATCGTACCTGACAGCAGCCTGGCGGAAGCCGGATCTATCTGAATTGGCGTGTGGCTACTTGGCATTTTTCGCGCATCGCAGACGAAGGCAGAGCACGCTCGTCTAGCGGCCGAGATGAAGCTGGCAGCTCGACACCGCCACTGACCGGACGATTGCAGCCCCGCGTGCTGCAGAGCACATGGTGGTGTCTCTAGCCCCTGGTCCGCAGCCTGCGTAACCGTCATACCCATCTTGACGTAGTAGCTCCTGAGTGCATGATTGTCGACTCGCTCGCCCAGGCTGCCTCTGGCAGTGCGGCGGGGGAGCCCAGGCCTTGTGCTAGAGCCCGAAACACAGCTTCATGGGCTTTGGATCTCATGCGATACTGATCGTGCGAACCCCCGGTTGATGGGCTTCGGGGCGACGCGCAGCGGGGGGGCTTCCATGGGGGTCGAGGCTCGTCCGGCAGCCTCCCTGTTCTCGCTCGGTGTGAGACCACCGAGCTCCAAGATCCCTTCGAGGTATAGAGTGAAGTTCCGCCACCTCACCATTGCAGCATTCCTCTTTACGCTGAGCGTTTCCGCAGCCGGATGGGCTGCGTGGCGCGTCGCGACAGAGGTCGCTGTCGAACCGGGCTCTCCCAAGACGATTGTGTTCGTGAATAGCCACACGGGGATTGGGATCGCGGAGAGCCCTCCCGATGTTTGGCATAGGGTCGATCTCTCCGGGCTCATCCCACAAGACGCCCAAGCCGCAGCACTGGACGCTTGGCTCGTTATCACGCACGGAGTCCTGCCGGAGGTCGCAGACCTCACGCTCGCGTTTCGGCTTCCAGGAGACACGACGACTGCGTGCAGCTCGTATCGTTATGAAACGGTCGAAGGCAATGTGAACGGCGGCCAGCGGCAGGTCTTTCCCACCTACGTTCCGGTCGACCACGCCCGGTTTGAGTTCTGCTGGACGCGATCGACCCGCGGAGAATGGCCACAAAACTCAAGCTATGCAGTGAATCTGAAGCTCACGGGATGGATCCGCTGACCGGGAGTCTTGTTCCGGAGCCAATGGGATTTGCCTGACCGCGGGCGAGGATTTCCCCTCGGTTGAGGTGAGCCACCTCGCGGCGGGGCGAGGGGCTACAACCCGCTAACGCGCCTTCTCCCGCTCTCTGCTTGCTCGGCTTCGCGCGGTTGGACCGGCGCCGGGCCCAGCCCGAGTGCCTGAGCGATTTGCGCCACGGATCTCGGTGGCGATGAGTTCCGCGCTCGCAAGATGCGGGTGAGGGTTCTCTCGCTACTTTACGCCCACACGACCAAGCCGATTTGTGCCGCGGCGACGAAGCGCGATCCCTTCCGCCGCGCCCCGAGAACCCGCCGCGGATCGAGTCGTAGCGGCTCCTCGGGCGAGAGGAAATCGCGCGTGACGGAAATGCAGCCGCTTCTCCTCGATTGGACGCGGCGTGGCACACTTGCCCTGCGCCGGATCACAAGCGAGCGGCGCCTGCGCGCCGAGTTGGCCTGGGTCCTCGGAAACAGCCTGGGCGAGTTCTTCATCGGTTTTGTGCTTCTCAAGGTGATGACCAACCTCCTCGGAACGCAGGGCTTCGGGGAATTCAAACTCGCAGAGACCGCGCTCCTTTTCGTGGCGAGCGTGGTTCTCTCTCCGATCCACGAATCATACTTGCGAGACTATTACGGTGTTCTCGACCGTGGCCAGGGCCGCCGCTTCGGTCTGCTGCTCGTTCGCTGGTATGCCGTGGTGACCGTGGGCTTCGCAGTCCTCGCGGCGCTTCTTTCCGTGAAGTGTGCGCAGTGGTTCGATATCGGGCGCTGGACCACCCTTGCGGCGGGACTTGTGTTCCTCTTCCTGCCTTGGCGCATCCTGCGCCAGGACATCCTGAACATCCGTCGTGAGCGTCGTCCGCAGATGCTCCAGAACATCGCCTATCTCATGCTGCAACTGGGGATGATCTCGGCGGTACTCTCGTTCTGGAGCGCGACAGCCAGCGCGGCCTTGCTCGCGTATGCAGGGGCTGCGGCGATCTTCGCATTCATTTGCGGTGTGCCTCTCGTCAGAGAAGTGCTGCGTCTCCCAATGGGCCCCCCCGCGCGGCTCATGCCCATGGTTTGGAGCTTCGGGATGCCCTTCGCTGCGCTCCTCATTCTCCAGTGGACGCAGGGCGTGACCGACCGCTATCTGCTGAAGGCGATCATCGACACACAGACCGTGGGGCTCTACGTCGCCGCGTATCAAGTGTGCGGGATTCCCTATCTCCTGCTGCTCAAGGTCTGTCACACTCTCCTAAGACCCATCGCCTACGAGCGCGGGCGTGACCTGCAGGATGCGCGGGGTCTGTGGCGAGCGGACAAAGTGTTGCTCGGGGGCGTGGCCGTGCAGGCGGTGCTCGGCGCTGGAATGCTCGCGTTCTATGCGATTGCGGGCCAGCGCCTCCTCGTGTTGCTCACGAGCCCCCAATTCCTACTGCCCACCAGCACGATCCTCGCCCTGACGGCGAGTCGCTTCGTGCAGTCGGTGACGCAGGCCCTGGAGTCGGTCTTTGCCGTGCATCACCGCATGGTGAACATGCTTGGCTTTCGCTTTGTGGGCGCCGCGTTCACCGTCACGATTTGCTGGTATGCAGTCCACTGGTATGGGATTCTTGGTGCCGCCGCGGGGACCCTCCTGGCATTCGCGGTGTACCTGCTTTGCCTCGTGCTTGGGCCGAGCGGGTGCCTCTGGCTCGTAACGCGGGCGCGCCGCGATGCCCAGCAGATGCCGGCCGGATAGCACGGTTGGCCTCGACGCAACTGCGGCGGGCCGTACCTGGCGAGGGCGTGCGTCGCATTCCGGCACTTTGGGTTTCGCGAGCAGTTCCGGTCCGCGCGGACGAGACTGCCACCGAACGGCCCAGCCCGCGCCCCGTCACTTCGACGGAGGGGGATTGTCGCTGGCTCGGGAGGGGGAAGCCGTGCCGGTCTTGGGCCCGCCCGACCGTTCGTCGCAAAGGACGGTCCCCCTTGCCGCAGCTCGCCTCCTCATCTCTTCATGGTTCTCCCTGCGAAACGCCGCGCGCTCTGCGTCGGTTTGCAGGCTCGCCATCTTCGCGCGGTGTTCGGCGACCTCGGCAGGTGTCAAGAGATCGCGTTCCTGCACACACGAGGGCGGTGCGGGAGTGGGTGCAGCCTGATCGGCCGTGGCTTGGAGGGCGAGGCAAAGCGGGACGATGCCGATCCCGGCTCTCCAAAGGCGACGTCTCATTGATTCCTTCTCCCGTGGTGAAGCCGTGCGCGGCCGTTTTCCCTCGGGGTCTCGCAGCCTAAGTTTGCAAGAATACAGCGTGACTGCGAATGAGTCGGGAGGGGCTGTTCGATTCTCGGGGACCGATCTGCCCCTTGATTGCGAACGCATTCGTCGAGCGGGGCCTCGGAGTGCACGCCCCCGGGAGGTGAGTGATGAGTCCGCCCGCGACGGCGTTTCGCACCAGTTCGCGGTCGCTGACCCACATGCTCCAGAGCGGAGAACGGGGCAGTGCAGCGGCCTGGTCGTTCAGCAAGACGAGCCCGACGACGTGCTCTGTTTCCAATGCGCACAATGCGTCCCGCACTCTCGCCCCTGGATTCGAAAGTGACCACGCCGATGCGGCGGATCGATCGAGATGTGCGGTCTTGCAGTCTGGACCCCGAGTTCGTGTCTACGCCCCAGCCCATTCGAGGAGCGGACATGGGCTCTCTGGCCGTTTTTCGCGCGCCGCGCCACAGGAGGGGACTTCTGCTGGGACCTCGCGCCACAGCGCGGGGCCTGCGGACTCCCGTGCAGCCCCCAGCGTGGCGGTACGCCACTTGCAGTTGCCGAGCCCGAGACCGGCCTTGGATCTGGTCGGAGCGAGCAATGATCTGTTCGCATGAGATGAAGGGAATCGTCTACGGACCGGTCTACGCGCCGCAGCTCGGGCGCTCCCTCGGCGTGGATCCCCTGCCGCCTCCGTACCGGCTGTGCACATACGACTGCGTCTACTGTCCGTTCCCTCCCCAGCCTCCCGGGCTACGCGGCACGCACTGGCCCACGCCTGGAGAGGTTGGCTCGGCCATTGCGAACGCATTGCCCGAGGCCGGGCCCCTCGACTCCATCACAATCACGGGTCATGGCGAACCGACGCTCCATCCGCGTTTTGGCTCGCTTGTGGCCGAAGTGCTTTCAGCCGCGCGGCACGCCCGGCCCGGCGTCCCCGTCCGCATCGTGACCAACGGCAGCATGGTCTGTCAGGAAGACGTGCGGCGCGCGCTCGACCTCCTCGACGAGAGGATCGTGAAGCTGGACGCGGCGCCCGAGCGGGTATGCCGGGCCGCCGCAGGCCACCCGCTCGGGGCAGTGATCGCAACCCTCCCGCTTCTGCGGGATATGACGATCCTGTCCTGCTTCGTCGAGGGGGCCGTGGAGAACACGGACGTCGATTCGGTTCGAGAGTGGGTGGATCTCCTTGCGGAGCTGCGCCCACAGGCCGTCCATATCTTCACGCCGTCGTGGCCCGCGTGTGAGGCCGGCGTTGTCCCCGCGCCGGCGTGGCGCCTCGATGAAATCGCTGCGCAGCTTGAGGAGCAGTCCGGGATACATCCGCTGGTGTATGAATGAGACCGAACCCCCAAGGAGGAAGGAATGGCCAAGACAACACGCAGGACCACTCGCAAAATCACTCGACGTAGAGCCCCGGCCCGCGGGCCGGCAGCCGCAATCGCAAGGCTCTCGGGCGAGCTCCAGCCCACGCTGCGACAGTTTACGCGGCGGCTGCGGCCAGGGCTTGCGCGCCTTGAGCGGCAGGTGGAAATCGCAGAGGCGCGCACGCGGCGGCAGGCGGCGCGACTCTTGCGTCGCGCGAGCGAAGAGCTGGGTCGACTCGAGGCCATTGGCGAGCGCCGCTGGAAGCATCTCACAGAGCGCGCGCGGCGCGATGCCGTGCGTCTGCTCCATCGGGTCGAGCGGGCGCTTGAGAAGGGGGGACCGCGTCGCGGACGCGCTCGCACTCGGGCCCCTCGCGCAAAGCTGGACGTCGCCGCGGGCATCTAGCGAGGGCGAGAGACCCAAGTTTGGCAGCGGGGCGGGTCGCGCGGAGCGGCCGCCCCGCTGCTGTACTGGGGGATCCTTGGGATCCGAGCGCGGGACGACCCTTGGCCAGTCCCGCCCGCTAGCGCAGCTCGGCCGCCGCACCGGTCGCCGAGGGGAGAGCGCCGCTCGTCAGAACGCGCACCTCGCCCCCGTGGCTCATGACAATTTCCGCGAGCGCGTCGAGGACGTCGTCATCGGGGGCCCCCGGCACAGCGCGGCCCGTCGCCGGGTCCACGCTGCCGGGCAGAGCACGGTCACCGTCCAGCCAGAGTCTTCGGACCCGACCGGCCAAGGCTGCAGCTCCGATGTCGTCGAGAAGGTCAACGCCTTTGCCCGTGTTTCGGGCCCGCTCCCACGACTCGGGCGCCGCGCTCATCAGGGAGGCACGCACCCGCTCGACCTGTGGCCAGGCGTGCTCGTGCAGCTCGGCTTCCGTCCAATAGTCGGGACTCGCAGTCGCGGCCGCCTCGATCAGCCCGGGCACGCGGAGCTCCGCGCGGAGTCCGCCCTGGTGCGTGGTGTCCGAGGCAAGCACGAGGGGAACGGCGTCGTTCGTAAGACGGGCATTGAGCGCGGCAGCGATCGCATGATGGAAGCGGCGCAGATCGATCTTCTGCTCTTGGCTCGCGTCATGGTGGGCGTAGTACACGGGGGCGCTGCCGCTCGGCCCCGTGCCGCGGAGCCGAAGCTGCTTCTCAGTCGTCTCGCTGCCGAGCGCGTCTTCGAGACTTTTCGGCAGCTCGCCTTGCGCCGCGCGCCTTAGGCCTCGCGAATCACCCTCGAACAGGGCGACCCGCTTGGTGGACACGGCAAGGACTCGATAGGGACCTTCGATTTGGAGTGCGCGAAGCAAGGGTCGCAGCACGAGGCGCTTTCCGACGGAGACCAAGAACGGGAGGCGCTGGACGAGCCCAAGGGAGCAGACCTCGGAGCCGGACTCAAAGCCCGCAAGGGTGCCGCGGGGCGGGGCATGAGGGGCGGACTCCCGGAGAGAGCCCCCGATGAGCTCGGAGCGACGCGAAGCCTCCTGTGACTCGACTCCGAGCGCCTCGAGGCGCTTGCGCGCGGCGTCGACAGCCTGCCGGCATAGCAGGTCGTTTTGCGCGGCGTCCGGAGGCGGGGCGAGGGGCAGATAGACAGAGACCCGTGGCCCGGTAGAGGCACGGAGCACGCGAGACAATCGTTGGCGCGTTTCGGGCAGAAGCGCTGCAAGGAGCGTCTCAGACACGATTGTTCTCCTCAGCGCGGTGCCCGCGCGTGGGGGCCCGAGACAGCAAGCCTCGTGCCGCCGCGGGCGACCCCTTCGGGAGTGATGAGTGCGTTCTGTGACGATAGGTCCCAGACCGGATGCCCGCATGTGCCTTCGCGGCACAGGGCCCACAGGCAAGCCCCGGCGCCGCGACGGAAGGTCCTCGGCATGTCGGTTGCACCGCTCCCGTGCACCACCATCCGTGGCAAGATGGCGTTCAGTTCAGGAGGATGCGCGATGAGGGAGCAAGAGAAAGAGAAGACGGAGGCGCGAAGCCTCGCCCGCTGGGAGCCATTCGAGGAGCTCGAGTCGTTCGCACGCTGGTTTCCGTTCCGCGAGCCTGGGCGTCACGGGCGGCTCCGCCGTTTCATGGAGGAGATCTTTGGCGAGCGTCCGCTTGCGCGGGGGGAGCACGCACCGGCACTCGATGTCCGCGAGACCGACGACGAGTACTTGGTGACGGTCGAGCTTCCCGGGGTCCGGAAAGAAGACGTCCGTGTCGAGGTCACCGCAGGCGTTCTCAGCGTGGGTGGCGAGAAGACGTCGGGCAGGGAAGAGAAGAAAGAGCGAAGCCGCTGGGTCGAGCGAGTCTATGGGTCGTTCCACCGTGCCCTCACGCTGCCGGTGAACGCTGCGACCGATCGCATCGACGCATCATTCAAGGACGGTGTACTGACGGTGCGGATTCCGAAGCTTGAGGAAACCAAACCGAAGACGATCGCAATCAAATGAGCACCCGAGCACCGCGGCGAAAGAAGGACAGCCTGGTCGTCGAGCATCTCATGACGAAGGCGGTGCACGTGTGCCGGCCTTCCGATTCACTCAACCTTGCGGCGCAGATCCTCTGGGAGAACGATATTGGCACGCTGCCCGTCGTGGCTGAGGATGGATCCAACCGCCTCGTGGGAATCCTGACGGACCGCGACATCTGCATGGCTGCCTACACACAGGGAAAAAGCCTGAGCAACATCTCCGTCGAATCGGCAATGTCGCGCGACGTGAAGGCCTGCACTCCAATCACGACGCTTGAAGAAGCGGCTCATGCGATGGCGGAAGCGAAGGTGCATCGGCTCCCGGTCGTGGACGGGTCGCGCCAAGTGCTGGGCATGCTGTCGCTCGCTGATCTCGCACACGAGGCCGCACGAAAGCCCTCTGCGAGGGGCGGGAGCGCAGGGTTCGCGCTCGTCGGGAAGACGCTCGCGGCGATCGTCGCGCCGCGACCGGTCTAGGAGAAGCCGGGAGCCCGAGGGGAACCGGCGCTTCGTTGGCGTGCGCTCGCCGCTGCGGGGTGGGGGCTCTCCTCGTTCCGGGCGCTGAAGGTGGGAGGGGGCTTTCTCCTCCCGCTTGTGCCTTCCCGTGCCGGGAGGCGCGTCGGAGAACGGCCCCGTCCTTGCCTTAACGCAGGCGGCGAACCGCGAGTTCAGGCCGCGGGGTGTGGTGCTCTAGGCGAAGCTTGACATCCACCGCCGAGATGCCCTCCGCTGACACGATCACCGGATTGAGATCGAGCTCCGCGAGCTCCGGGACCTGCTCGGCAAGACGCGCGACGCGGAGCAAGAAGTCCTCAAGCGCGCGGATGTTTGCCGGGGGGGTCCCCCGGTAGCCGAAGAGCAGGGGCGAAGTTCGGAGCCCTCGAACCAACTCCTCGGCATCACGGTCGGTCAAGGGAAGGATGCGGAAGGCGCGGTCGTGAAGCAGCTCCACCGCGACGCCGCCGATTCCAAAGAGGATGAGCGGGCCGAAGCTTGGGTCTTGTGTCACGCCCACGATGGTTTCGATCCCCCCCATCACCATCGGTTGGACGAGGGCGCCGCCCATTCGGTCTCCGAGGTGTTCTTTCATGGCGAAGAACGCAGCGCGCACCTCCTCCGGGCTCACAAGGTCGAGGACCACTCCACCGACGTTCGACTTGTGCACGAGCGTTGGATTGGCAGCCTTGAGCACCACGCGGCGGTCGAGCCGCTGAGCAACCGCCGCGGCCTCCTCGGCCGACCCGACGTGCACAGTCGGGATCACACCAATGCCGTAGCAGGCGAGCAGCGCGTGGGCGTCTTCGGCGGGGAGCCACAGACCCTGAGGCGAGGCCGCGAGGGCTCGGTCCACACAACGCCGCGCCGCGTCGGCGTCCACACCCGGGAGGTCCGCTTCGCGACCCTCCGGGCGCGCGCGCCATTCCGCATAGGTTGCGGCGCGAGCGAGCGCATGGGCCGCCTGCTCGGGGAAGGCGAAACACGGCACGCGGGCAGGAGAGCCGCTGTCGGCGCGAAGGGAGAAGGGAACCGGCTGCGTAGTGAGGAAGCTGGCCACGATGGGTTTTGCGCGGGCTCCGTGTGTCGATCGGGCGATGGCGGCCGCGACCTGCTCGGGCTGGCTCACGCGCGGCGGCGTGTACACGACGAGCAGGGAGTCGATCCCGGGCTCGGCCAGAAGCATCCGGATCGAGGCTTCGTAGTGTTCGGGGGTCGCCTCCGCGAGCATGTCCACGGGGTTGCGCACCCCCGCCCCGGGCAGCAGCAGATCTCGGAGCCGCTCCTGCGTGGCCTTGGGGAGCTCGGGCACGAGAAGGCCGCTGCGTTCGCAGGCGTCTGCGGCCAGGATGCCTGGTCCGCCCGAGTTGCCGACGATGGCCACACGCCGGCCCGCGGGCAGCGGCTGCGTGGAAAAGAGTTCGGCCACGTCGAAGAGGTCCTGCATCGAGTGCACGCGGATGATGCCCGCCTGGGCGCAAAGCGCGTCGATCGCAGCGTCGGGGCTCGCGAGTGCCGCCGTATGAGACGATGCACCTCGGCGACCCGCTTCCGAGATGCCGCCCTTGAGCGCGACGATGGGCTTGCGGCGCGAAATGCGGCGAGCCAGGCGCGCGAACTTGCGAGGATTGCCGACGGCCTCGAGATACAGGAGGACGACGTCGGTGTCCGGGTCCTCCTCCCAGTACTGCAGAAGATCGTTTCCGCTCACGTCGGCCTTGTTCCCGGCGGAAACGAAGGTCGAGATTCCGAATGCGCCTGTGGCCGCCGAACGCTCGAGGATCGCGATGCCGAGGGCACCCGATTGGCTGAAAAATCCCACGCGACCTGGAGCGGGCGCGGTTGGCGCAAAGGTGGCATTCATGCGCACGGCCGATGCGGTGTTTGCGATGCCCATGCAGTTCGGACCCACCATGCGCATGCCGTTGGCCCGTGAAAATCTGACGAGTTCGCGTTCCGCATCCGCTCCCGCTTCACCGCTCTCGGCGAAGCCGGCGCTGATCACCACGATCCCGGGAACCTGCTTGTCTGCACAATCTTCGACGACCCCGCGCACCCGCGGTGCGGGTATCGCGATCACCGCGAGGTCGACTGCCCGCGGGATCTCCGTCACCCGGCGATACGCGGGCAAATCGAGCACGGTCTTGGCGCGCGGGTGGACGGGATAGATCGCCCCCTGAAAGCCCCCGGCGATCAGGTTGCGCAGAATTTCATGGCCGATTTTGCCCCGCCCGGGTCCCGCTCCCACCACTGCGATGGTTTTCGGTGCGAGCAGCCGAGCGACCGACGCGGCTTCGGCGAGGTGCTCGCGTGCCTCTAGTTTGCCGCGCGATTCGGCCGTGGGGGCAATCGGGAAGCGGATATGGACGGTGCCGTGGTCCGGTGCGGTTTCGAGCCGATAGCCCGCGTTGCGAAAGACTTGGAGCATCGAGCGGTTGTGCGGCAGGGTATCGGCGGTAAAGCTCTCGATGCCGCGGGATCGCGCGATCTCGGCCAGGTGTTCGAGCAAGAGCGTGGCCAGTCCGCGCCCGTGGTGGGCATCGGCCACCGCGAAGGCCACCTCCGCTTCCGGCTTGGCTGGAGCGCGGTCGTAGCTCGCCATTGCGATGACTGTGTCTCCGAGCAGTGCCAGGAGCACCACGCGAGAGTCGTAGTCGACGTGCGTGAAGCGCTGTAGCAGCGCGTCGGGCAGGCGCCGAAGCGCAGAGAAGAAGCGCAGATAGATCGATTCTTCGGAAAGTCCGGAGTGAAAGCGAATGATCTCGTCGGCGTCGTCCGGTCGCACCGGCCGGATGTGGACGGGACGGCCGTCGGCCAGCACGGAGTCACTCTCCCAGTGGGTGGGGTAGCCAGGAGACAGTTCCGGCTCGATCGGCTGGCCGAGCCGCGCGTCGAGCGGTCGAGGCCCTGCCATGGCGTCTCCTGTGCGCCGGCTTGGGCCGGCAAGACTCCGACTGGGGCCACCAGCTGATAGCACGCCTTGGACCCGTCGCTAACATGCGCCCGGTGCGCGGCCGCATCGAGGTCAATCGGGAGCTCCCGCCGGTACCGATTCCGGCCTCCCTCTTGAACGAGATCTGGGCCCACGCGCTCGAGAGCGATCCTGAGGAGTGCTGTGGTCTGATCTCGGGCGACGACGTGCGCCGTTTTCGTCGCGTTCACCGCTGCCGCAACGAGATGACGGCGCTTCATGAACGCGACCCCGTGAGCTGGCCCCGCAACGGGCGCGAAGCGTTTCATATGAACGAGCTCGACTACCTGAAAGTCCGGGACGAAGCGGAGGGGCGGGGCGAACGCGTCACCGCCGTGTATCATTCGCATGTCGGGCCCGGCGCCTATTTCTCGGAGATGGACCAGGAATTCGCCGCCCGTTCCGACTTCCCGTTCCCGTCTGCGGACCACATTGTGATCGCGGTGTTTGGGGGGAGTGTGATCGGCCAAGGAATCTTCCAGCGCGACGAGCGTACGGGAAGCTTTCGAGGCAGCCTGCTCGTCGCGGCAGCACCGTGATCGTGCCCAAACGCGCGCTCGCCGCGATCAGCGCGGCCAGCCTTCTTCTCGGGGCGTGTGCAGGGGGGGTGCGGAGCCAGGAGCTGCCCGAAAGCCCGCTTGCACTCCTGCACCGGACGGCGGACGAAGCGCACCGTCGCGCCGAGATCCTGAACGAGGCCACCGGCAAGGCCTCGAGCGCCCCGAGCGGATTTTTTCGCCTGTCCGACGTACAGAAGGTTCTTGGAAAAGACGTGAGCGCAGAGTTCTCCGATCTCTCAGGGCATTTGTCCCTGCTCAATCCGCGCACGGGTGAAATGAAAGCGGTGGACTCGGCGCCGAAGGGGGCGGAGCCGCTCTCTTTTTCGCCCGACCGCCAGCAGCTCGTGTTCCGGGTCCGGCGGGCTGACTCCCTGCAGCTCATGCTCCTCGACATCGGCCGCAACCGACTTCAGCCCCTCACGCCTCCGGACCTTTTCGCGACCTCGGGTGCCCTGGCGAGCGACGGGCGTCTCGTGTACAGCGCGATCCGCAACGCGCCGGACACGGGGCCGACCCAGCGTCTTTTTCTCCAATCCCCCGGTGCAGGAGCGCCGCGCCCTTTGACGGGCGGACCCGCGGACGGCTCTGCGGTCTTCTCTCCGGACGGCAGCCTGGTGGTCTTTGTCACCCGCACCAAGGAGGGCGCCGACGAAATCGTGCGTCTCGATCCCCGGGAGGAGGATCCCGCGACGCGGATCATCGCCCGGGGGCGCGACCCCGTCTTCGTTCCAGACGGCACCTGGATCGTCTACAGCGCGCAGGTCGGCCGGGAGCATCACTTGTGGAAGATGAGACCTGACGGCTCCGGAAAGCTTCGCATCGGTACAGGTTCTACGGAGACGAAAGATGAGGTCCATCCCGCCGTTTCACCGGACGGCAATTTCGTAGCTTATGTCTCTGAGCTCGAGGGGCGGAGCTACCTGCGTGTGCGGCGCATTGACGGGACAGGAGACCGCGCACTGCTCGATAACGGTGACGGTGCCTGGCCGGTTTGGTAGGACTGCGTTGCCTTCCGCAGGGTGCCAGGAATCACAGGAGCCCATCGCAGATGTCGACCCAGCGCCGTAGCCATGACTTGGTGCCCGTGCACGGCGGCCTCTCTGAGCCGGTGGATTGCGTGATCCCCCTCAAAGACCGCAAGCGTTTCCTCGCGGAGGCCGAAAGCCTCCCCTCGCTGCGCGTGGCGAAGGCCGACCTGTCCACTGTGTATCGCCTCTCGGACGGAGCGCTCTCCCCGCTGCAAGGTCCGATGGATGCGGAGACGTGGCACCGGGTCCTGGACAAAGGCTCGATCCACGGCGCCGATGGCGGCCGCTACGCCTGGACGATCCCCCTCTCGCTGCCGGTCGCGGAGAATGAGGCGCGCACCCTGCGCCGCGGCGGGTCGGCGGCCTTGCGAAGCGAGGAGGGCACAATCGTCGCGATTCTCGATGAAGTGGAGATCTACCCCTGGGACAAGGTCAAGTACGTGAAGGTGGTCTACGGAACGGACCGCTTCGACCATCCCGGGGGTCGCATGGTGCAGGACGATCCGCGTGCGAAGCTCGCCGGCGGACGGCTCCGCGCACTGCCCCAACCCCTCCACCCCGAATACGGGGAGTACATGATGTCGCCGCGCCTTGTGCGGGCGCTTGTGCGCGAGCGCAAGTGGGAGCGCGCTCTCGCGTTCCAGACGCGCAATCCCCTCCACCGTGCCCATGAGTACGCGCTCGTGGCAGGCGCAGAGCGCCTCACCCGAGAAGGTTACTTCACGGGCGTGGTCTTGAACCCGCTGGTCGGCGAACTCAAGGGCGACGACGTTCCCGCGGCGATCCGGATGCGGGCCTACCGCATGCTTCATGATCGCCGCCTTCTCGGCGAAGGGGACAAGGACGCAGCGCTCTGGGAGTCGGTGGGCTACGACCTCGCGGACGTCTTTGAGCTGATTGGTCTCGACATGAAAATGTTCTATGGCGGGCCGAAGGAAGCGGTCATGCATGCCATCTATCGCCAGAACTACGGCTTCAGCCATCTGGTGATCGGCCGCAAGCACGCCGACGCACCCTTTGACGACGGTAAGCCCATTTGGGGCGACTTCGATGCGCAGCAGATCTTCGACGGGCTGGAAGGTGAGCTCCACGTGCGACCGGTGAAGGTCGGTTTCGCCGCCTACTATGAGTCGCTGGGTCGGGTGGATTTCACCGAGAACCACCCCAGCGAGAAGCCCGTCACCGTGAGTGGTACCCAGGTCAGGCTGCAGCTCCAGAGCGGACAGAGGCCGGATCCTCGGATCTTGCGCCCCGAGGTCGCGGACGTGCTGATCGAGGCCTACCGTGGCCTCAACCGGGCGGGAGCAGGCTAGGGAGCTGCCGCTGCCATGGGAATCCGCGCTCCGACGTAGCCCGGCGCCACCGGGCCCACGGGCGCACCGTATTTTTGTGCAACCGCTTCGAGCTCAGGCTGGCCCGACTCGTCCGCGAGCAAGAACACCGGAGCGCTGCGCTCGGCGACTCGCGATTCGAGTTCGCTTCCGCGGATCAAGCTGCGCGGCCAGCGCTCTCCCCGTTCGAGTGCGAACTTCACATAGTTGCTCGAGAGTTCAGAGCCCGTTTCCGTGACCACTGTGATCGTCCGCCCGAGATAGAAGGGAAGGGAGATCGGGAAACATCGCACGCACACGATGTCTGCCCCCTGCGCGAGCGAATCCACGGCCGTCGCGAGCGAGCGTGCGGAGCGCCGCTCCGCCACGCGTGCCATCGGTCCGAACCCGATGACGACGCCGGCCAGCGGCAGCAGGGCGAACGCCGCGAATGCAACTCGCGCGCTCCCCGTCCGCCAACCGCGGAGCGCGAGACCCGCCGCAAGGAGGAACGCTCCGACAAACAGGACCGGGTGCAGGGTCAGCTCCTCCGCCACCGTCGCGTCGAGCTGGGCCGCGGCCTTCGAGAGCTGGGGAAGCGAAACCACGAGGGCGAGAGCCGCCGCCGCTCCGAGCGAGAAGACCCCGAGCGAAAGACTCGCCCGCGCCAGCGCTTTCGCGACAGCCGCGCGTGGGTTGCGCAACGCCGCCTCGAAGCAGCGCGAGGAGAGGAGCGCAACCGGCACGGCCACGATCAGGAGGTATCCGGGGCGCTTTGAATGGGAAAGCGAGAAGAAGATCAAGACCACAGCGATCCAGAGCAGGGACAGCCGCTCGATGCTCTCGAGCTGCCGATATGCGCGCCACGCTCTGAGCAGGGGATCCGCCAAGAAGAGGCTCCAGGGGAAGAATCCACCAAGCAGGACCGCGGGGTAGAAGTAGAAGGGTTGATCGCGGTGAAACTCATCCGTGGTGAAACGAAGGATCGACTCGTGAACGACTCCATAGGAGGGGAAGTCGGGAAAGAGGTAGGAGACGCCGAGAAACCAGGGAAGCACGACCGCAGCGACGACGAGGAGATTGCGTGGAGCGAAGAGTCTGCGAAGCGCATCTGGCCGGCCTTCCGAGAGGAAGAATGCGCTCAAGATGAGCCCCGGAACGACAAAGCCCACGGGTCCCTTCACGAGCGTCGCGACGCCCACCGCGAATGCACCCGCGGCATGCCAGCGTTTGCGGCGAACCCCGGGAAGCATCTCGGCGCAATACGCGGCCAGGAGGGCGGCGCTCAGGAAGAAGGTGAGTGCCACGTCGAAAATCACGAGCCGCGAGTACATGACGAAAAGGGGGCTCGTGGAAGCCATGATGGCGGCCATTGCCGCACGCTCGGCCGTGTACTGACGCCGGCAGAACCCGTAGACAAGGCCCAGTGTGCCCAGTCCGAACAGGGCCGAGGGCAGTCGCGCCGCCCACTCCGACTCCCCGAAGGAGCTCATCGAGAGCGCGACGACCTTGAAATAGAAAGCGGGCTTGTCCAGATAGGGGGCGTCGTTCAAGGTGGGGATCAGCCACGATCCGGATCTCTCCATCTCCCGCGCGACCTCGGCGTTGCGGCCCTCGTCGGGCTGGACGAGGGGGTATCCGCCCAGCTGCCAGAGCAGGGCGACCGTCGCGACAGCAACGGCGGCAAGGAGCCAGAACTTGTCGGCGCGGGTCGCCATGGCTCGCTGCGGGCCTCTCGCAACAAAGAGCTATTGTGAAGCTCGGGTGAAGAGCCTGGCTCGAGACTGCTTGGGGTTCCGCCCGTCCTTCGCCAATCTCCAAAGTTGTTCTACAGGCCTTGGCAAATCAAGCCGCTCAGGGCTTGGGGCGGGGGAACTCGAGGCGAGAGCGCGACCGCCAAGCGGTTTGTGCAACGGTCACCTGCGGTGGCCGGTGAGTCGGGGCGAGGGGTGTGGGTGAGATCTCGGAGCTTTGACTCGGCTGTGCCCACCTGACATGTGCGGCATCTGCGGAGTGGTCCGGTTCGGACGCGACCTGGGCGACACGGCCGCGCCTCAAGTCTCGCGCATGCTCGCAGCGCTGGTCCATCGTGGCCCCGACGACTCTCGCTCGGAGCACACTCCGCGCGCCGCGATCGGTGCCACCCGGCTCATCATCCGCGCTCCGGGCGATGGCATACAGCCCATTGTCGGAGGCCGCGTTGTCGCGGTTTGCAACGGAGAGATCGACAACCACCAAGAGCTGCGACAATGGCTGGCCGGACGCGGACGCATCGTCCAAGGAAGATCCGACGTCGCGATCCTGCCGGCGCTCTACGCGGAGCTCGGTGACGCCTTCGTGGAGCGCCTGATTGGGGCCTTTGCGCTCGCGATCTGGGACGGTGAGCGCGAACGGCTCCTCCTCGCCCGGGACCGAGCCGGGGAGAGGCCTGTTTTCTTCGAAGCCACGGCGGACGGCATCCGCTTTGCGAGCGAGCTTCGCGCCCTGGCCGCGGCCGAACCGCGCAAGCCGCAGATGTCTCCGGCCGCCCTGCGTGACTATTTGCAGTTTGGCTACTTCCCCGCCCCGCAGACCGCGTTTGCGGGAATCAAGAAGGTTCGCCCCGGGCACCTCCTGGTCGCCGACGCGGCCGGCGTTCAGGAGCGCTGCTATTGGCGCTGGAATCTTCCAGCGACGCCCAAGAAGGTCCCGTCCGTCGAGGGCTTTGACACGCTCTTCCGGACCGCGGTGCAGCGCCAGACCGACGTGGATGTGGAGTTTGGCGTCTTCTTGAGCGGCGGGCTCGACTCCTCCCTCGTGGCGGCGGTCGCGCGCTCCCTCCACCCGACACGATCGCTGCCGGGGTACTGCGTGAGATTTGGCGATGCCTCGTTTGACGAAGGCTTCTTCGCTGGCGAAGTCGCGAGCCAACTCGGAATGGAGCTCGTGTCCGAGTGGATTCGCCCTGAACAGGTGCCTGCATCGATCGCCGAGCTGGTGCGCTGTGTCGGCGAGCCGCTCGCCGACCCCGCCTGGCTGCCGACGGCGATGCTCGCGCGACGCGCACGGCGGGACGTCACGATGGTTCTCGTGGGGGAAGGCGCAGACGAGCTGTTCGGCGGCTATCCGACATACCCCGGCGCGCGAATCGCACCGCGCTATCACCAGCTGCCCTTGCAGGTCCGGCGCGGGATCAAGTGGCTCGTCGACCGGATCCCGGTGAGCGAAAAAAAGGTGACGCTTTCCTCTTTGCTGAAACGGTTCGTCTCGGGCGAGAGCCTCCCGGGTATGGCGCGGCACAGGTCCTGGGTATCGCACGCGGACCCTTCCATCCTCGAGGCGATCGGTGTGCGGCTGCCCCGAACGAGCGAGGCCGACTCCGCCCTCGGGAGCGAAGTCGATCTTGCGCAGCAATGGGACTTCGAGGTGGCGCTCGGAGAGGGCCTCCTCACGAAGTCCGATCGGGCGGGGATGGCTTCGGCCCTCGAGCTTCGCGCGCCCTTCCTCGACCTTGCAGTGCTTGAGTTCGCCGCGACCCTTCCCTTGGAGTCCCGAGTCTCCGGACTCTCGACGAAGCTCTTTCTGAAGCGTTACGCGCAGCGCTACCTGCCTCGTCGGATCGTCCACCGGCGAAAACGCGGGCTCTCCGTTCCGATCGCCGGGTGGCTGCGCCGACCGCTGTTCGACTGGGCGGAAAAGCGACTGAGCGCGGGGCTAGTGGAGCTGCTCGGTCTTGACGGACGGCGGGCGCTGGCCCTCCTGTGCGAGCACCGCAGCGCGAGAGCGGACCACGCCCGCCTTCTTTGGGCTCTGCTCGTGCTTGCAGAGTGGCTGGAGTGGGCGTCCGCCGAAGGCGGCCTGAGGGCAGAATCTGGGGCCTAGATCCCCGTGGAGAGCCACAGGCGAACTCTTTGCGGCCTTCGCGGGGGGAGGAGAGCCCCTTGAGGGCGCGACGATCACCGGCCTCTCCACTGCGCGAAGGAGCTGCCGGCCGCGCGGCCGCAAAGGGTTGGCGCTTTCCCCCACCGCTTGCATGCTGCACGAGCTCGAACCGGGAGCCTGAGCCCAGGCTCGCGGGTCGCGTCCAACCGGCTCCTGCGGCAGCATGAAACTGCCGAATAGACCAACACCCATGCAGATTGGCGTACCGAAAGAAACCAAGGACCAAGAGTTCCGGGTGGGTGTCGTGCCCGACGGGGTTCGCATCCTTGTGGCCGCAGGTCACGAAGTGTTTGTGGAGACGGGGGCAGGGGCCGGGAGCGGGCTTGCCGATGCGGACTTCGAGCGTGCCGGCGCGCGAATCGTGTCGGTGGACGAGGCTTGGTCGTCGCCCAGCCTAGTGATCAAGGTGAAGGAGCCGAATGAGCGGGAGGTCCAGCGCCTGCGCCCCGGCCAGACGCTCTTCACCTACCTCCACCTTGCGGCCGCGCCCTGGCTCGCCGACGCGCTGCGGCGCGCCGACATCGTGGCGATCGCCTACGAGACCATCCAGCATCCCGACGGCGCCTTTCCGGTGCTGGCGCCCATGAGCGAGGTGGCCGGGCGCATGGCCGTGCAGGTGGGCGCGCAGTACC
>DOUU01000273.1:0-154 GCA_003520425.1 Deltaproteobacteria bacterium
CGGCTACGCGCCCGAGCTCAACCCCGACGAGGGTGTCTGGAAGCTCGCGAAGCAGCGGCTCGCCAACAGCCGTCCCGACACCCAGCGCGAACTCGGGCGGCACCTCCGTGCCTCCCTCGAGCGAATCCGCCGCTCCCCGAAGCGCTTGCGCGGT
>DOUU01000273.1:182-8640 GCA_003520425.1 Deltaproteobacteria bacterium
ATTTCCAGGAGGTGGCCGTCAGGGTCGGGGAAGTAGACACCGCGGCCTCCGTCGGCATGGTTGATCTCGCCGAGCTTGGAACGCATAGGATCCGCCCAATAGGGCAGGCCGCGCTCAACGATCCGGCAGAAGATCTCATCGAACTCGGCCTCGCTGACCAGGAAGGCATAGTGCTGGGAGGGGACCTGGCCGTCGATGGTGTGGAAGGCGAGGTCGACGCCGTTGGCGGTCTTCACCTCCATGAAGGGCCCGAATCGTGTCGGCGCGGGAAGACCGAGCGTCTCGGCCAGGAACCTGGCCGAAGCCTGGTTGTCACGAGCCCAGATGATCGTATGGTTCAGCTCGATGGCCATGTTGACCTCCTCTGGCCTTCATCGATGAGGAGATCACTCTGCACCGGACAGTCGCAGGTCGGCGAGACAGGTGGACCCTCTCTGGCCGGACANNACAGGCGGACCCTCTCTGGCCGGACAGAAGGACTCTCCGATCGATTGCTTTCCCTAACCCTAGCGCGTCCGACGGCGTGATTCGCCCTCAACCGGATTTCTTCGGCTCGCGGAAAAGAGAAAATTCGAGGCGTCGTCGAGGCGTGAACCGGGTTCTCGCGGCCTCCGCCCTGTTTGGCGGGACGGCGCGCGTTGAGCCCACGGATCCGCGTGCCGCCGTGTGGGTCTCGCTACGCGGAACGCGGGACCCAACCCCTCATCGCAGCCCCTACCGGCTGGAGAGGGCACTGGTCGCCTGGAGGAATCCCCTTCCGAAACGATGGGAGGCGCAACGTCCGCCCGAGGTGTCAGACAACACTCCGCAGGTGCCCCCCGCGTTGGCGACGAAGCACGAACGTCGCTGCTGCAGGCTTGACGGCCGAGTGTCCCTTTCAAAGAGTCACGAACCCGAAGCCTGGCATCGGGCACAGGGGCGGCTGCGCTCGAGACACCGTTCGGCTCAAGATGCGCGTGGCGTAGGATCGTCGCGTTTCGACGAATGGGCATTCTCGTGTCAAGATCGTTCGGAGGATCGACCGATATGCACTCTCGACTGAGGCTTGCCATGGCTGCCTGTCTCTTCGGCCTGCCGCAGCCCGTAAGCGGTGCCGATCTTGCCGCTTGTGACGCGGGCCTCGGTAGGCTCGAAAGGGTGGTGGGCCACGCCAAGCGCGCCGCGGAAGAGGCCGAAAACGATTGCAGCGAATACCGAGAGTGCCGCCCGAGAGACAGCGACGCTTGTTCAAACAAGCGGCGCCGTTGTGACGGATCGAAGGACGAGCTTGGATCCCGATTGAGTGAGTTGGCCGTCAGTGTCGATTCTGTTCAACGTGCGTGCGGAGTAAGCTTCTCTGCCCTCGCCAAGGGAAGCCACAAGGCGCACAATACACAGCCGTGAGACAGCAAAGGCGACGGGGAGGGATCCGCTTCTGCCGGTCCAGCTCACGTTCCGAAGCCGGTCCCCGAGCCGGAACCGTTCGGCTCGAGTTGGATCGCGCGCAATCTCCGCACTGCGGAGAACCTGGCGATGTGGTGCGCCAGACCGCGGCTCCAGCACCGCAAGCGCAATGATCTGGAAGCGCAGGCCGGGGGGCCGGTATACTCGTCGCGTCAGGCGCGGCTCGGTGCGACCTAAAGTATAGAAGCCAGATGTCCTATCCGACGATCGCCGGTGGCATCCTCCTGGTCCTCTTCGGCGCATTCGAACTGGTCATGCGCCAAGGCCCCGTCGCCAAAAGCTGGTCGGCAGGCGATGAAGATGCCGGCAGTACACGGCTCATGCTCCTCATCTGGGCTCCCGCAATCGCGGCGCTCTTCACAGCCGGCCACGGTCCCAGGCTTCCGCTGTGGACGCAGTGGGTGGGCATCGCGATGGGAAGCGCGGGCGTCATCCTGCGGAGGGTCGCCTTCCGGACGCTGGGGGCGTACTACACGCGCACCCTCGTGACCGTGGCGGGGCAGCGTGTCGTTCGGCGCGGACCATATCGCTACATACGCCATCCCGGGTACCTTTCCGCATTGCTCATCTGGGTCGGTGCGGCGGCAGGGTTCGGGTTCCTTCTCCCTCCCCTTCTTGAGCTCCTGCTTCTCATCCCCGTCTACACGTACCGAATCGGGGTGGAGGAAAGAATGCTGCTCAAGAACCTTGGCAGCGAGTACGCAACCTACCGAGAAAAATCCTGGCGGCTCGTTCCCTTCGTGTTCTGAGAATGGCTCAGGATTTCGGGGAAGCCGCCTGGTATCTTCTCGCCATTCCCGGCATCAACGTGGAGGGAGCCATGACTCACGCACAAGAGCGTCCCCCGGTGTGGGTCGGTCACATCCTGATGAAGACCAACCGGCTCAAAGAGTCCTGGGAGTTCATGAGGAAGATCGGGCTTCGACCCATCGAGCTACAACGTGACGTCGCAGTCTTGGAGCTTCGCGGCGGAACCCACCTGCTGTTGATGCAGAGCGATCAGGTCTCGCCCGGTCCGGCACCCTTTGACTTCATGGTGGACGATCTCGACGCAACCCACCGCCTCCTCACCGACCTCGGCCTCGCTCCGTCTCCGATCCAAACGGGCCCGTTTCATCGCTCGTTCAGCGTGGAGGACCCAAGCGGGCAGCGAATCCCCTTCAATTCAAGCCACGTCTCGGGCAGGGCGGTGTAACGTTCCGGCACGGCAGGAGCTTCGCCCCTCGGCGAGGGAGTCCTCTCTGACATTGGCCGCGAATCCCTCCGCCAAGATTCGGAGCGCTCTCGCGCCTTGGATCGTACGCTTGCGCGCGCACGAGCTCGGGTGCCACGACGCTTCCTTCGACGCCTCGCGCTTTGCGATTCGCGCCGGATCTCGACTGTTCAGGGGAACACAGGTCGAGACGCATCCCCGATTGGGATTGTCAGTGCCTTTCCGGCGGGGTCGCGGCGCGCTTCTCTCTCGTCGCCAGGGCGATGGCCTCGAGCACCGCACCCGGGAGTTCCCGCTCGGCGCGACCGAATACCTCCCGCTCCTCGAAGCGGACGTGCTTCCCGAGACGCTCGCAAAAGGCACGCAGGCGTGCCCGCGGGTCGCCCGCCTTGCCGGCAACGAGCTCTCTCACCATCGCATGGTCGTCCCGGATCCTCGCGGCGAGCGCGGCCAAGTCCGCAGCGTCGGCCACCTCGAGCGCGGGCAGGAGAAGCTGTTCCTCGATGGCAAAGTGGGGGCCGAGCTCCAAATCGAAGCGGCGTCGCACCTCTGCCCACGCATCATCGAGGGACTGACCGCCCGTTCCGGACGCTGCGCGCACGGCGCGCCGCACCAGCACGAGCGCCACATGGTGGTCGTCGGAGAGGTCCCGCAGCCGTGGATCACGCTTCATGAGATGCCTAAGGCTCGTCGCAGCCAGGATAGCCCGATCCTGCGCCGGCTGGCCGGGAAGGCCGGCGCAGGCTACCTGGAGGAGTCGTGGCGTAGGGGACCGCGCACCAAGTCGCTCACGTATGATTCTCGAGCGTTGCGCTCTCCGGGCATCGCGCGTACCCAGCGGGGTAGACNNCGACGCCCGGCGGAGCTCAGAGCCCGCGCCTTCGGGACCTGCTCGTGCCTGCGGTCGCGACGCTTACGCCAACGGCGCGCAGATGAGCGCGCGGAGCTGAAGCATCCTTGGCAGAGCGCAGGCGATCGAGAGTGCCCGCGAGCCGGATCGAGCGGCTGGCGCGCATCGGACTTATGGCGGGAGAGTTCGCGGCAGGTGGACTGATCGAGGGTACGCGCCGGCTCCTCAGTGGCAGCAGTGGCGCGAGCCCCCTGTTCTCGGTTGCAAACGCGCAGCGCCTCTCGCGGCGCCTCTNNGAGCCCCCTGCTCTCGGTCGCAAACGCGCAACGCCTGTCCAGGCGCCTCGCGAATCTCCGCGGCGCCGCCATGAAGCTCGGGCAACTCCTCTCACTCGAGAGCGCCGATATCCTCCCGCCGGAGTTCGCCGAGGCACTGGCCGTGCTCCGCGCCTCGGCCGACACCATGCCCCCCTCGCAGGTCCGGAGGATGCTCGGCCGTGAGTACGGCAAGGGCTGGGAGGGCCGCTTTCGCGAGTTCAACTTCGAACCGGTGGCGTCCGCCTCCATTGGTCAGGTTCACGCCGCGGTCGCAGCGGACGGGCGCCGCCTCGCTCTCAAGATCCAATACCCGGGCGTTGCTCGCAGCATCGAGAGCGACGTCGACAACGTGGCGTCGCTCCTGCGGCTGGCAAAGCTTTTGCCCGTCGATCTCGACGTCTCGGGCATCATCGCGGAGGCGAAGCACCAGCTGCGGCAGGAAGCGGAATATCTGCTGGAGGCCCAAAGCCTGCGCCGCTACCGCATGCTCGTGGCCGACGATCCGGGGCTGCTCGTGCCGGGGGTGCATGACGACCTCACCACACGGCGCATCCTTGCGATGGACTTCGTCGACGGGGAGGAGATCGAGTCCCTCGCTGCGCCAGGGACGCCGCAAGGACCTCGCGACGCGGCAGGGTACACCCTCGAGCGGCTGGTCTTCCGCGAGCTCTTCGAGTTTCGCTTCATGCAGACCGATCCGAACTTCGCCAACTACCGCATGCTGCCGGACTCTGGACGCATTGCGCTCCTCGACTTCGGCTCGACCCGCGAACTGCCGCAAGCCTTGGTGGAACGGTACACGAGGATCGTACGGGCAGTTCTCGCCGGGGACCGCACGGCGGTGCGAAGCGGCGCGATCGAGATCGGTTACCTGCCCAAAGAGGAGAGCGACGAGCGCGCGCGCGGCGTCGTGGATCTCATCTTTGCGGTCTGCGAACCGCTGCGCCATGCGGGGCCCTACGACTTCGGCCGCTCGACGCTGCCCTCCCGGGTCCGCGACATTGGCCTCGACCTGGCGTTCCGCCGCGGCTTCCTGCACGCACCGCCCCCCGAAACGGTCTTCCTGCACCGAAAGCTCGTGGGCTCGTTCTTGCTCTGTGCGCGCTTGCGCGCGCGGGTCGACACCCACGCGTTGATCCAGGAGATCATCGGCCCGGGCTGAGCCCCCCCGACCCGGGAGTGCGGAGGATCGATCCCTTAGCGCGCGGCTGCAGCCCTCGGCTGCCGCAGCCGCCGCGAAACGAGGCGGAGTCCGAGGGCGGCGATGGCTGCCGCCAGGAACGGGGCGTACCCCAAGCCTCGCTCGAGCGTGCGCGTTCCGTAGGTGAACGCGAACACGAACCACAGGTAGTAGACACCAAAGGTATGCAGTCTTCGCCAGTTGCGACCGAGACGGCGAACCGCAGCATCGGTCGAGGTCGCCGCCATGGCATAGAGCGTGAGATAGGCGCCGCCGCCCACGACCAGCGTGACCGGATCGGGACGCGTTCCTTTCACGGCGAAGAACGTCGCGAGCCCCGCGAGGTGGACGGTGTGGGCGGTCGCAAAGGCGAGCCCGAGTGAACGTCGCTGCCGCAGGAGCGCACGGGAGAGTGTGCTCGGAGAAAGGGCGTTCCAGGAGCGAGCCGCAAACACCGGCAGAAAGAGCAGGAATGAGAAGCGCGCGGTGTAACGTGCAGCACGCTGCCAGGATTCAACGGTCGAAGCGCCTCCCCAGAGTGCGAAGCCCACGGCCAGAAGAGCCCCGAATGCGGCGGCCGTACACAGTCGCGCGGTCATGGAGGCGGGGCGAGCGAGAGCCGGTTCCGGAAACGTGGCGACGGGCAAGGCGGATCCGCCCTCCATTTCCTTGCTCTCGGAGAGAAGGGGCGACGCAAAATAGCCACAGACCTCGGAACGTCAATTCCGACGGTCGAACGCTCGGCGCCCAGGGGGGGCTCCCGTTTCGCGCACGGCTGCTCAAGGACGAGACGACAGCCGCGCCACCCCTGGCTGTGCGTCCCTCAGAATCGGATCCACGGGCTCCCCTTTTACGTAATGATTCATGAAGGCGAGGCTGTAGGCGACGATCAGATCATGTGCGGTCTCGCTGACGTTCGTCCAAGCGAAATGCCCCGCCTCGTCGAACTCCACGTAGTACTTCGGCGCAGGCGATTGCTCGTACGCGCCCGCATTCTTCCGCAGCGAAGGGGTGATGCCGAAATCCCGCGTTCCGCCCTGGTACATCACGGGCGCAGCGAGGCCACCGAGCCTGTCGTGCACGATGAAGGGCTGGCTGTAGGGAGAGAGTGCGAGGACCGCTTTCAGGCCGGCGAGTTTCCAGCTCGGCCATGCGCCTCCGAGTCCCAGAGCGGTGTATCCGCCGAGGGAATGACCCGAGATTCCAAGGCGCGAGAGATCGGCGCGGGGGCCAAACCGGTCGTCGCTCGCAATCGCCTGGAGGAGACGATGGATATCTTCTTCGCGATCCCGGTAGGTCGTATCGTTCCACAGTTCGGGACGCCCGAAAGGAACTTTCGGCCCACTGAGGACCGGTGCATCTCCCCGATCGCAGCTTGCGTCCCGGTGGTTCGGGGCGAACACGAGATAGCCGGCCGAGGCGAACGCTTCGGTCAGGAATCGGGACTGTGTCGCGCAGCCATGAAACCCATGCGAGAAGATGAGCACCGGCTGCTTCGTCCCGACCAAAGTCTCGTCGAACCAGACCGTGACTTTGAGGCCCGCGAGTGTGACAGCCTCCTGCGCGGCCTGCGCCACTCCCACCACCGAGAGCCAGGCAATCGTGACAAGTGCCACTGCCCGCATTGCGGACTCCTCTGTACCCAAGAAGCGATGAGGCCACCTTCCGCGGAGCGCACCGGCTCGGGGGTCTGCTGGGGGTTCGAAGCCCTTATCGGCGCGCCAGGGTCGCGGCTGAGTCGAGTTCGTGCCGCCACCGGGGAGGGAGGCCGTCTCCCCCCCTTCCGCTTCGCAGACGCAGAAGGGGGCGGTTCGGACCTGGGGGGCGCCCGCGGCTTGGCTGCGTCGCGGCGATGATGTGGTATCGATTCGCGAGCGCCTGCGGTCTCGCGGCCTTCGTGCCGGTCGCAAGGGCCGCCCGCTCGGAGCGCCGCCGAAAAGACTCGGGGCGCACTCGCCTGCAAAAGGAGGGGGACCGTGGATCTCGTGGTACACCCTCTCGAATCGACTCCCGAGTTTCAGGAAGTGGAGATCGTCGAACGCAAGGGGCTCGGGCATCCCGATACGATCTGTGACGCGATCGCAGAGCGCATCTCGGTTCGGTTGAGCCGCTATTACCTCGAACGGTTCGACATGATCCTCCACCACAACGTGGACAAGATCTTGCTCTGCGGTGGTTCGGCCCGCCCCTGCTTTGGCGGCGGGGAGGTGACCGAGCCGATTGAAATCTATCTCTCGGGCCGTGCAACCCGGGAGTGGCGCGGAACGTCCATTCCCGTCCACGAGATCGCCGTCGCTGCCTGCAGGGACCTATTGAGGCAGCGCCTTCCCGAGCTCGACCTCGAACGCGAGGTGCGAATCATCTCGCGCATTCGGCCAGGCTCCATGGACCTAACCCGCCTCTTTGCAAGGGGTCGTCGCGTGCCGCTCGCAAACGACACCTCGTGCGGCGCGGGGTTTGCGCCGCTCACGGATCTCGAGCGGGTGGTGCTCGAAGCCGAGCGTCCCCTCACGAGCGGCGCGACAAAACGCGAGCACCCGGCCATCGGAAGCGACATCAAGGTGATGGGCGTGCGGCAGGCCGATCGCATCCGCCTCACCGTCGGATGCGCCTTTATCGGCCGCCATCTTGCGGGCATGGACGAATACGCGAGCGAGAAGGAAGCGGCACGCGCGCTCGTGCTCAGGGCCGTACGCGATCTCACCAAACGAGAGGTCGAAGCCACCCTAAACGCGGCCGACGACCTTGCCACGGGGGACATCTATCTCACCGTGACGGGGACATCGGCCGAGGCGGGCGACGACGGCGAGGTCGGGCGCGGCAACCGGACCAACGGGCTCATCACGCCCTACCGCTTCATGACGATGGAGGCAGCCGCCGGAAAGAACCCGGTGAGCCACGTGGGCAAGCTCTACAACCTCGCCGCCCAAAAGATCGCCGAGGCGCTGGTGGCCAAGGTGCCCGGAGTGCACGGGGCGGCCTGCCTCCTGGTGAGCCAGATCGGGCGCCCCTTGGACGACCCGCAGCTTGCGGATGTACGCCTCCTGCTCAACGGGGCCGAAGTCGCGGGCCTTCGTGATGGGGTGGAGCTTGAGGTCCGAGATCAGCTGGAGCGCCTCCCCGAGCTGCGCGCTGCGCTTCTCGAAGAGCGCCTTTCCGTCTACTAGCGAGGTGCGAGGAATGCCTTCGGACGCAGCGCCCCGTGCAGGGCCTTCGAGCCCGCGCTGCTCCAAAGCTCCGCCTCCTCCCCGCTCGCCAGCGAGGAAACGACCGGGCTTGCGCTCCCACCCCGGCGCGACCGAGCCTTTGGCTCTTGTCCACGCCCGGAAGGTCTCCGCAGGGGGAGGCCCGGGCGTGGGAGCGGCTCTTGTGCGGCCTGCGAGAGAGCACCCGTGATGGATGGGCTTACGCTCTTTGGGCTTCTTGCGGTTACGGCGATGCTCGTCTGCTACGCG
>DOUU01000273.1:8703-13493 GCA_003520425.1 Deltaproteobacteria bacterium
GAGCCGGCGAAGCGGTCTGCGCGCCGGTGGCTCCGCGCGCCATCGCCTGCAAGCCTCCGCCACGAGGGCGGGCCCGATCCGAGGACAAAGGAAGCGCCACGCCTTCGCGCCGCCTATCATCGCGTCGGTGATTCCGGGGCGGTCCAGCCTTCCTCGCGATCGCGAGATCCCGCGCACCGGGCGCACAGGCGCCTGCGGCGAGCCCGTCGTGGCGGAACCTCTTCGAGCCTTGCCCCGCCTCCCCCAAACTCTCATGCAAGAGCAGGTTCCCGCCGAAGACAAGACTCCGGGAAAGCATGGACCTTAGCGTTCGCGACGTCGCCAAATTGCTCAACGTCTCGGAGGAGACGGTCTACCGGTGGGTCCGCAAGGGCTCTTTGCCGAGCCACCGCGTCCACGACCAGTACCGGTTCAATCGCGTCGAGCTCCAGGAGTGGGCGGCCCTTCACAAGCACCGCGTATCCCCGGATCTCTTTCGCGCCAATGGAAGTGGAGAGGAGTGCCCGAGCCTGCGGGCGGCGATCGAGCACGGGGGAGTCTTCTACGGGGTGCCTGGGGATCGAAGGGAAAAAGTGCTGGAGGCCGTCTGCGAGCTGCCAGGGATCCCTTCCAAGGTAAACCGCCGACTCCTCTATCAGCTTCTGGTCGCACGGGAGGCGCTGGCGTCCACCGCGGTCGGTCACGGGATCGCCATTCCACATCCCCGGGATCCGGTCGTGGTCCGCGTCGACAAGCCGGCCGTACTGCTGTGTTTTCTGAGCGAGCCCGTCGACTTTCATGCGATGGACGGCCAAGCCGTGCGAGTTCTCTTCACACTCCTCTCACCCTCGGTTCGCATCCACCTGCAGCTGCTCGCGAAGCTCGCCTTTGCGCTTCACGATGAGACCTTGATGGAGCTCCTGCGCACGGCGGCGCCAAAGCGGTCGATTCTCGAGCGGATGGCCGCCCTCGAGGCGGAGCCGGCTCCCTCCGTCCGAAGCGAAGCAAGCGAAGGCGAAACGTCCTCACACGTCAAAACGTCCTGATGCTCGGGACGATCCTTTTCGCCATTGCTCTTCTTTGCCTGAGCGCCTTCGCGAGCGCACTCCTCACACGCTTTGATCGGGCGTCCCTTGCCATCGGAACGGCGGGAAGCGTGATCGCGTGTCTCACAGGTCTCGGGGCAGCACTCCTGGCCCTCGTTCTGCGGGAGGAGTCCGCGTTCCGCGGCACGTGGTCGCTGCCTTTGGGAGAGCCGCACGTCGCCCTGGATGGGCTCTCGGCGTTCTTCCTGGTCTGCGTCTTTGGAGTCTCCGGTCTGGCCGCGGTCTACGGCAGCGGATACCTGCCCGCTTTCGGGGGCAGGCGGCGGCTCGGCCCTGCGGTCGCGCTTTTCAATCTGCTCGTCGCCTCCATGGCGGGGCTCGTCATTGCGAGGGATGGAGTCCTCTTTCTCATCGCCTGGGAGCTTATGACCTTCGCTTCGTTTTTCCTTGTCACCTTCGAGAGTGAGCGGGAGGAGGTGCGCCGCGCGGGGATGACGTACCTCGTCGCCTCGCAGCTCGGGGTCATCTTCCTCTTCATTCTCTTCGTCCTGCTCGGACGCAGCGCGGGCAGCTACGACTTCGACCGCTTTGCCGCGGCGGGTGGCCTTGCCGACACCTGCTTTCTCCTCGCCGTGGTCGGCTTTGGCACAAAGGCAGGATTCTGGCCTCTCCACATCTGGCTGCCGGATGCGCATCCCGCGGAACCGAGCCATGTCTCGGCGGTGATGTCGGGCGTCATGATCAAGCTCGGGATCTACGGGCTCCTGCGAACGCTCACGTTTCTCTCGGCCCCCGCTCCTTGGTGGAGCACGGTCCTTCTCGTGGTCGGCGCGAGCTCGGGACTCGTGGGGATCGTGCATGCGCTCGCGCAGCGCGATCTGAAGCGCCGGCTCGCCTACAGCAGCATCGAGAACATGGGGCTCATTGCGCTGGGACTCGGCCTCGGCCTCCTCGGCCAGAGCCACGGCAACGCGCTCGTGAGCTTCTTCGGATACTCCGGAGCGCTCCTGCACGTCCTCAACCACGGCCTCATGAAGGGGCTTCTCTTCCATGGCGCGGGAAGCGTGATCCACGGTACGGGAAGCCGAAGCGTCGAATCCCTGGGCGGCCTCTACCGGAGAATGCCGACCACGGCTTCGGGCTTCCTCGTAGGCGCCGTCGCGATCTGCGGCCTTCCGCCCCTAAACGGCTTCGCCTCGGAATGGTTGATCTACGTCGGTGCCTTCCACGGCGCTGCGAGCCTTCCCATGGCGGGGGCCGTGCCTGCGCTCGTTGCGATCCCGGTTCTCGCCCTCGTGGGCGGTCTCGCGGCGGCCTGTTTTGTCGGAGCTTTCGGCGCGGTCTTCCTCGGCGAGCCGCGCGGGGAGGCGGCTTCCCATGCCCATGAGGCAGGTCTCGCCATGCGGAGCGCGATGCTCCTGGGCGCGCTTCTTTGCATCGGAATCGGCCTCCATCCCGCGGGAGCGCTGCGTCTTGTGATCCCGGCGGTGGCCTTGGTCGGCCGGATGCCAGGGCTCTCCTTGGATGCAAGCCTTCCCCTGCTCGCGGTGAGTCGCCTGGCGTTCGTCCTCGCCCTCGTCGTCGCTGCGCTTGCGCTCCTGCGCTGGGCGCTCCTGCGCCGGCGCGAGGTGACGCAGGGGGCGACCTGGGGCTGCGGATACTCCGCGCCGAGCCCCCGGATGCAGTACACCGCCAGCTCCTTCGCACAGCCTCTCCTCGCACCTTTTGCAGCGATCACGCAGGTGCGTGTCACGGAGAACGGGCCTTCAGGCTACTTCCCGGCGGAGGCGCGCTATGAGGAGCAGATCGGCGATGTGGCGGGGGAGCGACTCTTGATCCCCGGAACCCGGCGGGTGGTTCGCGCACTTTCCCGGCTGCGCGTGATCCAGCAGGGTCGCGTGCAGCTCTACATCGTCTACATCGTCGCGACGTTGGTGGCGCTCCTCATCTTTGAGCTCACGGGGGCGGGCAGATAGCCGTGGCGGAGGACTTTGGCTGTCACATGGTGCTTCTTCTCGTCGCGCCCCCGCTCCTTCTCGGCGTGATCCAAAAGACCAAGGCTTGGTTTGCGGGAAGAAGCGGGCCTCCGCTTCTTCAGGCCTATTTCGATCTCGCAAAGCTCCTCCGAAAGGGGGCCGTCTACAGCCGGACCACCACCTGGCTCTTCCGGGCGGGACCGATTGTTTCCCTGGCCGCAGCCCTGTCTGCCGGCCTCATCCTGCCTCTCGCCGGAGCGAACGCGCCCCTCGGATTCTCTGGAGACGCCATCCTCTTCGTCTACCTCTTTGGACTCGGCCGTTTTTTCACGATGGCCGCCGCCCTGGATACGGGGTCGAGCTTCGAGGGGATGGGCGCAAGCCGCGAGGCTGCGTTCTCGGCCTTTGCAGAGCCCGCGCTCCTCTTGTCTCTCGCAATCCTCTGCGTCCCGGCCCGCAGCGTGAGCCTTGGGGATGCCCTCGCAGCACTCCCCTCCGCGCCTGCCGGCTTTTCCCATCCCGCCTACCTCGCCGCGGCCCTCGGTCTGTTTGCCGTGCTTTTGGCCGAGAACTCGCGGATCCCGGTCGATGACCCAAGCACGCATCTTGAGCTCACGATGATTCACGAGGTCATGGTGCTCGATCACGGGGGACCGGACCTCGCCTTCGTGCTGTACGGAAGTGCCATAAAGCTCTTCGTCCTGGGCGCGCTCCTCGTCCACGTGGCTCTCCCTCCCCCCCCGCACGGCGGCTTCGCCGGGGCGGGGATGCTCTTGGGAGGAGAACTTGGGCTCGCCGTCGCAGTGGGATGCGTCGAGTCCATGATGGCGCGCCTCCGCCTTCCCCGTGTGCCGCAATTCCTCGTCGGGGCTTCCGTCTTGGCGGGGATCGGACTTGCCACCCTTCTCTATCGAGGTGCGCCATGACGGGGTCCGCGGATTTCATCCTGCTCGTCGTGGTCGTGGTCGACCTCTACATCGTCGCGACCAGCCGCCTGGCGAGCTGTGTGCACGCCTCGGCTCTTCAGGGTGTCGCCCTGGCCCTGCTTCCCGTCGCGCTCTGGGCCCCCGGCTACACGGGGGGAGTGGACCCCCAGACGCTGCATATCGTCCTCATGAGCGTCGGCACACTCGTCGTGAAGGCTCTGGTCATCCCGCAGCTTGTTCTTCGCGCCATCCGTGAGGCCAATGTGCGCAGAGAGGTCGAGCCCTTTGTGAGCCTCCACCTCTCGGTCCTCATCGCAGCGGTGCTCGTCGGAATCTCGTTCTGGCTGGCGACGGTCTTGGTGCTACCGATTCCCGCACCGACGACGCTTCTGGTACCTGTGGCCTTTGCCACGGTGCTCGTGGGCTTCCTCGTGCTGGTGAGCCGGAAAAAGGCCGTGACCCAGGTCGTGGGCTACCTGATGCTCGAAAACGGCATCTTCATTTTCGGGCAAACGCTGGTTCGCCAGATCCCCTTCGCAGTCGAACTGGGGATCCTCTTGGACCTGCTGGTGGGGGTCTTCGTGATGGGGATCGCGATCCACCACATCAGCCGCGCGTTCGATCATATCGACACAGAACTCTTGTCTGCCCTGAAGGATTAGCGCAATGCTCTCCTTGCTCGTCGTGGTTCCCGCGATTCTGGGCGTCCTTGCCCTTGCCACGAGAGACCTGCGGATCGATCTCGCTCTTCTCCTCGGTACCGCGATCGCGCACCTTCTCGCGACAGCTTCCCTTTGGACCGCGGGCTCCCACCCGGAGCTCGATGCCCTGCTCAGGCTCGACGTCCCAGGGCTTCTTTTTCT
>DOUU01000273.1:13513-19638 GCA_003520425.1 Deltaproteobacteria bacterium
CTGTCTGCGATGACCTTGGTGGCCGTGACGCAACACCTCGCCCTCATGTGGGCTGCCGTGGAGGGAACGACCCTCGCCAGTGCTCCGCTTGTCTACTTCTACCGCCGGCGCGGGGCGCTCGAAGCCACCTGGAAGTACCTCCTCGTGTGCTCGGTGGGAATCGCGCTTGCGCTGCTCGGGACCTTCTTCCTCGGAATTGCGGCCGCTGGCTCTTCGGCGGGGGGCTCGGACCTGACGCTTGCGGGACTTCGACGTGCGGCGCCGTCCATGGCCCGGCCCTGGTTAAAGGCCGCGTTCGTGCTCGCCCTGGTGGGCTACGGCACGAAAATGGGACTGGCGCCGCTCCACACCTGGCTTCCGGATACCCACAGCGAGGCGCCCTCGCCGGTGTCGGCGCTGCTCTCCGGGGCTCTCCTCAACTGCGCGTTCCTTGCGATCTTGCGCTTTTATCAGGTGTGTTTGGCGTCCGGCGATTCGGAGTTCGCGCGTACGTTGCTCGTCGCTCTTGGCATGGGCTCTTTGCTTCTCGCGTCGGCCTTCATGCTGAGCCAGCGCGACTACAAGCGCCTGTTTGCCTACTCGAGCATCGAGAACATGGGCATCATCGCGGTCGGCATGGGACTCGGCGGCGCCGCGAGCTACGGAGCCCTGCTCCACGCCGTGAATCACTCCTTTTGCAAGGCGGGCCTGTTCTTCCTGGCCGGGAATGTCTTGCGGTCCTTTGGAACCACGGTGGCGAAGGAGGTGCGTGGCATCCTCGGACGCCTTCCCGGAACGGGCGTCCTCCTGCTCGCGCTCTTTCTCGCGATCGGGGGTACGCCACCGTTCGGACCCTTTTGGAGCGAACTGTTGATCTTCCAGTCCGCCCTCGGTGGCGGCCACGCCTGGCTCGGGATCGTCTTTCTGTCGCTCTTGGCGCTGGCGTTCTTGGGGATGGCGAGCGTTTTGCTGCCGATGCTTTCCGGCGGGCCTGCGACGCCCGAGCCTCGCAGCGCGGAGCGCGGGCTTTCCATCCTTCCTCCGCTTGCGCTCGCGAGCGGCGCGCTCGTGCTGGGGCTTTACATCCCGTCCTTTCTCGCGGACGCCCTCCAGCGAGCCGCCGGAGTGCTCGGGGGCTGATCCATGGTGGGGCGGGTCCAGCGCAGCGAAGAGCAGCGGGGTAGCGAGAAGCCGAGCGGCGTCCTTTGGGGCAAGAACGGCATCCCCCTCGCACTCGCCGAGCTCCCCGAGCTCCCGCCCCCTTCTTTTCAGCGCGCCTGCCGCGCCGTGGGCTTGGACGGCGGGAGGCTCTTGGCTCTGTGCGTCCTCCCTCCGGGCCAAGGCTCGAGCTGCGACGTGGGGCTCCTCGCTGTCTTCGCAGACGATGCGAGGTCGCTGATCGGCTTCGTGCGCACCAAGCTTGTCGCGGCTCGAAGTTATCCCGCCCTGACAGTGGACCTGCCCCAAGCACAGGCCTTCGAACGGGAGCTCTTCGAGGAACACGGGATCTGCCCGGAAGGACATCCCTGGCTGAAACCCCTGCGGGAGCACGCAGATCTTCTCCCAAGGAGCGAACCCGACGCTGCCGCACGCCCCCATCCCTTCTTCCGCGTCGAAGGACCGGGAATCCATGAGGTCGCCGTCGGTCCCGTGCATGCCGGCATCATCGAGCCGGGCCACTTTCGCTTCCAATGCCACGGGGAGATCGTGCGGCACCTCGAGATCCAGCTCGGCTACCAGCGGCGCGGAGCGGAATCCCTGTTGCTCCGCTCCTCGCCGGCGCGGCGCCTTGTCGTTGCCGAATCGATCGCTGGCGATACCTCCGTCGGCCACGCCCTGGCCTACTGCAAGGCGATGGAGGCCCTCGGGAGCATGGAAGTCCCGCTTTACGCGCAGGCCATGCGGGGAATCGCACTCGAGCTCGAGCGTGTCGCGAACCACGTGGGAGACCTTGGGGCTTTGTGCGGCGACGTCGGGTACCTGCCCGGTGCGTCCTTTTTTGGGCGGCTGCGCGGCGAGTTCCTGAACCTCCTGATGGAGCTGTCCGGCAATCGCTTCGGACGAAGCCTGCTCAGGCCCGGCGGGGTCCGCTTCGGCCTGGGAGCCGAGAAGCGCAAGGAGTTTCTCGACCGGCTCACGAGAGCCGAACGAGACCTCAAGGATACGGCTGAGATGACCTTCGACACTCCGACCATCGGTTCGCGCTTCGAGCACACGGGCGTCGTGTCCCACGAGCTCGCGCAGACGCTGGGTCTCGTGGGTCCTGCGGCCCGGGCCAGCGCCTGTGATCGAGACGTCCGCCGTGACCACCCCTTTGGGATCTACCGCTTCGTTCACGTTCCGGTGTCGCTCGTGGACTCGGGAGACGTCATGGCCCGGGCGCTCGTGCGCTGGCTCGAAACGCAGCGCTCGATCACCTTCTTGCGCGAGCAGCTGGCGGAACTCCCGGAGCTGGCCCTGTCCGTCGCGGGCGCAACCCTTCGCCCCGAGGCGATTGTCGTCTCGATGGTGGAAGCCTGGCGGGGAGAGATCGTTCACATCGCGACCACCGGTCCTCAAGGCGATCTCGCCGGATACAAGATCGTCGATCCTTCCTTCCACAACTGGTTCGGGCTGGCGATGGCGCTTCGGGGGAACCAGATCTCGGACTTTCCGCTTTGCAACAAGAGTTTCAACCTCTCCTATGCGGGGCATGATCTTTGAGGACCATCGAGGGCTCTTTCCTTTCGCGCCGGAAACGCAAGCGGGATGAGGGGACTGGGGGCGGCACTGCGCCGCGCGCGCTCGGGCTTGGGTGCGGAGCCTAAGATGTGGACCATCCTCCGGTCGCGCCTTCGTCAGGGCCACCAGACCTCGCCCGCCGCCCCGGATGCAGCTTCGCTCCCGGCGCGGTTCCGCGGGCGCCCGGTGCTTGAGCCCTTGAGGTGTCGCGACGGCTGCCGCGCCTGTGTACAGGCCTGTCCGACAAACGCCATCACGCAAGAGCCGCTCACGATCGATCTTGGCGCGTGTCTTTTCTGCACGCTCTGCCAGGAAGCCTGCCCCGAGCAAGCGATCGTGTACCGAGCGGACCCTCGGCTCGCCGTGCGCGAGCGTGCGGACCTTCGGGTGTCGGAGGGCGACATGCGCCTTGCCCACGCTCTCGATCTGAAAATGCGAAGGCTCTTCGGGCGCTCGCTTCGGCTCCGCCAAGTGTCGGCGGGCGGCTGCAGCGGCTGCGAGGCCGAGCTCACGGCGACGGGGAACGTGGTTTTCGACCGNNAAGCCGCTTCGGGATCCAGTTCGTGGCCTCGCCCCGCCACGCAGATGGCGTCGTGATCACGGGCCCTGTGACCCACCACATGGAGCGCGCACTTCGCGAGACCTACGCCGCGGTCCCCGCGCCGAAGATCGTGATCGCCGTGGGAGCGTGCGCGATTAGCGGTGGACCTTTCGCCGGGGCAGAGGCTGCGCAGGGCGGCGTCCCGCGCGATATTCCCGTGGACCTCTACATCCCCGGGTGTCCGCCCCACCCTCTCACGATTCTGGACGGTCTCGTGCGGCTTCTCGGGCGTGTGGAGGGCAGTGCGCGCTCGAGCTAGGGGTCACCTCGACGGAAACGTGGTCCGCGTGCGGAAGAGTCCGCAGGAGGAGGAGTGCCGCACACGGCCTCGAGACGACCCGAGCACCCGCCACCGCGACGTCGTAGCCGAGCGGATAGTGCAGCGCGGGAATCGACACCGCCGTTTCGAGGCGGCCGGGATAGGTGCCGCCGCTCGGCCTTGTGGGGCGAAACGAGAAGTCGAAGGTCCCGGTCGCCGGATCGAACGCGAGGCTCGTGGGCGTTCCCGCCACGGCCACCGGGTAGGGACGCACCAGCGCGGCGAAGGCATCCGCGCTCCGAAGGTTGTCGAGACCCGCGGGCTGCGTCGGGTCCGCGATCATGTCGGTGTAGGCCCATTCGAGCCAGGGGAAAAGCTGCGCTTCCATCTCAGCGCCAAGCCGCTGGAGCGTCGCCGGATCGGTCGTCGCACCGAACTCTGTCACCAGGACCGCGGCACCGTCGCGCTCCGCCGCCTCCGACCCAAACGCGAGCACGCCCTGCTCGCCCGCGAGATCCAGCGCGTAGGAGTGGATCGACAGCGCGTCGCCCGATCCTGCGCCGGGCAGCGAGGTCGGCCCACGACCAAAGTTGAAGAGCACGAATGGCTCGACAAAGACGAACTGGTCCCGCGTGACGCGCCGGACCGCGGCGGTCGCCTTGCGGTAGAAGGGCACGAGGAGCGCTTGTTCGAGCGCCGCGCAGCCCCCAAAGCACGGCGAATAGTCGGATCCGGGCCACGGCTCGTTCATGAGCTCGTAGTCGAGCACCCAGGGATTGCCCGCGAAGCGCTGGACCACGCGCGCGAGCCCCTTCACAAAGTAGTCTTGAAGAGGGATGCCCTGCGGGCCCGGGCTGTCCGCCCAGAAGTGTTCAAAGGCGCGCTGAAGCGCGGGATTCAGGACATAGAAGAGAGGGAAAGGGACCTCTGGGTTGGGCAGACCGTCGGTGATCGCCATCCAGTCGGGAAAGCCGTTTCCTCCGAAAAAGAGCGGCGCGAACCCATCCTGGTGGAAGTCGAGCAAGACGAAGATGTGGTGCCGGCTCAGGATCTCGACCGTCTGCGCCAGGGCGTCGAGATACGATTCCTCCACCTCGCCTGGGGTCGGCATGAGACCCTGAAACTCGACTCCGAGGCGAAGCGCGGTGAAGCCCTCGTGCTCCAGGAATGCCGCGTCGTCTTCACCAAATCCGAAAGCCGCCGGGTAGAACGGCGCGGACTTGGCAACGTCGTTAAAGCCGTGGAGCAGGACGACACGACCCGTCGCGTCGGTGAGCCAGCGGCCACTGTGGGAGAGCGGCGGGAGCGGTCCCGCCTCTTCCATCGCTTCGACCGCGCGCTCCTCGCCGCGTGCGAAGTCCGTCGGCGCGAGCGGCACAGCAAGGGCTGAAACGATTGCACCGAGGGTGAGAAGCGCCCTCGATGAGTGAAGGCAAGGGAGTGCAGCGGGCAATCGCATCTTGCGTTTCTCCGTCGCACCCGTGCGGGCGCCACACGGGCTCGCGAGAAGCCGCAAGAGGGTAGGATAGGTCCGGCCGGGATTCGCGTGGCCGGCCCATCCGCGAGCCATTCCATGGCAGACTTTTCAGAGGACACCGCGGTCACAGGGAGAGCGGGACGCTACCGCGCCCGTCTCTCGCCGGACTGGGAAGTGTGGGGGCCCCTCGGCGGCTATGTGGCCGCGGTGGCGCTGCGCGCCATGGGCGCCGAGAGCCCGCTCAGAAGACCCGCGAGCTTTAGTTGCCTCTTCCTCTCGGTCGCGCGCTTTGGAGCTGTGGAAATCGAAGTGACGACGTTGCGCCAGGGCAAGCGCTCGCGAGCCCTGCAAGTCCAAATCACCCAGGAAGGGAGCCCCATTCTCTCGGCCCAGGGCTGGACGGTCGCCGAGGGCAGCCAAGGCTTCGAGCATGACCACGCGCAGATGCCGTCCGTGCCAAAGCCCGAGGAGCTCCGCAGCTTCAAGGATCTCGCCGACACCTATGACGAGTGGTACCCGGTGTGGCGTGCGATTGATGGACGGCCCGTCGTGTGGCGCGAGGAGCCCGGACCGCCGGTGTGGCACACGTGGATGCGTCTTTGCGCCACGCCGAGTCTCGAAGATCCCTTTCTCGAGGCGGCGCGCACGCTCCTGTGGATGGACCTCATGATGTGGAACGCCGCGACCCCTCCCCACCAGCCGTGGCCGGTGACACACCTCGCGCCCAACCTCGATCTTGCGGTGCTCTTTCACGGCGCTGCCCCCGACGAGGAGTGGCTGCTCTGCGACGCCCATGCCCCGCTTGCAAATGATGGCCTTGTCGGTTGCAACGGTCGCGTCTGGACGCAAGGCGGGCGCCTTCTCGCCTCGGGAACCTCCCATCTCTTCTGTCGCCCGAACCCGCACTACGAAGAGGAGCTTCGGCTCCGGAAAGAGCGGGAGAGCGGCGCGGCGCCGGAGGCGCGATAGGGCCTTCCGAAGGCAAGAGACACCCGCGCAAAGATGAGACGCTGTTTGTCTTCGCCGCTCCTTGGGAGGGTTCAGGAGCTGGAATGGAAGGTGTGGGCGATGCGCAACATCTTCCCTTC
>DOUU01000447.1 GCA_003520425.1 Deltaproteobacteria bacterium
CCGGAAGCGGGCGCTGGGGCTCGCTGGGTGTACCCCAATGCCGAGATGGAGGTGATTCGGTGTCGAAATGTTCCCCTACGGTGAGTGAGGTGGCGGCGTCCTAGGACTGCCACGCACCGAATCCTAGTTTCGTCTCGGTGCAGCGGGGGACGCAGGTTCCCAGCGCCACCGACCCCGGGAGCGCGGACGCCGTAGCCGCCCACGGGACGCAAGGCCAAGGCCCAGCGTCTACTCCCGGGGTTTTTGCTGCCTTGCCCTTGGCCTGAAGTCGCGGTTCAGCTCTTCGGCGCCTTCTTCGCCTTCGTCATCACCGCTGCCCACTGTCCGTCCGTGACGGGGAGAACGGAAAGGCGCGGCAGCCGCACGAGCTCCCAGCGTGCCAGCTCCTTGTCGGCCTTGAGCTCCGCGAGCCCCACCGGCCGGGGGAGGGCGGCACCCGCCACGAGCTCCACCTCGCCGCCGGCCGCCGCCCCAACCCGCGCGGTTCCGACGACCGCCTTCTCGCCGCCCGTGTGGTAGAAGAGCACCTCATCGCCACGGGTCATCGCCGCGAGGTTTTTGCGCGCGAGCGGGTTCGAGACCCCGTCCCAGCGCGTACGCTCATCACGCACGAGGTCGGAGAAGCTGTATTCCGACGGCTCGGTCTTCACGAGCCAGCGCTTTCCCATCGCGCCTCCCGGCGCGCCCCGCTTTTTGTCGCGGCGCGCGACCTTGACCGGCGCGCCTATAATGCGCGCCGCATCGGGGGATTTCCATGTCCTTGCCCGTTCACCTCGACCCGCTCTCCCCGCTCGCTCTCCTCGAGCGCACGCTCCGCGTCTTCCCCGACAAGACCGCCCTCGTCTACGGCGAGCGCCGGCTGAGCTGGTCCGCCTTCGGCGAGGAGGTTGGCCGCTTCGCAGGAGCGCTGCTGCGCGCGGGCATTGCACCCGGCGACCGGGTTGCGTTTCTCGCACCGAACGTCCCCGAGCTCCTGATCGCACACTTCGCCGTGCTGCTCGCCAGGGCGACCTTGGTCGCCATCAACACCCGTCTGGGCGCGGACGAGGTCGGGTACATCCTGAACCACTCCGGCGCCAAGGTCGCGCTGGTGGATCCGGAGCTCGCGCCCGCCGTCCGGGGGGCCGAGCTCGCCGCAAGGCCCCTCCTCGTCAACGTGGAGGACCCGGTGGCGGGCGTATGCGGGAAGCCGCTTGCGGGGCCGAGCTTCGCGGAATTTCTCGCCGGTGCCCCCGTGCTTCCCGCCGTGAACTCGATCGACGACGAGGAGCGTCTCACCTCGATCAACTACACCTCGGGCACGACGGGCCGGCCGAAAGGCGTCATGTATACCCACCGCGGGGCGATGCTGAACGCGCTCGGCGAGATCGTGGTGCATGGGCTTGGACGCGACTCGGTGTATCTGTGGACGCTGCCGCTTTTCCATTGCAATGGCTGGTGCTTTCCGTGGGCGGTAACGGGCGCCGGAGGGACGCACGTGCTGCTCCGGCGTGTCGACCCAGCGGAGATTCTGAGGCTGATCCGCGAGCACCGTGTGACCCACTTCAACGGCGCACCCACGGTGCTGCTGATGATCGCCGAGCACCCGGCGGCTGCAGGCGTGCGATTCGACCCCGAGATCCACGTCGCGACCGGAGGCGCGCCCCCCTCTCCGACGCTCATTGCGCGAATGGAGCAGCTCGGCGTGCGCGTCGCGCACATCTACGGCCTCACGGAGACCTACGGCCCGCACGTGATATGCGAGCTGCAGCCGGGCTGGGAGCGGCTCGACATCGAGGGACGCGCGCGCATGCTGGCGCGCCAGGGAGTGCCCTATCTCACCGCGACACACCTTCGCGTCGTCGACGATGCCATGCGCGACGTGGCCGCCGATGCCACCACGATGGGAGAGGTCGTGATGCGCGGAAACAACGTGATGAAGGGTTACTACGACGACCCAGAGGCCACCGCTCGCGCCTTCGAGGGCGGCTGGTTCCACTCCGGGGACCTCGGGGTCGTGCACCCCGATGGCTATATCGAGCTCAGGGACCGCAAGAAGGACATCATCATCAGTGGGGGCGAGAACATCTCCACGATCGAAGTCGAACACACGGTGGTGAAGCACCCAGCGGTTCTGGAATGCGCGGTCGTGGCGATCCCCGACGAGAAGTGGGGCGAGGTGCCGAAGGCCTTCGTCTCCCTCAAGCCGGGCGCGCAGGCCTCAAAAGAGGAGATCCTCGCCTTCTGCCGCGAGCGCCTCGCGCATTTCAAGTGCCCGAAGAGCGTCGAGTTCGGCGAGCTGCCGAAGACCTCGACCGGCAAGATTCAGAAATACGAATTGCGCGAGCGCGCCCGGGGCCTTGCTTCGTGACTTCACTGCCGTGCTTTGACCTCGAGGGCGAGGTGGCGATCGTCACCGGCGCTTCCAGCGGGATCGGCCGTCATCTGGCGCTGCTCCTCGCCGCCGCCGGGGCCCGGGTGGCTCTCTGCGCGCGCCGCGAGTCGCGCCTTGCCGAAGCGGCCGCCGAAATCGCGGCAGAGGGCGGGCAGGCTCTCGCGATCGCCTGCGACGTCAGGACCGTCGACAGCATCGTCACCGCGCTTGCCGCGGCCGAGGCGGCACTCGGCCCCGTTTCGATCCTCGTCAACAATGCCGGAGTCGTGGTTGCAAAACCGCTCTTCGAGCATAGCGAGGAGGACTGGGATTACGTCCTAGACACCAACCTCAAGGGGGCTTGGCTCCTCTCCCGCGCCTTTGCCGAACGTCTCGTGGAGGCCAGCCGGGGAGGGCGCATCATCAATATCGCCTCCGTCCTCGGCAGCCGCACCATCGCGCGGGTGCCGAGCTACTGCGCGGCGAAGGCCGGGCTCATCCATCTGACGCAT
>DOUU01000136.1:0-151 GCA_003520425.1 Deltaproteobacteria bacterium
TTGCGACGCAGCGGGCCAATCTGCGGAAGAACCAGCTTGATGTCGCGAAGTACACGCCGCTCGCCGCGCAGGGTGCGGTGAGCAAGCAGGAGCTCGACGACGCCACCCAGGCGACCCATGCGAGCGAGGCCCAGGTGCAGGCCGCGGAGGC
>DOUU01000136.1:159-287 GCA_003520425.1 Deltaproteobacteria bacterium
CTCGTGACCCCTTCGACCTTGCTCACGACCGTCTCCCAGCTCGACCCCATGAAGGTCACGTTCCCGATCACCGAGCGCGAGTACCTCCGCTTCGCCGACATGATTGAAGAGCATCGGGAGAAGGGCAC
>DOUU01000136.1:343-6480 GCA_003520425.1 Deltaproteobacteria bacterium
CCGGGCCTCTATGCGAAGGTGCGCGCGCCCACCGTGACGCGCCGCGGCGCGTTGCTCGTACCGCAGCGCGCGGTGCAGGAAACCCAGGGCGTGTACCAGGTCGCTGTCGTCGGCTCGGACGACAAGATTGCGTTCCGCACGGTCAAGGCAGGCGAGCAGGTGGATGGGCTCTGGATCATTGACGAGGGGGTCAAGCCCGGCGAACGCGTCGTGACCGAAGGTCTCCAGAAGGTACGGAACGGGATCGTCGTCCGGGCGCAGCCGGACACCTCGGTCCCCGCCATACCGTCGCCGCGCGCCGAAGGATAGAGGCCGTCCGTGTCACGGTTCTTCATCCGCAGACCCATCGTCGCGATCGTCATCGCGATTATCCTCGTGATCGGCGGAGCTGTGATGATCTTCCGGCTTCCGGTGGCGCAGTTCCCGGAGATTGCTCCGCCGCAGATTCAGACAACGGCCCTGTACACCGGCGCCGACGCGCTCACCGTCGAACAGTCGGTCGCCACGCCCATCGACGCGCAGGTGAACGGCGCGAAGCGGATGATCTACATGCAGGCGATCTCCGGCAACGACGGCACGATGACGCTCCAGGTGTCGTTCGAGGTCGGCACGGACATCGACATCGATCAAGTGCAGGTCCAGAACCGTCTCGCGCAGGCACAGGCCAACCTGCCCACTGCCGTGAACAATTACGGCCTCACCACGATCCAGACGGCGGGCATCCCGCTGCTCCTCTTCACGGTCACCTCGCCGAATAAGACGTGGGACCAGACCTTTCTCTCGAACTACCTCGTGATCAACGTGCAGGACGAGCTGGCGCGCGTGCCCGGGATCGGTCAGGTCAAGATCTTCGGCGCTGCTAACTACTCCATGCGCGTGTGGGTGGCGCCGGACACGATCGCGAACATGGGACTCACGGTGACCGACCTCGTGAACGCTATCTCGGCGCAGAACGTCGTCAATCCCGCGGGCACGCTCGGCGGCGAGCCGGCGCCGCCCGGCCGGCAGTTCACGTACACGGTGCGGGCTCGCGGTCGCCTGATGAACGCCGAGGAGTTCGGCAACATCATTGTGCGCGCGAATCCGGACGGATCGCTCGTGCGCCTCAAGGATGTCGCCCGCATTGAGCTCGGCGCCGAGAACTACACCCAGCAGGCCTACGGCAACGGGACGCCAGCGGCAATCATGGGTCTCTACCAGGTCCCGGGCTCGAACGCGCTGGAGGCGGCCAACCGGGCGAAGGCGAGCATGGCGCGCCTGGCTGAACGGTTTCCCGAGGACATGCGGGCCGACCTGACGCTCGACACGACGATCCCCGTGACCGAGGGCGCCAAGGAGATCGTCATCACGCTGCTCGAGGCGATTGGGCTCGTGATCCTCGTGGTGTTCGTCTTCCTCCAGAACTGGCGGGCCACCCTGATCCCGATCCTCACCATCCCCGTATCCCTGGTGGGCTGTTTTGTGTTCTTCCCGATGATGGGATTCACGGTCAACACGTTGTCCCTCCTTGGGCTCGTGCTCGCCGTCGGCCTCGTCGTCGACGACGCGATCGTGGTGGTCGAGGCGATCGAGGCGAAGATCGAAGAAGGCCTGTCCCCCCGCGATGCTGCGCTCCAGGCGATGGACGAGGTGAGCGGCGCGCTCGTGGGCATCGCGATCGTGCTGGCGAGCGTGTTCATTCCCGCCGGCTTCATCGCCGGCATTACGGGGTCACTCTACCGGCAGTTCGCGCTCACCATCGCGTTCTCGGTCCTGATCTCGGCCTTCAATGCGCTCACGCTGAGCCCCGCGCTCGGCGCGCTCATCCTGCGTCCGCGGCGGAAGGACGCGCGCCGCGGACTCCTCGGACGGTTCTTCGGCGGGTTCGATCGCGCCTTCACGTCCGCGCAGACCGGCTACCTGCGGGGCGCCCAGTTGCTGATCCGCAAGGTCGGTGTCGCGCTGGTCGTGCTCGTCGCGTTCGTGGTGCTCGCGGGCGGTATGGGGAAGATCCTGCCCACGTCGTTCATGCCGCAGGAGGACCAGGGCTTCTTCTTAATGAACGTCCAGCTCCCGGAGGCCGCGTCGATGCAGCGCACGAATGCCGTGATGCGCAAGATCGACGCGATCCTGCAGGCCGAGCCCGGCGTCCGCAATGTTAATTCGATAACCGGGTACAGCCTCCTGTCGCAGACGGTGAGCCCGCGTAACGGCGCCTACTTCGTTCAGCTCGCGCCCTACGAGGAGCGGGCGACGCGGGCGCTGCAGGCGGACGCGATCGTGGCCTCCGTGAACCGGAAGGTGTACGGGCTGCCCGAGGCGCAGGTGTTCGCATTTCCCCCGCCCGCCATCCCGGGCGTCGGCCAGGCCGGCGGCGTCGACGTCTTCATACAGGATCGCGCCGGAGCCACGGTCGACTACCTCTGGCAGAACACGCAGCGGTTCATGGCCGAGCTGCGCAAACGGCCCGAGATCGCGTTCTTGGCGACGACGTACGCGCCCGCCGTGCCGCAGCTCTTCGCGCGCGTCGATGAAGATCGGGTGTTCAAACTTGGCGTCCCGATCCAGGACATGTACCAGACGCTCCAGGCGCTCCTCGGTGGACTGTACGTGAACCAGTTCAATCGCTTCGGGCGCGTCTGGCGCGTCTTCCTCGAGGCCGAGCCGCAGTACCGGACCGATCCGTCGGACCTGAGCCTCTTCTATGTCCGCAACCAGCGCGGCGAAGTGTTGCCGGTGTCGACACTGGTCTCCCTCGAAAAGTCATCGGGTCCCGAGTACTCCAACCGCTTCAACGCGTATCGCGCGATCGAGGTCCTGGCGGTGCCGGCGCCGGGCTACAGCTCGGGTCAGGCGATGGCCGCCGTCGCCGCCGTCGCCGATCAGGTCCTGCCGCGCGACATGGGTTACGCGTGGAACGGCATGAGCTATCAGGAGTCGATCGCGGGGAGCGGCGCGGCCGTGTTCGCCCTGTCGCTGGTATTGGTCTTCCTAATCCTGGCGGCGCTCTACGAGAGCTGGGCGCTGCCGTGGAGCGTGCTGCTCAGCACGCCGGTTGCGGTCGCGGGTGCATTCGTCGGGATCTGGTCGCGCGGCCTTGAGAACAACGTCTACGCGCAGGTCGGGCTCCTCATGCTGATCGGCCTNNAAGAACGCGATCCTGATCGTCGAGTTCGCCAAGGCTGAGATCGAGAAGGGCGCGTCGCTCGTTGACTCAGCGATGACCGCCGCGCGGAAGCGGCTCCGTCCGATCCTCATGACCTCGTTCGCCTTCATCTTCGGCCTGGCTCCACTCTGGAACGCGCTCGGCGCCGGGGGGGTGGCGCGCCAAGTGATCGGCACCGTGACCATCACCGGCATGCTGTTCGCGACCGGCATCGCCATCTTCCTTGTCCCGGTGCTGTTCGTGGTCGTCGAGCGTTTGTCGCACGCGCGGGGTGGTCAACAGGCTGCACCTGCGTTGAGCGCCGCACCATCAGTGCGCTCCGTGCCCGCGCGATCGGCCGCGGCGGACGATCGATGAGCGGGCGTTGGCTCATCGCCGTTGCGGCGGCAGTCCTGCTCCCTGGCTGCGCACTGACGAGCGCGCCGCAGGGCCTGCTCGGCAAGCTTTGGGGATTGGAGGTAGGTCCCGACTACCAGCGTCCCGCGGTCGCGATGCCGGAGGATTTCCGCGGGCGGCTCGGCTCGGCGGAGGCGGCCTCGTTTGCGGACCTCCCTTGGTGGGAGGTCTTCGGCGATCCGGTGCTGCAGCAACTCGTCCGCCAAGTCCTCGAGGGGAACTACGACTTGCAGGCCGCCGTCGCCAACGTCGAGCAGGCGCGGGCGCTGGTGGGCGTCGCCGCTTCGGGTCTCTATCCGCAGGTCGGATACGAGGGGGCGGCGGAGCGGGAGAAGACCTTGCTGATTCCCAATCAGCCCAACTCCACTTTCAATGTGTTCCTGGGCGCCTTCAACTTAGCGTGGGAGATCGACGTCTGGGGCCGCATTCGCCGCTCCACCGAGGCGGCACGCGCGCAGTTCCTCGCCAGCGAAGAGGCCCGGCGCGGCGTCGTGGTGACGCTCGTGAGTGACGTGGCCACGAATTATTTCCGACTGCTCGAGCTCGATCGCGAGCTAGCCATTGCGCACGAGAGTGCGGACACCTATCGCCACACGCTGGAGGTGTTCACGCAACGGTACCGCGGCGGTACGGACACTAAGATCTCGACGGCGCGGGCGCAAGCGAGCCTGCAGGGGAGCATCGCGAAAATCGCCTCCCTGCAGCGGCAGATCGTCGCGCAGGAAGACGCGATCAGCGTGCTCCTCGGTTCCAACCCGGCGCCAGTTGAACGCGGAACGCCGCTCATCGCGCAAACGACGCCGGAGACGCCATCGGGGCTGACCACCGCCCTCCTAGAGCGCCGGCCCGACATCCGCGGGGCGGAGCAGAGCATGATCACCGCCAACGCCGAGGTCGGGGTTGCGGTCGCGAACTTCTTTCCGGTCATCGGGCTCTCGGCACTCTACGGCGGGCAGAGTGCAAAGACCCAGGATCTCTTCAAGAGCAGCGGCAACATCTGGAACATCGGGGCGGATGTGAGCGGGCCGATCTTCCAGGGCGGCAGGCTGATCGAGTCGTATTATGCGCAGAAGGCGTTCTGGGACGAGACGATCGCCCGGTATCGCGGAACGATCGTCAAGGCGTTCGGCGAGGTCGCGGACGCGCTGGCAGCGCAGGCACGTTTGGCCGAGCAGCGGACAGCGCAGGAAGCCCAAGTCGCGGCGCTGCAGGAAGCCGTGGACCTGGCGCTCCTCCGATACAAGATAGGTCTTGCGAATTACATTGAGGTGCTCGAAGCGGAGCAGCTACTTTATCCGGCGGAAGATGGCCTCGCGCAGACCCAGCGCGATCAGCTCCTCGCCGTCGTGAACCTCTACAAGGCGCTCGGCGGCGGCTGGGAGATGCCAGGAGCGCAGATCACGCCGCAATGATGCCGACGGAACATCTCCGGTGCTGGCGGTGATCCCGGTCCTCGAATCGCGGCCTACGCACGCTCCGGTGCCAACGGTCTTCAAGATGCTGGAGGACGATCTGCCGCACGGAAGGCCAGCGCCCGTTTTCGTGGACGATGCCACGCGTGCAAGTATCCTCCAACGATTCGAATCGCTGATGCGGCAGGGGCGTGTGCCTGCGCCCGCGTCCCCTGGCTAAGGACGGTGTCAATGGACTACCTCCGTTTGCGGATGTTGGTGCCAATTGTGGCGGCGCTGGTAGTGCGTGTGGCGGTGGCTGGCGGCAGCTTCACCGTCGATCAGGTGATGGAGGATCTCAGCTTCCCCGCGGATGCCGCCGAGCGGATCCGCTCGGGAGAGATGGTGCACTTTGATCCGACGGAATCATCGGAGCGCGAGATGGCCGTGGGGCTCACGTTTCTTGTGCGGCGGCCGCTTGCAGAGGTCTTGAAGGCTTACCGAGCCGCCGTGGATTTGAAGGCGGATCCTCACCTCTCCGCCTTCGTCCCGATTCACGGACCTGGGACGCTCGCTGAGTTCGTGAGCCTCGTCCTCGAACCGAATGGAGAGCAGGAAGCGAAGCGTTATCTCACCGCTGACGCCGGAGAGACACTCAATCTCTCTGCGGCAGAGATCCATACATTCAATGCGTTGGCCGCCGCCGGCGGCGACCCGAAGGCGCGGGTCGGAGACCAGCTCAAGCGGCTGCTGCTCGGCCGCTACCAGGCCTATCTTGCCAACGGACTCGACGGGGTTGCACCGTACGCGCGTGGCAGCGGGCTTCGTGAGCCCTCCGAAGAACTCCGGCGGGCCACCCAGGCTTCCCGACTCCTCAAGCTCCACGCGCCCGCGCTGCAGCAAGTGTTGCTCTCCTATCCGGCGGTAAAGCCCGCGGGGCTCGAAGAGCACTTCTACTGGCTGTGCTATAACCTCGACGGTCGTCCGAACTACACACTGCGCCAACGTATGGACTTGGCCGTGGGAGAAGTCTTCGCAACAGCGGATCGCGAGTTTTACGTGAGCCATGGCTATAACACGTCGCAGGCGATTGCGGGATTGATTCCGGTGCCGGAAGGGACGCTAGTTGTCTACCAAAGTCGCGTCTCCACGGATCAGGTAGCCGGGTTCGCGTCGTCCATGAAGAAGGGAATCGGGCGCAGCGT
>DOUU01000136.1:6503-6703 GCA_003520425.1 Deltaproteobacteria bacterium
TTTGCCGCGTTGGCGGGATCGGCGATCGGTGGGCTTACGTCTCTGGGGGCGTCGTGGCTGACCCAGCGCACGCAAGTCAGGGCGCAACAGCTCGAACACGATATCGCCAGGCGGGAAGAATTGTACAAGGACTTCATCGATGAAGCTTCAAAACTATACGCGGATGCCATTGAGCATGATAAGGCGGACACCTCCAAGGT
>DOUU01000031.1:0-4605 GCA_003520425.1 Deltaproteobacteria bacterium
CACCCAGCGGGGCAACAACAACGCGTATTGCCAGGACAACGAGCTTTCCTGGTTCGACTGGCGCCTCGTCGAATCGAATCGCGAGGTCCTGCGCTTCACCCGCGAGCTCATCGCGCTGCGCCAGAGGCATGCCGCTCTCACGCGCAACCGCTTCTTCACGGGCGAGCCGCTTGCAGGCCGCGGCATCCCGGACATCGCCTGGTACGGCCCCGGGCTCGAGGCGCCGGCCTGGCATCTCGGCTACGCCCGGTTTCTCGCATGCACGATTGCCGGTCTCACACGCGACGAGGAAGATCTGCACCTTCTCTTCAACATGTCCGAGAATGAGATCCAGGCAGCGCTCCCTTCGATCGAGAACCGGCGCTGGCACCTCGCGGTGGACACCGCCGCTGCGCCGCCGGGCGACATCGTCGCGCGACAGGAGCAGCGCCCGCAGGGGGTCGCGTCCTACACGGTCCGGCCGCGCAGCGTGGTTGTGCTGGAGGCGCGCTAAGGGAGGTGCAGAGTCCGCGAAAGGATCGCCCTGGTCGCTGTGGACGGATTGCCCGGTTCCGCATTAGGGTGGACGCGGGACGGCTCCTGGCGGCGGGTCCTGGGTCAGAACCGGCGGATCGCCGAAATCGAAGGCTTCGCCTATGAACGTACTCGTGATTGATGTGGGAGGGACGCACGTCAAGGTGCTGGCGAGCGGGCAGCGCGAGGAACGCAAGATTGATTCGGGCCCCACCATGACGGCCGCCAAGATGGTGGCGGCGGTGAAACGAATCACCGCCGACTGGAGCTACGACGTCATTTCCCTCGGCTACCCCGGGCCGGTCCTCCACGGTCGGCCGGTGGCCGACCCCAGGAACCTCGGGAGCGGCTGGATGAACTTCGACTTCCGCAGAGCCTTCCGAAGGCCTGTCAAGATTGTGAACGATGCTGCGATGCAGGCTCTCGGATGCTATCGCGGCGGTCGAATGCTGTTTCTCGGCCTCGGGACGGGCCTTGGGTGCGCGCTCGTGGTCGACGGCCAAGTCGAGCCCATGGAGCTCGCACACCTTCCCTACCGCAAAGGCCAGACCTACGAGGACTACGTGGGCGCGCGCGGACTCGCACGCCTCGGCAAGAAGCGTTGGCGGCGCTACGTAAGGGACGTGGTGAAGCGGCTTCGGACGGCGCTCGGGGCGGAGCTCGTCATCGTGGGTGGCGGAAACGCAAAACTCCTGAAGAAGGTCCCGGTCGGGGTTCGCCTTGGCAGCAACGAGAATGCCTTCCGCGGTGGATTTAAACTCTGGGCCGACGAGTCAAGCCGCAGGCTCGGCCGGCCGCGTCGCCGTCCGCGGGCTGGGCGGTCGACACGAAAGCGCGTCAAGCCTCTTGGCCGAGGCCGCGGGCCGGCGCGCAAAGGCCGGCGATGAGGGGTGTCTCGCAACCCGCTTGCACTCAAGGTGTGCTTCTGCTGCGCCGTAGGCAGCTTCGGCGCCGAGGCGACCTAGGCCGCATCCTGAGGGCCGGCCTCCCGTGTCGCTTCGGGGGGAGTCCTTTGCGGCTCGCGCTCAGCGTGCTCCTCCTCGTGGCTCTCGCGCACGATTCCCGCGGCGGGGGTACGAGCGCGCCGTCTGCCGGGGAAGGCGAGGCAAGGACGGGAGAGCCGGCCTGCGAGGGCAAGGCTCGGCTGCGAGGCCTCGTCTTCGACAAGGACGGCTCGCAGATCGATCCGGTGGGGACGACAGTGCTGGACGTCGTCGTCGAGGCGATCAAGGCACGCTGCCCGACACAGGACTTTGTGATCGAGGGTCACACGGACCTCACGGGCTCACCGCAACACAATCAGGCTCTTTCGGAGCGCCGCGCGGAGGCAGTGAAGCGCTACTTGGTGGAGCACGGCATCGCGCCAGAGCGGCTCACCACGGTCGGCTACGGCTCGAGCCGCCCACTCACCACGGATCCCTCGCCCGCCGCGCAGGCGATGAATCGCCGGGTCACCCTCGTCGTAAAGGAGTAGTCAGCTGTCCCCGGGGGGAAGACATCTATCTCGACATTGAGATAAGGTGATGCAGCATTCGCGCTTCGCCGATACAATAGGTGAAGACGGAAGCGCCCCATGAGCATCCAGCCTCGACACACCCAGCTCGCCGAGATCGCGCGCCGGCGGATCCTCATCCTGGACGGTGCCATGGGCACCATGATCCAGCGATCCCGGCTTTCCGAAGACGACTATCGCGGGAGCCGCTTTCAGGGCCACCCGAAGGACCTGCGCGGGGACAACGAGCTTCTTGTCCTGACACGGCCGGAGGTCATCGAGGCGATCCATCGCCAGTATCTCGCGGCCGGCGCGGACCTCATTGAGACCAACACGTTCAGCGCGAATGCCATCTCCCAGAGCGACTACGGTCTTGAGGCGCTGGTCTACGAGCTCAATCTCGAGGCCGCGCGCCTTGCGCGACGCGCGGCGGACTCAGCCAGTGCGCGAACGCCGGACCGTCCGCGCTTTGTGGCGGGTGCGATCGGCCCCACCAATCGCACCCTCTCGATCTCCCCCGACGTGAACAATCCCGCGCTGCGCAGCCTCACATTCGACGAGTTGCGCGCGGCCTACGCGGAGCAGGCCCGCGGACTCATCGATGGAGGAGTCGACCTCCTCCTCGTCGAAACCATCTTCGACACGCTGAATGCAAAGGCAGCGATCTTTGCCATCGAAGAGGTGTTCGAAGCGAAGGCCACGCGCCTGCCCCTCATGCTCTCGGTCACCATCACGGACCGAAGCGGCCGGACGCTCTCGGGCCAGACGATCGATGCGTTCTGGACCTCGGTCGCGCACGCCAAACCGTGGAGCGTAGGAATCAACTGCGCCCTCGGAGCCAGCGAGATGCGTCCCTATCTGGAGGATCTCAGCGCGATCGCTCCGGTTCTCATCTCCTGTTACCCGAACGCGGGCCTGCCCAACGCGTTCGGGGAGTATGACGAGCAGGCTGCGACGACGGCGAAACTCCTGCGGGAGTTCGCCGAAAGCGGCCTGCTGAACCTTGTGGGAGGTTGCTGCGGCACCACCCCCGAGCACATCGCGGCCATCGCCCGGGCCATGGAGGGAGCCGCGCCCCGGGTGCCGCCTGAACCGGAGCGCCGCTTCGCGCGTTTCAGTGGCCTTGAGACCTTCACGATCCGCCCCGACACCAACTTCGTGATGATCGGGGAGCGGACCAATGTGACTGGCTCGGCCCGGTTCGCCAAGCTTGTGAAAGCCGGCGACTATGCGACCGCCGTGGAGGTCGCCCTCGACCAGGTCCGCAGTGGCGCCAACCTGATCGACGTCAACATGGACGAAGGCATGCTCGACTCCGAGCAGGCGATGACCACCTTCCTCAACCTTCTCGCCACGGAACCCGAGGTCGCTCGTGTTCCCTTCGTGATCGACAGCTCGAAATGGTCGGTCATCGAGGCCGGCCTTAAGTGCGTGCAAGGCAAGCCCGTCGTGAATTCGATCAGCTTAAAGGAAGGCGAGGAGGACTTCCTTCGCAAGGCGCAGCTCGCGCAGCGCTACGGTGCGGGCGTTGTGGTCATGGCCTTCGACGAAGAGGGACAGGCGGAGTCCGTCGAGCGCAAGGTGTCGATCTGTCAGCGCGCCTTCCACCTGCTCGTCGAGCGGCTGGGCTTTGACCCGAACGACGTGATCTTCGATCCCAACATTCTTGCTATCGCCACCGGCATCGAAGAGCACAACGCGTTCGCCAGGAACTACATCGAAGCCACCCGCCTGATCAAGCAGAGCTGCCCTGGCGCGCGCGTCTCGGGCGGCGTGTCCAACCTTTCGTTCTCCTTCCGCGGAAACGAGGTCGTCCGCGAGGCAATGCACTCCGCTTTCCTCTATCACGCCATTCGCGCCGGCATGGACATGGGCATCGTGAACGCCGGACAACTTGCCGTATACGAGGACATTCCGAAGGACCTGCTCGAGCACGTCGAAGATGTGATCTGGGATCGCCGCCCGGATGCGACCGAGCGCCTCGTCGAGTTCGCCGAGCGTGTGAAAGGCAAGGGCAAGAAAAAGGAGGTCGACCTCGCGTGGCGTGAAGCCCCGGTCGAGGAGCGGCTCTCTCATGCCCTGGTTCACGGCGTCGTCGACTTCATTGAACCGGATGTGGAGGAAGCGCGGAGCAAGTACCAGAAGCCGCTCGACATCATCGAAGGCCCGTTGATGAACGGGATGCGAATCGTGGGCGATCTGTTTGGTGCGGGAAAGATGTTCCTGCCCCAGGTCGTGAAGAGCGCCCGCGCCATGAAGCGGGCCGTTGCCTATCTCACGCCCTTCATGGAAGAGGAGAAACGTGCCTCCGGCTCGGCGGGGCATGCGCAGGCCAAGATCGTCATGGCGACCGTCAAGGGGGATGTTCACGACATCGGGAAGAACATCGTCGGGGTTGTCCTTGGCTGCAACAACTACAAGGTAGTCGATCTCGGCGTCATGGTGCCCTGCGATCGCATTCTGCAGACCGCGCACGACGAGGGTGCGGACTTGATCGGCCTCTCGGGGTTGATCACTCCGTCTCTTGACGAGATGGTGCACGTTGCGAAAGAGATGGAGCGCCGCGGGCTGAGGCAGCCGCTGCTGATCGGCGGCGCCAC
>DOUU01000031.1:4644-4858 GCA_003520425.1 Deltaproteobacteria bacterium
GCAGCGCGGGGATTTTGATCGCCGGAATCGCGAGGAACAAGACCGGCTGCGGGCGATCTACGGCGTTCGCAAGGAGCACAAGCTTGTGCCCTATCGGGAGGCCCTGTCCAACCGGACCCGGATCGACTGGCGAGCGGAGGATGTCCCGCAACCCGCCTTCATCGGTCGCCGCCTCCTCGAGGACGTTCCCCTCGAGTCACTGGTGCCGTATATC
>DOUU01000448.1 GCA_003520425.1 Deltaproteobacteria bacterium
CTCCTGAGCGCCGACTACCTGCAAGGCGCAAACGACAACCGCAGAGCCGATCTCATGACGGAAGCGGCAGGCCAGGGCGTCGGGTTCGTGACGGAGATCAAGCCCGCGCGCCAGATCGTGTTCGACATGGTCGAGGAGGCCCTCGCCACCCTCGAAGCACTGACGGGCGAGGCGGGGTGAGCGCAGCCCGCGCGAAAGGAGACGGGGATGACGTCTCTGCGGTGCGCCCCGGCTTCGACCCCGACCTTGCCGGAAAACGCGCGGAGTGTGACGGAGGCTCGGCGATCCCCGGCACCCGCTACGCAGGGCGCGAGGAGTTCACGGGAACGCTGACCGGCCACTACGTCGACCACGGGGATCCCCCGTGGCGCTGGTACCTGATGCGCGAGCTCGAGCACAAGCCTCCCGGCTATCCCGCCGAAGCCGTGTGGTGCGAGGCGCAGAGCCTGTTCGTGGTGGATCCTCCCGCGAAGGGATGAACGCAACCCTCAGCGCCCCTTGAAGGTGGGCTTGCGCTTCTCCACAAAGGCCCGGGTCCCCTCGCGCGCATCCTCCGTGTGCGCCGACATCGTGGCGGCCACCGCTTCGTAGTCGAGCATCTCGTCGAGAGTCGAAACGAGCGACTTGTGGATGAAGCGGCGCGCGAGGTCCACGGCGACGCTGGGACCCCGGGCCAGCTCTTTCGCGTAGGAGAGGGCTCTCGGCAGCGCCTGTGCATTCTCGACCAGCTCGTCGATGAGGCCCTCGCGGTGACACTCCTCTGCTTCGAGGATCCGCCCCGTCTCCACCATCATGAGGGCGGTGGAGAGCCGCGTGACGCGCGGCAGGAAGAACGTGATCCCGCAATCGGGCGCAAAGCCGAGACGAACCATCGCCGCGCACATTCGCGTGGTGCGATCGGCGATGCGCCGATCGCAGGCGAGGGCGAAGGCCAAGCCGGCCCCCATCACGGGGCCGGCAATCGCTGCGATCACCGGCTTGTCCACGTCGACAAGCATCCGCGTCACCTCCGCCACAGGTCCCGCCGGTGTCTTGCGCTGGTAGCGCTCGAGGGGCACTTCGGAGAGCCCGGGCAGCCCGCGCTCGGAGGAGCCGGAGAGCCATTCGGCGTCGCCTCCCGAGCAAAAGGCGCGCCCCGCGCCCGTCAGCACGATCGTGCGCACTTCGTCCCTCTGCCTGAGCTCCCGTAGCAAGGCCACAAGCTCAACGGCGAGGTCCCAGTTGATCGCGTTCAGGCGATCGGGACGGTTCAGAGTAATGATGCCGACGCCCTCTTCGAGCTCGAAAAGCAGCTGATCCTTAGTCTCTGCCATCGCTCTTTCTCCCTACTCGGTGGGTCGGCCGTGGGCTCCCGCGCTACTCAATCGGGGATTGCATCGCGGGCGGTGAGATAGCCGAAGGTCATCGCCGGCCCGAGCGTTGCGCCCGCGCCGGCGTAGGTGGGCCCCATCAGGGCCGCCGAACAGTTGCCGATGGCATAGAGGCCGGGGATCGCCTCGCCGGATTCCCGCAGCACGCGGGCCCGCGCGTCGGTCCGCAGCCCCCCCTTCGTGCCGAGATCCCCCGCGTAGGCCTCGATGCCGTAGAAGGGCGGGGTCGCAAGCGGGGCCAGACAGGGATTCGGCCTCACTTCCTTGTCGCCATAGTAGCGGTCGAAGAGGTTCTCGCCGCGATGAAAGTCGAGATCCACGCCGGTTTGCGCGTAGCCGTTCATCTTGCGCACCGTGGCCTCGAGACCCCCGGCATCGATCCCAAGCTGTGCGGCAAGGCCGGCCAGTGTCTCCGACTTGCGCAGATACCCGTTGCGGATGTACGAGGAAATCAGACGATCGGGCTGCTGGGAGGACTGCAGGAAGGGGCCAAACGGGTAGCTCCGACGGAAGCGCGAGTCGAAGACGAGGTACGCCGGGACGCTGCCCGCCCCAGGAGCGTTCTTCTCGTACATCGCCCGCACCACGTCGATGTAAGGGGCCGCCTCGTTCACGAAGCGCTCGCCTGCCTGGTTCACGAGGATGCTTCCAGGCAGGCCCTTCTCGATCACCAGCATGCGCGCGCGGCTTTCGCCCGGGACGCAGGTCGTAGGACCCCACCACGCGTCGTCCAGGAAATCGGTCGCCGCGCCCACGGCAAGGCCCATCTTCAGGGCATCGCCGGTATTGTGCGGATTGGCGGAGGACCACTCGGCCCGCGTGGGATGGGGCAGATATTTTTCGCGCATCTCCTGGCTGCCCTCGAACCCACCTGCCGCCAGAACGACGCCCCGGCGAGCACGGATGCGGATCGGGCGGCCTTCCCGCTCTGCCACGACGCCCACCACCCGGCCGTCCTCGACCACGAGCTCGCGTGCCGGCGTCTCGAGCCAGAGGGGGATCCCCCGGTCCATGAGCGAGAAGCGCAGTCGACCAACCAACGCGTTGCCCATGGTGAGCGCGCGATCACGCTTTGACCGGAACCGCCACGGAATGTCGAGGGCATAGCGGAGCATGAGTCGAAGGGTGAGGCCGATCCAGCCGCGCGAGCGAACCAGCAGGATGCGCGCTTCGGCTGCGGTCATGGACACGCGCCCCATGATCTGCGTCTGGATCGCGGGCTCGCGCAGACGCAGGACGTCCTCGCCTAGTAGCCGTCCGTCAAAAGTTTCGGCCTCGATGGAACGCGCTCCCGGCTTGCTGCCTTGAAGGGTCGGGTAGTAGTCACAGTAGTGCGGCAGGGCCTGACAGCGCAGGTGCGTCTTCGCCGTGAGATAACGGAGCATCTCGGGAGCTGCATCGACATAGGCCTCAAGCTTCGCCCGCGGGACGCGGCCGCCCGTCGCCAACTCGAGGTACGCGAGGGCGTCGGCACGCGTGTCATTCACCTCCGCACCGAGCATCAGGTGGTTGTTCGGGATCCACAGGCTCCCCCCAGACATCGCCGAGGAGCCGCCATACTGGCTGGTTTTCTCGATGAGCAGGGTCTGCGCACCCCGATCGTGGGCGACAATCGCGGCGGTCATGCCGCCCGCTCCAGAGCCGACGACCAACAGATCGACCGTGTGATCCCAGGACCCCGTGCTCCCGTCGGCCATGATTGCACTCCGTCTTGTCTCTGTGGGCGACCGCTCGCTGCAGCGCGCCCGCGAAGCTTACTCGCCCCTTGGAGGACGAGCCATAAAAGTCCACCCCTTTGCTTTCAAGCCGGCGCCCGTCCGCGCTAAACCAACCCCTCGTCATCCGCTCGAGGCCCGGACTCGATCGTCATGGCCTTCCTCGACTCGGCAAAGTCCCCCTTTTCCAACATTGCGGCGGTCAGGCCCAGCCGGATCTACATCGCGGGAACCGTGAATCCGTCCTTTACAGGCTCGAGCTTCTCGAAGTGGGGACCGAGTTCGCCCTGGAGCGAGTCGACCGTCCATGCGGCGGTGCTGTCGAACTTCTTGTCGAGTCTCGGACGCGACGCCACGACCACGCTCTTTCCCCAGATCACAAAGACCTGGCCCGAGACGTTTTGCGAGAGCGGCGAAGCGAGCCAGGCGACCAAGGGCGAGACGTTTTCTGGTGCGAACGTGTCAAAGCCCTGCTCGGGCTTCTTGAACATCGCCGCAAGGGGCCCCGAGTCGTTCATTCGCGTGCGTGCGCGCGGCATGATCACGTTCGCCGTGACGCCATATTTCTGCATGAGCTGCGCGGCGCCCATGGCGAGGGACACGATCCCGGCCTTCGCGGAAGCATAGTTGGGCTGGCCGGGGGGCGCGAAAAACGCGGACTCCGACGAGGTCGCCACGATGCGCCCGTAGACGGGGTTTCCGGCCTTCGCGCGTTGCCGCCAATAGGCAGTCGCGTGCCGCATCGCAAGGAAGTGCCCCTTGAGGTGCACGCGAATCACCGCGTCGAAATCCTGTTCGGTCATGTTGAAAAGGATCGCGTCGCGCAGGAAGCCGGCGTTGCAGACGAGGATGTTCACGTCGCCCCACTTCGAGGCCGCCAGGTCGATCATCGCCTTCGAGTCGTTCCAATCCGCCACGTCGCCAAAATGCGGAATCGCTTCGCCGCCGAGCGCGGCGATCTCCTCGCACACGGCGCGGGCTCTGCCCTCGTCGCGACCAGAGCCGTCCGCGGCTGCACCGAGGTCGTTCACCACGACACGCGCTCCGAGGCGCGCAAGTTCGAGGGCGTGGCACCGGCCGAGCCCCGTCGCTCCGCCCGTCACGATCGCCACCTTTCCGTCCAGCATTGCCATGGGTGTCCTCCCGGCCCTAGGAGAGCCGCTCGATGATCGTGCCCGTGCCGACGGCCGCCCCGCAACACATCGTGATCAGCGCGTGGGTGGCGTTGCGGCGTTCAAGCTCGTGCAGGGCCGTTGCGATCAGCCTCGAGCCCGTGGCACCGACAGGGTGACCGAGCGCGATCGCCCCGCCGTTCACGTTCACCTTGTCGAGGTCCGCGTCCATGACACGCGCCCAGGAGAGGACCACCGCCGCGAACGCCTCGTTCACCTCGAACAAATCGATGTCCGACATCTTGAGTCCTGTTCTCTCCAGCAACCTCCGCGTCGCATCGATGGGGCCATCGAGCAGGTAATAGGGGTCCGCACCGACGACGACGTCTTGCACGATGCGCGCGCGAGGCCGGAGCCCCAGCGACTTCGCCTTCTCCGCGCTCATCCAGAGCACACCCGCCGCGCCATCACTGATCTGCGACGAGTTGCCCGGCGTGTGGATGCCCCCTTCCGTCACGGGCTTGAGCGCCGCGAGACCCTCATAGGTGCTCGGACGGATGCCCTGGTCACGGCTTACGGTCCGCGTCTTGCCTGTGGGCTTGCCGTCGTCCTCGAGGACCGGAGCCTCGATGGCCTGGATCTCACGGTCGAAGCGGCCTTCCGCCTGCGCTTTCGCGGCCTTCTGCTGCGACGCGAGCCCGAAGCGGTCGACTTCTTCGCGCGTGATGCCGCGGTTCTTGGCGATGCGCTCCGCGGCCTCGAATTGGCTCATCGGCTGGTCCCAGGGCCAGTTCGGCGTGTGGAAGAATCCCGGGCCATGGATCACGTTCGCGCCCAAACCGACGTGACTCATCACCTCGACACCGCACGCAATGCCCGCATCGATCGAGCCGACCTGGACCAGTGCGCGGACGAGATGATTGGCTTGCTGACCAGAGCCGCACTGCGTGTCCACCGTTGTCCCGCCCGGGTGCCAGCTCTTCCCGGTCGAGAGCCAGGCGTTGCGCACGACGTTGTTCGACTGTTCACCGGCCTGGGTGACACAGCCGCCGATTACCTGTTCGATCTCCTTCGGATCGATGCCGGCTCTCTCGACGAGCCCCTGCTGCACGCTCGCGAGCAGAGCGACGGGGTGGATCCCCGAAAGATCGCCCTTGCCCATCTTGCCGCGCCCGATCGGCGTTCGGAGGGCCTCGACGATGACTGCTTCCCGCATTGCTGACTCCTCTCTCGCGATGTTAGAGCTGGCCCAGGATCATTCCGCTTGTCGGGACGCCGACGCCAGCGGTGACAAGCACGTGCTCGTTTTTCTTCGGCTGATTGACAGACGTTCCACGGATGAGACGCACGCCTTCGTTGACACCGTTCATCCCGTGGATGTAGGCCTCGCTGAGCTGCCCTCCGTGCGTGTTGCACGGCAGCGCTCCGCCGAGCTCGAGGTTGCCGTCCCTCACGAAATCCTTTGCCTCGCCGCGGGAGCAGAAACCCCACGACTCCAGCTGCCAGAGAACCACCGGCGTGAAGGCGTCGTAGAGGATCGCCGCGCCAATGTCGGGCGGGGCGAGGCCCGCCATGGCGTAGGTCTGCTTCGCGACAAGATCCATCTCCGGCAGGTACGAGATGCTCGGCCTGTAGAAGCTCGTCATGTTCTCCTGGTCGCGACCGGCAGCCTGCGCCACTCCCCGGATCAGCGCGCCCTTCGCCTTCATGGCTCGGGCGCGCCGCGCCGGCACGATCACCTGGGCACAACCGCCGTCGCTCTCCTGGCAGCAGTCGAAAAGGCGCAGCGGCTCGGCGATCCAGCGCGAGGCTTGATGCTCCTCCACGGTGAGCGCTCTTCCGTAGAAGAACGCGTTCGGATTGTGAACCGCGTGCTTGCGCGTCGAGACGGCCACCTGCGCGAGGTCGCGACCCGTGCAGCCGTACTCGTGCATGTAGCGCTGGCTGTACATCGCGACCCAGGAGGCGGGCGTGAGCAAGCCGAACGGCATGTACCAGGACCAGTGGATCGCATCGGCGGTGACGAGCGGTTCTGAAACCCCGGTCGAGTAGCGCCTTCCCGAACGCTCGTTGAAGGCACGATAGACCACCACGCAGTTGGCGACACCGCTCGCGACCGCCATCGCCGCGTGAAGGATCACGCCGATCGCGGCGCCGCCGCCGTACGGCGTACGCGCAAAGAACGTGAGGTCCCCGATGCCGACTGAGCGTGCGACCTCGATCTCGTCGTTCGTGTCCATGGTGAAGGTGGTGAGGCCATCGACCTCCTTGGGCTCGATCCCCGCGTCGGCGAGCGCCGCCCGTACCGCCTCGGCGGCGAGCTGGAGTTCCGAGCGGCCCGAGTTTTTCGAAAACTCCGTTTGGCCAATTCCCACGATCGCAGCCGCGTCCTGCAGCGGTTGTACGTTCATCGCGGCGCCCTCGGGAGGACCACCCGCACCGTTCCCGTCACGTGGTTGCCCCAGCCGTTCTTGCCGACGACCTCGACCGTGACCTCACCGGTCGCGGCGTCCGTGCTCTTCACGCTGCCTTGCATCTTCATCGTGTCTCCCGGGAGGTTCGGCGCGCCGAGCTTGATCCCGACGTTGCGGACCCGCACGTCCGGTCCTGCCCAGTCCGTCACGTAGCGACCGACGAGTCCATTGGTGGTGAGGATGTTCATGAACACGTCCGACATGCCTTGCGCCTGAGCCGCAGCCTTGTCGTGGTGCACCGGCGTGAAATCGCGCGACGCGATAGCGCCGCCCACCACGAGCGTCACGGTGATGGGAATCGTGAGCTCCGGCAGGGCATCCCCGGCGTGGACCGATTCGAAGGAACGCGTCTTCATGCCCCCTCCGGCAGGAGATTCGAGGGATCGGACGAGGCCGCACCCGCGAGGCCCCGAGCGAGATCACGGCCGAGGCGCGCAAGCTGCGGCGATGCGCCCCCAAGCGAGAGCTCGAGCGACTTCGACCAGAGAAAATGCCGGTGGATCGGATAGTCGAGGTCGGCACCGAGCCCGCCGTGTAGGTGCTGCGCCGCGTTTGCGATGCGCGAGCCGGCCTCGGCGGCCCAGAACTTCGCCACGACGGCCGCCCGCGAGACGTCGAGCCCGTCGGCCAGCCGCGACGCCGCACGCCAGCACGTCCAGCGCATCGCCTCCAGATCGATCCAGCAGTCCGCGAGCCGGTGCTGCACGGCCTGGAACGATCCGATCGGCACCCCGAATGGCTTGCGTTCTCTCACGTACTGCGCCGTGATCTCGATCGCGCGCTCGGAAACGCCCACCTGCAGCGCGCAGAGGGCGACCAGCGCGACGTCGTGGAGCCAGCGCAGTGCGTCCGCGCCACCCGCGAGCCGCGCGTCTGGGCCGGTGCGGACACCCTCCAGCGCAAGATCGAAGAGCGGCTCGTGCGTCGAGATGCGCTGGGCTGTGGCGCGCACCCCCGGTGAATTCCGATCGACGAGGAAGAGCTCCACGCCTCCCTCTGGATTGGACGCGGGCACCACGATGCACGCCGCCGCGCCCGCGCCCGGCACGAGGCGTTCGAAGCCTTCGAGCACGAAGGCACCTCCGTCGGCGAAGGCCCGCGTCCCGCACCGAGGCTCGCCGGCCGGGCCGAGCGCGGGCAGGCAACCCGAGAGGATCGCCGCCCCCGCGACCAGCGGACGCAGCCAAGCCTCGCGCTGCGCCTCGTTCCCGAAGCGGGCGATCGGCAGGCCGCCGAGCACGAGCGCCGGCAGCGCCGGAATCGGCGCCACCGCCCGTCCGATCTCCTCGAGGAGCACGAGCAGCTCAAGGAGGCCTTGGCCCATGCCGCCTTGGGCCTCCGGCACCGCGACGCCGAGCAGGTTCGCGGCAGCAAGGGTCTTCCAGAGCGCGGTGTCGATGCGGTCGTCCGTCGCCTCCGCCGCGCGCAGCCTTTCCCTTGTGAGCTCCTTCTCGAGGATTCCGCGCGCCAGCTCGCGGATGTCCTGTTGCTCGTCGGAGAAGCGAAAATCCATCTCTAGGTCGCCGCCGGATAGAAGAACGGAAGCCTGAGCTCGTCGTCCGCGGGCTCGATGCGGGCCTGAACGCGCATACCGATGCGCACCTGGGAGGGCGGACAGCCGATCACGTTCGCCACAAGGCGCGTCCCTTCGTCGAGCTCAATCAGCGCGACGCAGAGCGGAAGGTCATAGCCGGGAACGGGCGGATGATGCATCACAACGTGGCTGTACACCGAACCCGCGCCCTGCGAGACGATCCAGTCCCATTCGATCGACTGGCATGTCCCGCACATCGGGCGCGGGGGATGACGCAGCGTCGCGCACCGCTTGCAGCGTTGGATGCGGATCTCGCCCGCCTCGATGCCTTCCCACCACCAGCGGTTGTCATGCCCGAGCGGGGGGCGCAGCCGGCGCGGCTTTTGGGAAGTGCTCGGCGCCGGGCTTGCCGCCTGCGGGACTTGATTGGGCTTGAAGCGCAAGATGCGGAAGGTCATCCATCCCACGCTCTCGCCGCGCTCATCGCGGAAGGTCGTGCGCGTGTCGATGAAGTATCCCGTCCCGAGCGCCGTCGCCTTCTGGCCCGAGATCGCCTCGAACACGGTCTCCGCGAAGATGCGGTCCCCGGGGCGCAGATAGCGCAGGTACTCCTGCTCGCAGTTCGTCGCAACCACCGAGGGATAGCCGGCCGCGGCCAGAAGACGACCGACCTCGACCTGAGCGTCCTTGTCTTCGTCCGACGGCGAAGCCATGGAGAAGCCGCGGAGGATCCATGCCTGGAGCATTGTGGGCGGTGCCACGATGCCCCCGTGCACGGACTGGCGTGCCGTGTCTGCATCCGTGTAGACCGGGAGTCGGTCGCCCAGAGCCTCGCACCAGTGCCGGATCATCGCCTCGTTCACCGCATCCGGCGCAGCCACCGGAGGGCCGGTCGTGGTGCCGACGTATGCGCTGAGGCGTGCTTCGAGCTCCGCCTTGTCCATCATGCACTTCTCCTGTGAGAGCGCGGCAGCCCGAGCGCTGTCATGGCAATAATGTCGCGCTGGATTTCGTTCACCCCGCCTCCGAAGGTCAGCGTGGTCGCCGCCCGATACGCACGCTCCAAGAAGCCCCCAAACAGGCAGCCCGGCTCTCCGGCGACGATCAGGCCGGCCATGCCCGTCACCTCGAGCAGCAGCCGATAGCACTCTACGAAGAACTCGCTGCCCATCACCTTGACGGCCGACGCTTCAGCGGGATGGGGACGCCCCGCCTGGAGCGACCACGCGGAACGCCAGTTGAGCACCTTGAGCGCCTCGAGCTTCGCGTAGCAACGCGCGAGGGCGAGCTGGACCCACGGCTGATCGATCGGGCGGACGCCGGGTCGGTCCGCGGGGCGTGCGCCTCTCTCGCTGCGCGCCGCGCCACCCTCGAGCGCCCAGCTCCAGACCTCCTCGAGCGCACGGTCCGCGATCCCCGGTGTCGCAAGCGTCACGCGCTCGTGGTTGAGCTGGGAGGTGATGAGGCTCCAACCCCCGTTCACCGGACCGACCGTGTTCGACAGCGGAACGCGCACGTTCTCGTAGTAGGTCGCGTTGGTGCGCTCGCCGCCGAGCGTGTAGATCGGCGTCACTGAGAATCCGGGCGAGGAGGTCGGTACCAGGATGATCGAGAGGCCCTTGTGCTTCGGCGCGTCGGGATCGGTGCGCGCCGCAAGCCAGATGTAGTCGGCGTCGTGGGCGTGGGTGGTGAAAATCTTCTGTCCGTTGATGACCCACTGGTCCGACTCGGAAGGATGTCGCGGATCCCCCTCTCGCACAGCACTGGTCTGGAGCGCCGCCAAGTCGGTGCCGGCGCCGGGCTCGGTGTAGCCGATGCCGAAGTGCAGTTCGCCCCGCAGGATGGCCGGGAGCAGCGTGCGCTTCTGGTCGTCGGTCCCGAATTGCATCAGCGTCGGACCGATCGTGTTGACCGAGATGATCGGGAGCGGAGCCCGCGCGCGGTACGTCTCTTCCCAGAAGATGAGCTGTTCAATGGGACCCCGGCCCTGTCCGCCCCGCTCCTTCGGCCAGCCGATGCCGAGCCAGCCGTCGCGGCCCATCTGCGCAACCACCTGGCGATAGACCGGACCGCCCATCTCCTCGAACTCCGCGTCGAGGGCTGCGCGCAGCTCAGGCGTGAAGAGCGCTCCGTAGTACGCGCGCAGTTCCTGGCGAAGCGAGTGCTGTTCGGCGCTGAGATCGAGCTTCATCGCCAGGCTCTTCTTTCTGCGCTCCCCCTCGATTGCGGCAGGGCGGAGGTCACCGCGGGGGTGCAAGAAAATGAAACATGTTCCATTATTGCCGACCGCCGCCAGCGCTTCAAGCAGGCTGTGGGGGAATGGGCGCTCCCAAAGCCGCGGGAGTGGCGAGTCCGTCGGCTCGGGCGGCAGGGAGCCCCCTGCCGCGCTGAAGGGAGCCCGCGGAGGCCCGGCAGCGGCTCCCAGGTCGACACGAGCCCGTGTCCGGTGCAGCCCAGCCTGAGGGGGCGCTGGCAGAGCGCTTCGTGCGCGAGCGACGCTCCAGGGGCGAGGTGGACGCGGCCGGTTCACGCCCTCGGGAAGCGCCGTTCCATCCAGCGCGTGACCACTTCCATGGCCTCTTGCCTTCTACCCTCGAGATAGTGGGGTGCGGCCTTGATCTCGTGGTAGGTCACGTCCTCGCTGCCGGCACGATCTCGAATCTCGCGGGCCTGCCGCAAACGGATCTCGGTGTCCGCAGTCGGGTGCAAGATCAGTGTCGGCACGGTGACGTGCGGCATCGTCTCCGCGAGGCGCGCCGGGGAGGAAAGGGCGGACCAGGTGGAAAGCCAGCCCCGCGCGGTCATGACGCGTCCCAGCCCGCCGCGTCCGTAGTTCGCGTCGAGCGGGTCCGGGAATGCGAAGAGCGACCCCATGGGCCGGTCGTCGGGGTCGATCGTGAGGTCAAGGTACGCTGGGTCCGCGAGCGTGCGGTAGATCGTGAGGTAGCGCGTGTGCACGGCGCGCTGGCGCCAGGAGCGCCACGCCCTGGCGTCGCTGGCCTTGTCGAGCGCGCGCGCTCTCGCGCCGGCCTGCTGGGCTTGCTCGATAGAGTCCTTTGCCATCGCATCGAGACGCGCGATGCGCGCGAGTTGAGCGGCGCGGTAGCGGGAGAGCCATCCGCGTTCATAGCGACAGGGCTCGGGCCACGGGCGCCAGCCGTTTTCAGGATCGTACATGTCCAACTCTCGCACGACGGAGTGAGGATCGCTCTCATCGGCGACCGATGGATCGATCACCTGGCTCATGAAGACTCCCTCGCCGGGATGGGCGGCGATTCCGATCCAGCCGTCGCCGCACCGGGTTTCCTTTTGGGCGAGAGCCATGAGAGATCCGCCCCCGCTATTGCCGAGGAGCACAACCGCCTGCGCCTTCCGACGACGCATTTCGGCGACTGCCGTGGCGACGTCGACCACACAGGACTCGTGCAGACAATCGGTGTCGTTGTTCATGTAGCGCGTACCGAAGCCGAAGGCGGCGTAGCCCGCGGCGGCCAAGAGCGGACAGGCATAGTGCACGGAGAAATCGCCGCGGGGGTGGGAGAGCACGACGGCGGTCTTCCAGCGCACGCCCGCCGCTGGGGTCCACAGGATGCCGCGCACGAGGGCTCCGTCGGGGGTGACCAGGCGAACGGGCTCGCGACCGATCGGCACTTTCGGCTCGTCCTCGGGCAGGGGCCAGTAGCCAAGGCCGAAAGGACGATGGGCACCCAGCGCATCGGGCATGGTGCCCCCTATTGCTCTTCGTCCTCGCTCACGGATTTCAAGAATACGGGGTGCGGGGCATAAGAGGGCCCTCCTTCCCAACCGGGAATCGTGGCCGCCCGCGCCATCCAAGAGTGCGCGACATCGTCGTCGACCAGCACCTCGCTGCCGTCGAACCCATAGGCGATGCTCTCCCAAAGCTCGCGACCACCGCTGTCCCACCAAAGCTTCGCGGGGTTCTCGAACTCAATCGCGAGCTTGACCATACAGCCTCCGGGAGCGTGCGAGAGAGGTAATCCGACACGAGAGCCCGCGCCACCTCGGCCTTCTTCGCAGCACCGACCCGGGCGTTTCCAGCGTTGGAGGTGAAGGCGAGTGCAAAGCTTACGCTTCGAGTCGGTCTCGGGCGAGCGCCGGGGCGCAGACCGCTTTCGCCCTTCTCCGGCAGGCCGCTCTGGCTCCTGTCGGAGCGGTCCCGTCGCTCGATCGGGACGGTCCACCCGCACGTGATTGGGCCCTACGGAGCTCCCTGACAGGGGCCGGCTACCAGCGCAAGCACGGTCTTGCCCGCGGCTTCGAGGTCAAGACCAATTCCCAGCTCAAGCGCAACGATTGCCCCAAGGGCCAGCGACACCAGCACGAAGCCGAGTTGTGCGGCGTCGAGATCGCCCCGCACTTCTCCGGCGTCCTGGCCTCTGCGGGTCGACTTTTCGACCCGCGCAACGGCTTCGCGCACGATTCGGATGAAGTGTTCCGCAAGGCGCGGCGAGCGTTCGCAAGCATCGAGGANNCTGCGGCGAGCGTTCGCAGGCGTCGAGAAGGCGATGCAGGGGAAGGGTCTTGGAAGACAGACCCGCCGGCCCGAGTGGGGTCACGAACTGGGCCATGGCCGCAAGGGTCGCAACGAAGCGCTCAATCGTTCGAGCGAGGTCGTGGGCCTCCTCCCCTCGCGCCACAACCGCATCGAGGAACGGCCCGAGCACCCGCTCCATCGCCGCCACCACGAACTCCTCGCGGTCGCGAAAGTGCACATAGAAGGCGCCGCGCGTGTAGCCGGCGCGGGCGCAGATCGTATCGAGGCTCGGTGCGTCGAGGCCGCGCTCGGCGAACTCCGCGAGCCCGGCGAGCAGCAGGGCCTCGCGGGTCTCCTCCTTCGCGGCCTCTCGAGGGCGACTGCGCTCCGTCATCGCCCTTGACATACCGTTTCGTATGTGGAGAATCAAGCCTACATACGAGTTCGTATGTGACCGGTGCCCCCTCTGACGCGTCCGGAGGACTCGCATGGCCGCCGCCGATCCCCCCTCCCCTCTTTCCGCACCTGTGACCTCCGCGAGAGAAACGGCACGCGTCCTGGCGCTGCATCTGCTCTGCCTCGTGCTGCCGCTCACCACGCTCGGATTCCTCTCCACGGCGCCCCATCGCTGGTGGGCGTCGCTCCTCTGGTTTGTTCCCCTTGTCGCCTCCGTCGTCTTCGACAACCACTCGCCGCGCGAGCTGCACCAGCCCGCCCCTGCCCTTCCCGGCTGGCCGTTCGATGCGCTGCTCTACCTCTTGGTGGGACTCCAGATCGTGAACCTCTGCCTCGCGGTAGAGATGGTGGCCGCGAACGGCTTTTTCCGGACCGACACGCTGGTCGCATGGCTCCTCGTCGGGGTCAACTCCGGGTACTCCGGCATCGTGGTGGCACACGAGCTCATCCATCGCCGTGAGCGGCACATGCAGCTTCTCGGGCGCCTCATGATGGCGAGCGTCCTCTACGAGCATTTCTACACCGAGCACCTGCGGGGCCACCACGCGCGCGTCGGAACCGAAAGCGACCCGGCGACCGCACGCTTCGGCGAAACCTTTCCCCAGTTCTTCCGGCGCACCGTGCCCGGGCAGTTCCGCAGCGCCTTCCGCCTTGAAAAAAAGCGCCTCGGCGACGAGGACATGGCCCTCTTCGACCGCCGGCTCCTGCGCAGCCGTGTCGTCCACGGTCTGGTCTTCGAGTGGGGCGTGGCTCTCGCCATTGCGGCCTTCTTTGGGCTCGGCGCTTTCGTGCTCTACGTGATGCAGGCGAACGTCGCGGTGCGGCTGCTCGAGGCCGTGAACTACTTCGAGCACTGGGGTCTTGTGAGGACGGGAAAGCGCGTCTCGCCCGTCGATTCATGGGACACGGATTCCGGGTTCACGCTCTACACACTCGTCGGCCTTTCGCGCCACGCCGACCACCACGCCTTCGCCATGCGTCCCTTCCAAGAGCTTCGGCGCTGGGACGAGAGCCCCAAGCTTCCGACCGGCTACTTCGGAATGGTCGAGATGGTGCTCTTCCACAACCGCCGCTTCCGCGAGCTCGTGACGGAAGAGCTGCGCAAGCGCAAGCTCGGCCCGTTCGCACCCGAGGCCTCGACCGCTACAGCGGCCTAAGGGACTGGGCCTTGATCACCGCGTAGACCCTCGCCCCTCCCTGAAGGGCCAGCGCCTCGGCCGCAGCCGCAGTGACTCTCGCCACGAGCGGCTCGGCGCCCGTATCGAGGCGCACCAAGGCCTCATTGCCTCGCACCTCGCAGGAGACGACGGTCACCGCCAAGATGTTGCGCGCCGAGATTCGACCGAGGGGCTCCGCGGCGAGCAGGATCTCCTCCGCGCGCAGCCCGAGCCGCAGCTGCTCGCCCGCGGCCACGTCCCCGGGTACCACGAGGCGCAGGCCGCGCCGCGTCTCCACCCGCGCGCCTCCCACCCCTCGCGCCTCAAGCACGTTCTCAACGCCGAGCGCCTGCGCGAAGGGCAGGACCGCCTGGCTCCAGAGAACCTCCCGGGGCGGGCCGAGGGCGATCACGCGGCCCGCCGCGAGGACGAGCGCGACTTCACCGATCAGCATCGCCTCGTTGGGATCGTGCGTGATGTAGAGCATCGGCAGGCCGAGCTCGTCGCGGACGCGCAGCAAGAAGGGCAGCACGCGGGCTCGCAGCGCGAGATCGAGGGCCGCCAGGGGTTCGTCGAGCAAGACGGCGCGCGGCCCCGAGGCGAGCGCCCGTGCCAGGGCCACGCGCTGCCGCTCGCCCCCCGACAGCTCGTTCACGCGGCGAGCGAGCAGCCCGCCAAGTTCCAGGACCTCGATCGCACGATCGAGTAGAGCCGCCCCTTCTCTGCCCGCGCGTCGCTGCCCGAACCGAAGATTTCCGCCGACACTGAGATGGGGCAGGAGCGTGGGGTCCTGCGGCACCCACCCGAGGCCTCGCGCCTCGACGGGAACAAACAGACCCCGCTCCGAGTCTTCGAGCCATTCTCCCGCGACCCGGACGCGCCCGCGGATCTGCGGACGCAGGCCTACAATGACCTCCAGGAGCGTCGTCTTGCCCGCACCGCTCGGGCCAAACAGGACGGCCACGCGCTTGCTCCAGGCGGCCTCCACGTCGAGCTGGAAGCTGCCGGCGGCGCCATGCAGCGTGAGCTCGCTCTCGTTCATGACTGCGCGCTGGACTCGGTGCGGGGCGCGCGACGCAGCCATCCCTCGGCCAGGGTCGTCGCTGTGAGCGCGAGAGCGAAGGAGGCGGCGCAAAGCGTGAGGGCCCCGGGATCATCTCCGAGCTCGATCCGCGACCAGATCCCGAGGGCCAGCGTCTCGGTCCGGCCGGGCTGGATCCCCGCCACGACGGCGGTGGCTCCGAACTCCCCAAGCCCTCGGGTGAAGGCGAGCACCGCGCCGTAGAGCACGCCGCGACGGGCAAGCGGCAGAGTGACACGCCAGAATGTCTCGAGGCGCGTGTATCCGAGCGAGCGGGCGAGCTGTTCGAAGCGAGGCTCCACCTCCGCGAAGGCCTGCTCGCAAGCCCGTGCCAGAAACGGAAAACCCACCAGCGCGGCCGCCAGCGCGGCGGCCCCCCAGGTAAATGGCAGCTCGACGCCGAGGGCATGGAGCAGCGGAAAAAGCGGGCCCCGCCGGCCGAAGAGCAGCAGGAGCGCAAGGCCCACGGCGACGGGCGGGAGCAGCATAGGCAGCGCAACGGCGGCCTCGACGAGCGCTTTGCCTCGGAACTGGCGCCGCGCGAGCCAGAAGCCAAGGCTGAGGGCGGGCCCGAACGCGAGGGCGGTCGCGACGATACCCACGCGCAGCGTGAGGGTCGTCATGGCGATGACTTCGCCCGGGCTCATGGCGCGTCGGCGGGGGGAGACGCCGCGGGCGGCGGGCGGAAGCCTGCCGCGCGCAGCGCGGCCAAACCCTCCGGGCTCACGAGAAGGCGCAAGAACTCGTCGGCCAATTCGGGCTGATCGCCACCCACCGTGACGGCGCCCACGTACACGATGTAGGGCTGCTCCGCGTCGGGCACGGGAAATGCGATGCGAGCCGTCTTCGCGCTGCGTGCGTCGGTGGCGTAGACGATGCCGGCGTCAGCGTTTCCGGAATCCACGCTCACCAGCACCGCCCGCGCGTCGCCCAGGAGGACGCTGCGCGCCTTTACGGCTTCGGAAAGCCCGCGGGACGCCAGCCATTGGCGCGCGTAGCGTCCCACCGGTACCTCGGGAGCGGCCAGTGCGATCCGCTTGACCTCGGGGCGCAGAAGATCGTTCGGCCCGCTGAAGGGCACGGTGAGCTCGCGGGCGGCGATGACGACGAGCTGGTTGCTCGCAAAGACCCGCCGCGTCTGTGGCTTGACGAAGCCGTTCGCCTGCAGCCGGTCCATGCTCACGTCGTCCGCGGAGAGGAAGACGTCCGCCGGCGCACCGGACTCGATCTGCTGCGCCAGTGCGCTCGACGCGCCGAACACAAGGTTCACCTTCCGGTCCTTGGACTGCGCCTCGAAACGCCGACCCAACTGGCCGATCGGCTCGCGCAGGCTCGCTGCCGCCCAGATGTCGAGCACGGCCTCCGCGCCGCGAGCGGTTCCGGCGCAGACGCAGACCAGAGCCGCCAGGGAGGCTGCGAGCCCACGCAGGGTCGAGCCGGCCTTCGGAACGCGCTGCATCCTGGGACCCTCCCCGGCGGCGCGACGCGCGCCCTGTGCCATGGTAAGCATTGCACGATGGATGCGCGCGCGAGCCAAGGCTCGCAGCCGGGGGAGCGCCGAGCTCGGGGGAGAATGAGGGTCCCGCTGGTTCTCGCGGGCCTCGCGGTTGCCCTCGTTGTGTTCGTCACGGCCTTCGGCATTGACGAGGGAGAGGTCGTGAACCTCTCGACTATCGATGCGAGCGGCGCCCAGTTTGAGACCCAGCTGTGGATCATCGAGCAGGATGGCCAGCTCTACCTGCGGGCGGGGCGCCCTGCGGCGCGCTGGCTCGCACGGCTGCGTGCACACCCGGAGGTGGAGGTCGAGCGCGCCGGCACGACCACGACCTACCGCGCCGTGCCGCTGGACGATTCCGCGACGCGAGAGGCGGTGAATCGAGCCATGGCGGAGAAGTACGGCCGGGCGGACCGCTTGATCGGTCGGCTCTTCGACCGCAGCCAAACGGTCCCGATTCGCCTCGAGCCGCTGCCGTCCGACAAGCGCTCTTTGTCCGCGCCCACTCCGCCCGAGGCCGACGCGCGGTAGAATCAAGGTCCCAGCAACCCGAGGTGCCCGCCATGTCTCAGTCCTCCGCACCCGGCCTCGACCTCTCCCACCTCGAAAGACTCCTGGCGTCGCTGCCCCCGCCCAAGAGTGTCACCGATCTTCGTGCGATGCTCGACGGACTCTCTCCCCTGCTCAACGCCTCACCGCCCGCCGTGGGAAGGCTGCATGAGGGGGTCCTCGTGCGCGATCTGCCGAGCGGCCGCGTCACGGCGGATGTGGCGGAACCGGCGGGTGCGGGACCGCACCCCGTCCTCGTCTACCTGCATGGAGGAGGTTGGTGCTCGGGCAGTCCCCGCAGCCATCGCAAGCTCGCCCTGCGCTTTGCCGAGGCCGGATTCGTGGTCGTGAATCTTGGCTACCGACTGGCCCCCGAGGCGCCGTTCCCGGGGCCGCTCGAGGACTGCTTGTTCGCGGTGCGCTGGGCGGCAAGGCAGGCCCAGCGCTTCGACGGCGACCCTGCGCGGATTGCAGTCGCGGGCGACTCGGCAGGCGCCAATCTCGCCGCTGCGGCGGCCATCGCACTGGCAGAAGACCGCTCGGTCGCACCGCTCTCGGCCGCGCTGCTCTTCTACGGTGTGTTCGACTTCCCGACGCTGGTGCAGGAGCGGGAGGCCGCAAGCGCAGCTGCTGGAGCGTTCGAACGAGAGGCGGTGGCCATGATGCTCGCGGCCTATCTCGGCGAGGAACCGTCGGAGGCGCTCCTTCGCGATCCGCGCGTCTCCCCCCTCCACGGCGCCGAGAAGCTTCCTCCCTCCTGTCTTGTCGTGGGGACAGGCGATCCGCTGCTGGGCCAGTCGAATGCGCTTGCCGCTGTGCTCGCCCGGGAGGGCGTCCCTCACGAGCACATCGTGTGCGAGGGGATGCCGCATGGCTTCTTGCAGATGGAGGTGCTGCCCCCCGCGCGCGAGGCCCTCGGCCGGGCAATCGCGTTCCTGAAGAAGCACGTGCCGTCGACGTGAACCACGCGCCAAAGCCGGCTCCGGAGCGCGAGGTCGAGCTCACGATTTCCTCGCTTGCGGGCGGCGGCGACGGCATCGGCCGTGAAGCCGGGGGCCGCGTATGCTTCGTGCCCTTCAGTGCCCCTGGGGATCGCGTCCGCGTCCGCCTGGTGGAAGAGCGTGCGCGCTTTACGCGCGGCGAAATCGTCGAGCTCCTCGCGGCTTCGCCGGTCCGCACCGAGCCGCAGTGCCCCGTGTTCGGGCTGTGCGGCGGCTGCGCCTGGCAGCACATCCAGTACGCCGCGCAGCTCGACGCCAAGCGCGAGATCCTGCGCAGCGCCCTTGAGCGGGTGGGACGCCTCTCATTGCCGGGTCCCATCGAGCTCGTGCCGAGCCCCGTGCCTTACCGCTATCGCGCCCGCACGCGTGTTCTCGTCGAAGGAGGACGGGTCGGCTATCGGCAGCGGCGCTCCCACGCCCTCTGTGCCGCAAGCCACTGCCCCGTCCTGGTCCCTGAACTCGACATAGCCCTGGCAGAGCTCGGAGCATCGGGCGAGTCCGGCTCGGGCGAGTGGGAGCTCGTCTCCGGCGAGGGCGGAGCGGTGCGCATGGAAAGGCTCGGCGTCTTGGCCCCGCGCGGCTCAGCGGTCGAGCTTTCGATTCGGATCGGGGCCGACAGCCTCGTCTTCTCGCCGGGCGTCTTCGTGCAATCGAATCGCTGGCTGCGCGACGCGCTCGCTGCAGCGGTGCACGAGGCTGCGGAGCACGGCACCCTTGCGGTCGAACTCTTCGCTGGCGCGGGCTTTCTCACGCTCGGCCTCGCGCGGCGCTTCACAAAGGTCGTGGCCGTCGAGGGTGGCGCAGCCGGCTGCGCGGATCTTGTGCGCAACGCGCGCCGGGCCGGGCTTCGCAACATCGATGTACGCTGTGAGGCTGCAGAGCGGGCAGCCGCGCAGGGATTCGGCGCCATCCCCGACGCCGTGGTCCTCGACCCCCCGCGCAGCGGCCTGGCCGCAAACGGGGCGGCGGCCGTCTGCGCGCTCGGGGCCAAGCGCATCGTGTACCTCTCTTGCGATCCGGCGACCTTGGCCCGCGATCTTGGGGTGCTGTGCGCGGGAGGCTACAAGCTCCGGTGCGTGCGAGGCTTTGACCTCTTCCCGCAGACCGCACATGTCGAAGCGCTCGCGACCCTGGAGCTCGCGCGGGCGCCCGCCTAGTTCGGCTCAGGGCTCGACGAGACCGAAGCGCAGGGCGTAGCGCACGAGCTCGGTGGCTTTGCGCACCCCGAGTTTCCGCATCAGGCTCGTGCGGTGCGCCTCGACGGTCTTTGTGCTGATGTGCAGGGCGGCTGCGATCTCTTTGGCGGAAAGGCCGTCCGCGATCAAGTGCACGATCTCTCGCTCGCGGCCGGAGAGCATGGAGAAGGGGTCTCCCGCCCGCTGCGGCGCGCGCAGCTGCGCGACGATCTCCTTGGCAATCGGCGGACTGAAGAAGCTGCCCCCCTTCACGACAGCGCGCACGGCCTCGATCACGTCGGCAGCGGGGCCGTTTTTCAGCAGGTAGCCGTCGGCGCCGAGCGCGACGGCGCTTTGCACAAGGGGCGGGTCGCCGTGGACGGACAAGAGAATCGCCTTCACCGCGGGGAAGCGGCGCCGAACCCGTTCGAGGGTCTCGAGCCCGCCGAGCTTCGGCATGCTGATGTCGAGGATCACGACGTCGGGCTGGTGCGTTCCGATCTGCTCCAGCAGGTCCTCCCCGTCGGCGGCTTCGCCGCAGACCTCGATGTCCGCCTCGCGCTCGAGCAGGCGTCGCAGGCCCTCGCGCACAATCCCATGGTCGTCGGCGATCAGGACACGCGTCATGCCACACGTATACCGTTCGGCGAGGCCAGAGCCAAGCGCCAGCGGCAGGCGCGCCGCGCCTGACACTCGCGGGCCAAGCCGCTAGGTTTCTCGCGGAGACAAACGTGCCTTCCGAGGCTTCCCGCGCAAGCAGCCAAGAAGCTCTGGCCAGCCGGTTCGTGCTCTACGTCGAGGGACCAAGCGATCGCGAGATTCTGCGCTCCTGGGCGTGGCGGGTTTCGCCGGAGCTGGCGCGTGCGCTCGTGCAAGCGGCCGTGATTCTCGGCGGTCGACAGCCCGCCCGAGCGGCGGACCATTTTCGCGCGGTCCGCTCGGAGTCCCCTGGTGCGCGGGGCCTTTGCGTTCTGGACCGCGACGGAAGCGCCGCGTCTCTGCCTGCGACGTCCTCCACCGAGCCCGGGCTGGAGTTCTTCACCTGGGGCCGGCGCCACATCGAGAGCTACTTGCTCGTCCCTGATGCGATCGTGCGGGCCGCGGGCTTTCTCGCCGAGGATCCTCGCCAGAGGCGCCTCGTGCACCGGCACCTGCCCCCCCTTCAGGATGAGCCAGCGCTGCGGGAGGTCCACGCCAAGGCGCTGCTCGCCGAGGGAGGGCCCCTGGCCCGCGCCCTCGGCCGTCCCCTTTCTCCGGGTCATATCGCGCGCCAGATGGATCGGCGCGATCTCCACCCCGACGTCCTCGATCTGCTCGGCCGCGTCGCCGCAGGTCTCGAGGGGACGTCCGCCTTGGGAGGGCGCCGTTTTTCCTTGCCCACCGACCCATTGCAAGGTTAAAGGTGTCTCGTGGAGGGGGGTGTCTCGCAAAGGGAGACGCACGTGACTTCCCTTCTCGACGGCGAGTTCGATCCGTCCGCTCCCGAGCACGATGAGCCCGGAGTTGAGGACGAGGAGTTCGGGAGCGACGACGAGGGCACGCAGCGCCGCGCCCACCGTGCCGCGTTCAACAAGCGGCTGCTCCGAGAGCCGCTCTCCGTGCTCCCAGCACGCAGGCCGATCGTGTTCTCGGCGGATGGCTCTGTCAGCGACGCCATCCGCGCCATGCAGCGCGAGCATCGTGGCGTGGTGGTGATCACCGAGGACGGGACCCCGCAGTCCGCGCTGCGGGGAATCTTCACGGAGCGCGACGTGCTGCTGCGCGTGGCCGGGCGCGGTCGGAATCCCGCGACGCTGCGCCTTTCCGAGGTCATGACCGAGAACCCTGAGCGCCTGCTCGAGGAGTCGAGCATCGCGTGGGTCCTCAACAAGATGTCCCTCGGCGGCTTCCGCCATGTTCCCGTGGTGGACGCCCAGGACCGTCCAGTGTTCGTGATCTCCGTGCGCGACGTCGTCGAGTTCCTCGTGGAGGCCTTCCCCCGGGAGGTGCTGAATCTTCCCCTCGAATACGGTGCGGACCGGCAGCGCGACCGCGAGGGGGCGTAGACAGTCCTTGCGGGATCAGCCCGCCCTGGGATCGCTGTGGCTCGGCGTGCTCGCGTGCACCCTGTTCGCCTGCTCGGGCCGCGACCGCCCAGCGGGTGTGATCGAAGGCAAGGCCCGTCCCGACTCCGTGCAGCGCGGTGAGGCGGGAGTCCAGGAGGCCGCCTCGCGCAACCTCGCCACGCGCGCAGGCCCGCGTGTCCTCGGGGAAAAGCGCATCCTGTTCGGCGACCTGCACGTGCACACCACGTATTCCACGGATGCCTTCTTCATGTCGCTCCCGGTCATGGCAGGCGAGGGCGCACATCCTCCCGCCGACGCGTGCGACTTCGCGCGCTACTGCTCCCAGCTCGACTTCTTCGCCCTCACCGACCACGCCGAGGGTCTCACGCCCGAGCATTGGGCGTCGGAGAAGGAGAGCATCCGCCAGTGCAACGCCATGGCGGGGGACCCCGCAGACCCCGACCTCGTCGCCTTCACAGGATTCGAGTGGACGCAGGTGGGACGCACCCCGGAGACGCACTTTGGACACAAGTGCGTGTTCTTCCGTGACGATGCGGAATCGGCCGTGCCGGCTCGTCCCATCACGGCCCAAGCGAACGACGGAGCAGATCTGTTCGCGGGACTGGATCTGGCCCGGAGCCTGCGCTGGTTCGATCCCCTCGGCTACCGCGACTACGCCGACTTCCTTTGGATGATCGACCGGGTGTCGCGGCTCCCCCGTTGCGCGAGCGGCACCGATACGCGGACCTTGCCGACGGATTGCCAGGAGAACGCGGCCACGCCCGATGTTCTCTTCGAGAAACTGCGCCAGTGGGGTTACCCCGTGATGGTGATTCCGCACGGGACGAGCTGGGGTTTCTATACGCCGCCCGGCACCACGATGGACAAGCAGCTCACCCACAAGTACCACGACCCTGCGCTGCAGCCCCTCATCGAAGTGATGTCCGGTCACGGGAACTCAGAACAGTATCGCTGGTGGCGCGAGTATGACGAAGGGCCGGACGGAAAGAAGATCTGCCCCGAACCCACGGCCGACTATCTGCCGTGCTGCTGGCAGGCCGGCGAGATCATGCGCAAGCGCTGCGGCGATCTTCCCGCCGCCGAGTGCGAGGCCAGGGTGGAGGAGGCCAAGCGCCTGGCGCTCGACGCCTCGGTTTCCCCGCAGCTCGTCTTCCCGGATACGCGCGCCGAGGATTGGCTCGATTGCGGGCAATGCCGCGATTGCTTTAAGCCCACCTTCTCGCTCAGACCGCAGGAGTCGGTCCAGTACACGATGGCGATCTCGAACTTCGACGAGAAGGACGAGCGTGGCGAGCCGCTCCGCTTCCACTACGGCTTCGTCGCCTCGAGCGACAACCACAAGGCCCGGCCAGGCACGGGCTACAAGCAGTATGACCGTCGGCAGATGACCGAGGCTGTGGGTGTGCGATCGACGTTCTACGACGACCTCGGCCGCCGTCGCCGACTCAAGCTGCAGACCGACCCGCGCAAGCCGATGGTCGTGGGCGAGCTCGGAGGCCTGCTCTCGGCAGACGTGGAGCGCGTGGCCAGCTACCTCTACCCCGGCGGACTCGTCGCCGTGCACAGCGCAGGCCGCAGTCGGCAGGCGATCTGGGAAGCGCTCGAGCGGCGCGAAGTCTACGGCACGAGCGGGCCGCGCATTCTCCTGTGGTTCGACCTTCTGAACGGACCCGAGGGCCCGGCACCCATGGGGAGCACGGTGACGCTCGCCGGCGCGCCGCGCTTTGAGGTGCGGGCCATCGGCTCTGCCGTGGAGCAGCCGGGCTGCCCGGAGACCACGATCCGCGGCCTCCCGCCCGAACGCGTGGAGCGGCTGTGCCGCGGAGAGTGCCACCATCCCAGTGACAGACGTCATCCCATCGTCGCCATCGAGATCGTCCGGATTCGACCGCAAGCGACGCCCGGGGAGGACGTGAACCGCCTGATTGAAGACCCGTGGCTGCGCTTCGAATGTGGTGCGGATCCGTCGGGCTGCACGGTCCAGTTCGAGGATCTCGAGTTCCCCCGGCTCCGCCGGCACACGCTCTACTACGCGCGGGCGATCGAGGAGGAGACCCCCGCGATCAACGGCGCGAATCTGCGCACGCAGTTCGACTCCTCCGGCAGGGCTGTGGCCACAAAGCCTTGCTACGGCGACTACCGAACGCCGTTCTCCGACGACTGTCTCTCGCCGGTTCAGGAGCGCGCCTGGTCGAGCCCGATTTTCGTGGATCCCGGGGACGGAAAGCCGCTCACGGATCGCTCGGGTCCGTAAACAGCGGCTCGGGGAAGGCCGCCCCGCTGGCCCGCGCCCGTCGAACCTCCGCGATCAGTTCGAGCGCACGGGGCAAGAAGAGCACACCGACCAGCACGTTCAGGACGAGAAACGTGGTGTTGGTGACGAACGCATAGGCGATGAGCTGGTCACGGGTGCCGAAGTCGGAGAAGCACGCCGCCCACGCGAGCTCACGAGTGCCGAAGTTTCCAAGGGAAGGAAGCGAGATCGCCGTGTAGAGCAGAGGAATCCGGGCCGCGAGCGCCCACCACGGAATGCGAATGCCGAAGCTGGCGGAGGTGACCCGGACCAGCACGATGTCGGCGCTGGCCAGCAGGATGAAGAAACCGACAAAGGCCGCTCCCGAAATCAGCCACCAGTGCTGCGGCCAGCGGCGCATGGTCGCGTAAAGCA
>DOUU01000131.1 GCA_003520425.1 Deltaproteobacteria bacterium
CAGGAGATTGTTGAAATCGTGGGCCACTCCGGCCGCCAACTGCCCTACGGCTTCCATCTTGTGGGCTTGGCGAAGCGAAGCCTCGAGCTCGACTTCACGGGTCACGTCGCGGACCACACCCACAAACCCGAGGAACTCGCCTGACGCGCCGCGGATGGGAGCCCAGCTCGTGTCGCGCACCGCCCTCTCGCCATTTGCCAGCTGTCGTTGATAGCGGTCCGAGAACGCTCTGCCGGCGACGATATCAGAGCGGATCTTCGCCACGAGATCGGTCCGCGCCTCGCTCTTCATGAGTTGATCGAAAGAGGGGCGTGCGTTGAAATCGATGGAGCCGTCATAGAGGCTCCGGAAGAACGAATTCGCATAGACCAGTTGCTCGCTCGCGTCGAGGACCACAATCCCTTCTTTGGCTTCATCGAGCGCCCTTTGCAGCTGCCCACCCTTGCGCTGCGCCTCGATCCGCTCCGTGACGTCCCGGGTGAACACCTCGATGCGTCCATCCGAGAGTAGCCGCGTGTTGCCCTCCACGAAGCGCGTGCTGCCGTCTTTGCGGCGCAAGGTGCGCTGCTCGGACATCGTTTCGCCTCGGGCGAGCGTCTCGAGATCGCGTCGAAAGGTGCCGCGCTCTGGCTCGGGAAAGACCTCCGAGATGGGCGATGCCAGAATCTCCTCCCGAGAATATCCCGTCAACTGGCAGGCCTGGCGGTTGGCGTCCAAGAAGTGGCCACGAGCCAGGACGAAGATGGCATCGGCTCCCTGCTCGAAGAGGCGGTGCGCGCGCTCCTCACTTTGCATCGCGTGTGCGATCGCCTTGTTCACACGTCCAAGGGCATCGAAGAGGAGGAAGCTCGCCGCGATGAAGACGCTGAGCTCAACCCACCAGATCTTCCACGGCGTATGGATCACCGGTGCCGGGAGCACACCGAGGCTTTCGACCAGAGCCAGTCCTGCGCTCGCCAAGGCGCACAGCCCGGCCATCCCGACGGCGGCCCGGCGCCCCACAAGAAGCCCGGCCCCGACGATCGCGAGGGCGTAGACGTGAATGGCCGGTGCGGAAACGCCACCCGTGAGCGCGGCGGCGACCGTGCTGACCAGCCAAAGTCCGCCCACCAACACGACCCCGCCGATGCGCGGCCGACCCGCGTGCGCGAAGGCCAGCGAGGCGAAGAGCGTCCCGAGCAGGCCGATGGCTGCGGCGAGGACGAGCACCGACCCGCGCAACACGAGGAGACTCGCCATCGCCCACAGCACGCCGACCGCAGCGAACAAGAGCATCGTGTGGCGAAGGCTCGAAAGGAGCTGCTCCTCGCCCCGCTCGCGGAGCTCGAGCGGCTGAAAGAGGGATCGCAGCGACCGGCGAAGACCTCCGCTCAAAGTGCGAATATCCCACAAGGCCGTGTGGCGGGTCGCTGCGCACCCCAAATCCGCAGGCAGCCCTCACACGCGATCGCCTTGCATCCGTGAGCCGGCCCAGCTCGGCAAGAATCGCGATACAAGCCCCACCCCCCGGTTCGAGACCCGATCATTCGGTCTCGCGTCTGGCTCCGCCAGTCTTCTCTTGTCGGCGACCGAGCGATCTTACACTTCGTCTCCCACGCCGATCCGTCGCGCGCCATTGCCAACACCACCCGAAGCCTTGCACGCCCACTCACCATCCCGTCGACCGCGCTTGAGCCTCAGACAAGGGGAGAAGTGCTCAATCATCGCATGCACACCCAATTGCTGCGCAAACTCCACGGCGTCGGTGGAATCCGCAGCCCTTCCCGACCCCCGGCCCTGCAGGCGTCGACTTGCCCGAAATCAGGTCCAAGACCCCATGGTGGCCGCGGTGCCCCCCCACACCGACCCAATCCCCCAGTCGAAGGGTGGGCACACCTTCCCCGAAATCGTCCACGGCGCCGGCCTCCTCGTGACCGGCGATTCGAGCCACAAGCGTGAACCCGAACCTGAACCTCTCCGCGTCCGGGCTAGGGAAGGACGCGCTCTTCGGCCACGATCGGCTCTCGTGTGGTGCGTACGACCATTGCCTTCCTGACGCTCTCCAAGCCTGAGAGTAGAAGATCCCGCCCTCTTGACCACGATCCAGCTCACGCACAGGAAGGAATGATCCAGGACGGGCCGCGAGAGAGAAAACCCGTGGATGGGCCCGCCCGATCGCCGCCCGCCGCCGCAGGACGCCGCAGCACAGGGAGGCCTCGATCCTGTTCCAGAACGGGGATAGCTCCAGAGCATGGCAGATTCGCAAACCCATGCCGCGCGGTTTGAGCTCGCCGCGGACAGACGCCGTCCGCCGTGAGGGCTCCCCGTTTCGAATCCGGCAAATCCGCCTGTCCTGACCGCAGGACGTGATCTCGACGCCACTACGCCGGCCAGGCAATCGCCGCCCGAAGCGGACCCCGCGTGGCCAAGGATCCTATTGGCGGCCAAGCGGCGGGCTTGAGGAACTCAGGGCGTCCATTTTTGTGGAACACCCCTCCTCGACACAAGCGGACGGCACGCTCGCACCCAGCGGTCCACCGTCCAAGTGTTCTCATGAGTCCCGNNCCTCCGCATCGGCGAAGCGAAGGGGTGGGCCACGCGAAGCAGACGCCACCCCGTACACTTTCTCCCAAGCGCGGAGAACCCCGACGTTGGCGTCTCCATTCGTGTTAGCCTTGCCTCAAGGCCGCCGTGGGTCTGGGGAGGAAGCCGTGGCCACACCGTTTGATCCCCGTTCCGCTCCCGCTCGCATCGAGCCCGAGCCGCTCTCGACCTCGTCTGACGACACGGAGTCGCTGGACGTATGGGGATTCCGAGACACGCGTTTTCGCGCGCGCCCGGACGGGGTCGTCGAGCTCACGGGCCGGCGCTACGAGCTCTCGGGCCAGGAACTTCCCGACCTTCTGCACTGGGTGCAAGAGACGATCCACCCCGACGTCTCGCCGCACGACCTCAACCCTGCCCACTACCCTCCGCCCATCCCGCCGCCCGTGCGCAACGAAGCCTTCCTCGAAGAGATCAGGAAGATCGTGGGCCCGGACCAGCTGTCGGAGGCTGCGGAGCTTCGACTGCGTCGCGGGCACGGCCACACCCTCGAGGAGATGTGGGCGATCAAGTATGGCGCTCTTCCGCGGGTGCCCGACCTCCTGGTGTGGCCGCAGGACGAGGGACAGGTGGAAGCCATCGTGCAATCCGCCGTGCGGCACGACGTCGTGCTGATTCCCTACGGCGGCGGCACGAACGTGACGGACGCTCTGCGCTGTCCTCGTCACGAGCACCGGATGATCGTGTCCGTGGATATGGGTCGGATGAACCGGGTGCTCTGGATCGATCCCGTAAACCGCATGGCAGCCATCCAGGCCGGCGCCGTCGGGCGAAACATTCAGCGGGTTCTCGCCAAGTACGGTTTTACACTGGGGCATGAGCCCGACTCCGTTGAGTTTTCGACGCTTGGTGGTTGGATCGCCACCCACTGCAGTGGCATGAAAAAGAACCGCTACGGCAACATCGAGGACATCGTGCTCGACCTGCGGGTCGTGACGGCGCGCGGCCTTCTCGACCGCAGTGCAGTATTTCCGCGCGAATCGGTGGGGAGCAGCGACCTGCGCCGATGGATCTTCGGCTCCGAGGGTTGTCTCGGTATTGTGACGAGTGCCGTGGTGAAAGTCGTGCCGTTGCCCGAGGCACAAGTCTACGGCTCGATCGTGTTTCCCGACTTTGAGTCGGGCGTGCGGTTCCTCTACGACCTTGAGGCACAAGGCAATACCCCCGCGAGCGTGCGGCTTGTGGACAACCTCCAGTTCCAGCTCTCGCAGATGCTAAAGCCGCGCTCGACCGGCCTGAGGCACCTCGAGAGTCGTCTCCAGCGTCTCTTTGTGACGAAGGTGAAAGGCTTCGCCCTCGATCGCATGTCGGCCTGTACGCTGGTCTTTGAGGGCACAGGGCGGGAGGTGAAGGCGCAGCAAAGGGCGACCTACGCGCTGGCGCGTCGCTACGGCGGACTCGCGGGCGGAGCGTCGAACGGTCAGCGCGGCTACCAGCTCACCTTTGGCATCGCCTATATCCGCGATTGGATCATGAACCATTGGCTGCTCGGGGAGTCCTTCGAGACGTCGGTGCCGTGGAGCCAGACGCTCCCTCTGTGCGAGAGCGTGAAGCGACGAATTCACGAGGAGTGCGCAAAGCGCAACATCGCGGGTACGCCGTTCGTCACCTGTCGCGTGACCCAGCTCTATCCCACCGGCGTGTGCATCTACTTCTATTTCGCCTTCTACTTTAAGGGCCTGTCGAAGCCTGCGGAGATCTATGCGGAAATCGAGCATGCGGCACGGGACGAGATCTTGCGCTCCGGGGGCTCGCTTTCCCACCACCATGGGATCGGCAAGATTCGCCAGCCCTTCCTGCCGCGGATCGGTTCGCCGGGTGTCGCAACCTGGGCGCGGGAGATCAAGGCGGCGGTCGATCCGACCAACGTCTTCGGTGCCGCAAATCAGCTCTTCGGGAACTCCGATGCATAGCGGACCGGTTTCGGCGGGATCGGATCAAGGAGGCTCCCTCCCGGAGCCCCGGCGAGATGGGCAGCGGAGCGGACCACTCCCAGCTCTTGTGATCTCGCGGCCATCGCTGCCGTTGCAGCGAGCCAGAGGGCGGAGTTCGAGGATTCGAGAGAACGGAGCCTAAGGAGACAGCGCATCGCCCCGCCACCCAAGCCCCTTAGCCTGGCCAGACGGGCGGATGTGTACCAAGGGGAGCACTGGGTCGCTCCCAGCGGGGGGGCGTCTCCGACAACCGCAGCGCCGGCGCGAGATGGCGGATGCGGCCATGCGCGGTGACGCTTTCTGTGGAGAAGGCGGCGATTTCCTCAGCCGAGAATGAGCTCGGTCGGCTTGTGATCATGGCCTCGTGCGTGGAGGCCTGCCTCGGCGCCGTGAGCTCGTCCGACCCGCGGCGGTGGATCCACATCGCGGTCTGACACAGAGAGGCCCGCACGTGCCAGCTCCCCCCTTCGCGCGCGCGCCGCGCGAGACCCACGAGGGCCCCGAGGGCGGCGAGATAGCCGGTCGTATAGTCGCACGCCGCAGCGGGCACGAGTGCCGGCGCTTCGGTTCCGCCGTGGTCGTACGCCAGTCCGGTCACACTCTGGGCGAGCTGCTCCCAGCCCGCGCGCTCCCGCCAGGGACCCCGATGCCCATAGCAGTTGACCGACACATAGACGATTCCCCGCCCGAGCGCGCACAGGATTTGTGGTCCAAAGCCGCGGCGCTCGAGGGCCCCACTTCGATAGCCGTCCACAAACACGTCCGACTCAGACGCGAGGTGCTTTAGGCGCTCCATGTCCTCCGCTGTGTCGAGATCAAGCACTGTCGAAAGCTTCCCGTGGCCGGTGTCCACGACGAACGGTTCCACGTCGGGAAGACGCGGACACGTGACACGAAGGACATCGGCCCCGTGCTCTGCCAGGGTCCGGCTGCACGTCGGTCCCGCCAGAACACGCGTAAGATCGAGGACGCGAATCCCAGAGAGCGGACGCGCCGCGACGAAGCGGGGCGTCGCCTGACCCTCGCCGATCCGCACGACCTCGACAACCGGTAGCGCTGCAAGTGCCCGCCCTTGCGGGTGAGCGAACCATTCCTCTGCGCTGCGCACGACGGCTCCGCACAGCCGTGCCTGCGCGAGGGCTTCCTCAAGCGCCTCAGCGTCCCACCCCTGCACGGCCTTTGCAATCGCTTGACGGTCTTCTCCACACCCGAGAATTCGAAGCGTCCCCGCCGCAAGGTGCGGAAAGCCGCCGTGCAGGTGGATCCAGCGACCGTCGCGCGCGCGATAGAGCCCGATGGTCGGGCTCACTCCTCGAATGCCGATGTCCGGAGCACGCAAGAACGCAAAGCTCAAAAGCGATGCGCCTGCGTGTCTTAGGCCCACGCCGACCTGCTGGCGGCGGCCGGTCCGCAGCTCCCACAGCTCAGAAACGGCAAGGCCACACGCGGCCAGCGCAGCGGCACTCAGGGACGCAAGAGGAAAGCGACACGGAAAGACTGGCTCGTTCCCGTCGATGCGAACCTGGCCCGGGACCGGCTTCGCCAGGCCGACCAGGTTCACGAGCTCGTCGAGCGGCTCGTCCATGTTGGGTGGGATTCTGCCGCGGTCGTTGCCATCGGGCCACACGGAGCCGGTCTTTCTCTCCCTTTCGCGCGAGTCGTTTCGGCCGAGCAGCGCCCGGCTTACGAGTGATCGTGGATGACCCACACCGCTGTCATGGCGAAGACCGCCTTCCCCACCTTCAAAAGGTCCAGGGCCTTGGCACCGAGCGACTCTAGCGACCCTTGCCCGTGGGAGAGACGGCGCCTCTGTGGTAAGTGAGCGCGCGCCTGACTACTGGCTTGCAGGATCGTAGACCGAGCCGGCGAAGAGGACGGCGCCCGTCCCTGCGTCCGGACCTGCCCCGCGATCGACGATCGCGACGAAAAAGGGTTGGTCCGCCACGAACCTGAACGGCGCCTCTCGCGGCAGGGCCACCGAAGTGGGTCTTGCCTCAACTGCGGTCGCGGCCGCGGCCTCGGCCCCCGCCTCATTGACCTCAAGTACCGCTTCGTGAAGGACCCGGCTGATGAAAAAACCGCTCCCACTCGAAGAGAAGCGCGAGAAGTCCGCGCTCCGGGCATCAAAGGCCTGCACCATGCCCAGTGCCCGGAGAGCATCTGTCAGTTCCGACTTGTAGCGCAGCGTGAAACGGGGGATGGAGACGCTGCCGCGCCGCCGAGGCGCCGCCGAAATCTCCCGCAATTTCTCCGCGTCTAGCAGGCCTTGCACCTCAGAAAGCCTTCTCCCTTTCGCCGGCGGGAGAAACCACATCACAGCATGCTTTCTCTGCCCGAAGCTCAAGCCCACGCCCTGATAGTCCTCGTTTTCCACATAGGGATATTCATCCGTTGCATTCATCATTTTGACTTTCTTGGGGCGGCCCCCAATCAGCGTGAAGTCGGCCTCTTGCGTCTGCGCGGGATCGAATGCACTGTGCCATGAGCCCTTAAAGTGCACGGCGCTGATGAGGTAGCCGGCGGCGTTCCTCGGAATCCTGTCCAGCAGCTCGGGAATCCTTCCCCTGGTTTGTTCTTTGATCCAGCCGTTGATCGTGACCAGGGTGCGGGGATCCTCAAACGGGAGGGCGCGCACTTCAGCCGAGTAGAACTTCCTGCATTCTGACGCGAAATCCTCGTTGACCTGCACCATCTCAGAGTTTCCCCACAGCGAATTGGCGACGGCGAGCATGCTGTCGGTGTGCGCGAGGGAAATATCGATGAGTGCGCGATTGGCTGCGAGGAGCTCGAGGTCCCCGACATGCATGGTGTTCAGCATTTCGGCAAGCGTCTTGCCGCTGGCCGCGCCGGAGGCCATTTGGAGCGCTGAAGAGATGCTGAACGGCGAGACGAAGAGATTCTCGCCCTCCTTGTGGAGCTTTCCGATGAGCTCAAAACCAAATCGGTTGTTCCGTTCGGCCAATCGATTCGCCAGTTCGCTCGCCGCGGAGTTCTGGTTCGCTTGGCCGCGCGCATCGGCTTGCGCGAGCATGATGAGGACCAACGCCGCTGCGATTGAAAATTGAATCGGCCCCTTCTTCACGCATTGCCCCCACTGACACGAGGCCGCACGGGCCGCGGCGAGAGTTTCCGCGCGCTCCGCGAGCAGAACCAAGGTCACGAGCGCGACGGAACCCCGGCCCTCACCTCTTCGGCCGGAAAGGTGGCGTAAGATACCGGATGTGGCATTGAAAACGGCTCGGCGCTGACACGCCCTCGGAGCGTGCGGCCGGGGCCACGAGGGGGCGAGGTTGCCTTCAGGGCGGAGAGTGTGCGCTCGAGAGAATTCGACCGCCTCACTTCGCAACACGCCATCCCGGGAACAACCTGATCGTGGGAGAAAAGGGTCGCCGAGCAGACCATGCCGAGAGCCACGCTATGGTTTTTTGGGCTCGGGACCCTTGTGGCCAGAGGGGTTGAGATGAGCGAAAGCGTGCATTGGTCGGCCGCCGATCTTCCCGATCTCGCCGGCAAGGTCTTCGTGGTGACGGGCGGCAACAGTGGCCTCGGGCTCGAGACCGCCCGCGAACTCGCTCGCAAAGGCGGACACGTGGTGATCGCCTGTCGCGACGCGGCCAAGGCGGCGGCAGCACTTTCGCAGATCCGAGCCAGCGCGCCGGCCGCCTCCTGCGAGGCCCTGGAACTTGATCTCGCGAGCCTTGCTTCCGTACGCGCCTTCGCCGAAGCGTTCGGAGGGCGCTACCGCAGGCTCGATGCGTTGTGTAACAACGCGGGCGTCATGGCCCTCCCCTATCGCAGGACAAAAGACGGATTTGAGATGCAGTTCGGTACGAATCACCTCGGCCATTTCGCCCTCACCGGGCGCCTGCTTGACGTCCTCTGTGCGACGCCGGGTGCTCGCGTCGTCAATGTGAGCAGCACGATGCACCGCATGGGGCGGATTCGGTTCGATGACCTGCAGAGCGAGCGCAGCTATGGGCGATGGCGTGCATACGGCCAGAGCAAGCTTGCAAACTTGCTTTTCACCTACGAACTCGCGCGCCGGGCCGAGAAGGCCGGCCTTGGTCTCGTGAGCGCCGCTGCGCACCCCGGATACGCAGCAACGAATCTCCAGACCGCCGGCCCCCGAATGAAGGGCTCGGCGTGGATGGAGCGTCTTTGGCTCCTCGGGAATCGCTTGTTCGCGCAGACGCCTGCGATGGGAGCGCTTCCCATCCTGTACGCGGCAGCCGCGCCAGGGGTGCGTGGGGGCGACTACTTTGGCCCAAGCAGGGTCGGGGAAATGTGGGGCAGCCCGAAGAAGGTGCGCTCGAGTTCCCGCTCGTATGACCTCGAAGCCGCGGTCCACCTATGGCAGGTCTCGCAAGACCTCACCGGCGTCGACTTTGCCCGTCTTGGCGAGGAAGCCAGGCTCTCGTGCTAGAAGACCGACCAAAGCCCCTTTCGTTTTCCCGCAAGGCCTCAGGCGCGAGACACTTCGCGCTCATTCACGGCCAGCACTGGACACGGCGCGCTGGACATCTTCACGCCAAAGACGCGTGTGTTTGAGCAGCGCTTCGGCCACCGCAACGATTTCGTGCCAGTGCTTGTCGACGAAGCGCCTCGCCAGCTCCTCCTGCTCCCTCCAGAACGCACTCCCTTCGGCGTAAAGTCCCGCGTTCACTGCCTCGGTCTTCGCGCGCAGGTAGTCGTCCGCTGCGCTATCGCGGCAGGAGCGGCTCGTTGCCCTCTCTTCGGCCTGACGTCCTGCCATTCGCTGGATCATCAAATCTTGGACCAGCGCGCGGTTTGCTGGGGTTTTTCGCGTCAACCGAACCCTGACAGTGGGTGAGATCCAATCCGTTGCCTGGAGGCTCGATCGTCACAAAAACGAGATTGCCCGGCACATCGAGGTAGAACGATGCAACGGCGTGCCCCGCCTCGTGATAGGCAGTGGAGCGGCGGTCATGCGGCATTGCTCATCCTGAAATCACCGGAGTTCGTCCTGTCGATCGAGCTGCGCGATGCGCAATCTGGCGTCGGCTCGAAGCCCGTTCGCGATCGCGACTCTGCGCAGCCCCTCCTAGCCAGGCGCTCTGCTCCTTTGGTGCGCGCAAGCGCCGAGTCTAGAGCCTCGGTGGAATTCAAGGAACTCTGCCGCTCTGTGCCCCCGCCAGTCTAGCGGGAGGGAGCAGTCGCTCCGGTAGACGGATTCCCCGGGTTCTCTCGTCATCGCCCACCGCACCCAACGCCACGACCTCGGCGTAATAGTCGTTGGGCGCGCGAGGTCCGCCCGCCCCCGGCGCCGCCGCACCGACGAAGCTCCTCTCGGCTTCGTCGGCCGGCGCCGGCTTCCGGGCGCTCACGGTTTGCTCGGATCCACTTGGCTTCCGTGCTGCTTCACTCACAACGGAGCGCCTCCGCCAATGCGCCGCGCGGATCCTGCCATCCTCGGAGATCGCATGGTGTGTGAGCCGCGCACTGGTGCCCACAGAACAGGCGGGATCGAGACAGCCGCAGATGAAGCCCTGGATCGACTCGTCGCCGATGAGGATTCCTGCGGCGCTACGCCACGAGTAAATGGGTCGGTTTGCCCCAATCTGCTTCCAGACCTTGGTCAAACTGCCCTTCAGGCTCGACCAGGAATGGCGTTGCCAGGTTTCATTCGATGGCACGATTGCTGCAGTTATTCAGACGAAGGGTAGCGACCTTCGCAGGAAAACGAGCGATGAGGCGAATTGGGGCAAAGCCCTTCGAGCGGCCGCC
>DOUU01000074.1 GCA_003520425.1 Deltaproteobacteria bacterium
CCTGCTGCATGTTGTGGGTCACCACGACGAGCGTGTAGCGCTCCTTCAGGTCCTGCATCAGCTCCTCGATCTTTGCGGTCGAGATCGGATCGAGTGCCGAGCACGGTTCGTCGAACAAAATGACTTCGGGCCGCACGGCGACGGTGCGGGCGATGCACAAGCGCTGCTGCTGGCCGCCCGAGAGCCCGAGCGCGCTCTCATCGAGCCGATCCTTCACCTCGTCCCAAAGCGCAGCCCCGCGCAGGCTTCGTTCGACGATCTCGGCCAGCACGCCGCGGCGCGTGATGCCGTGGATGCGGCAGCCGTAGGCCACATTCTCGAAGATGCTCTTCGGGAAGGGGTTCGACTTCTGAAACACCATGCCGATGCGCGCCCGCACCTGTGAGACGTCGACCTCGGGGCCGTAGAGGCTCACGCCATGGAAGCGCAGTGCGCCGCCGATGCGCACCACATCGATCAAATCGTTGAGCCGGTTGAAGCAGCGGAGGAGGGTCGATTTGCCACAGCCCGAAGGTCCGATGAAGGCCGTGATCTTCTTCTCCGGAATTTCCAGCGTGATCGAGTCGAGGGCAAGCGTGCTGCCATACCAGAGGGAGAGCTGCTCGGCGGCGAGCACCGGTTTGTCAATGCGCGGGGCCGGCGTCTCTGCATCGTCCATGAGGATCTCCACGCCTGCCGCCTTCGGCGAAAGCCACGTCGTCATGCCCCTGCCTCAGATGCTGCGGGTCGCGTACTTCTCGCGCAAGTGGTTCCGCACGAGGATCGCGACAAGGTTGCTGGCGAGCACCACAGCAATCAGGAGCAGGGCCGTGGCGAAGACGAGCGGCTTGGCGGCCTCGACGTTCGGGCTCTGGAATCCCACGTCGTAGATGTGGAATCCAAGATGCATGAACTTCCGCTCGAGATGCACGTAGGGAAAGTTCCCGTCGATCGGGAGGGCGGGAGCGAGCTTCACCATCCCCACGATCATGAGAGGCGCCACCTCCCCCGCGGCGCGGGCGAGGGCCAGGATCATCCCGGTCAAGATCCCGGGGGCGGCGGCGGGGAGCACGACCCGCCAGAGCGTCTCGAATTGTGTGGCACCGAGCGCGAGTGAGCCTTCGCGGGCGATCTGGGGCACCGCGGCGAGCCCCTCCTCGGTGGCCACGATCACGACGGGCACCGTGAGCAGCGCCAGCGTGAGGCTTGCCCACAGAATGCCGCCCGTGCCGAAGGTCGGCGTGGGCAGCGCCTCGGGGTAGAAGAGCCGGTCGATCGTGCCTCCCACGAGATACACGAAGAAGCCGAGGCCGAACACGCCGAAGACGATGGACGGGACGCCGGCCAGGTTGTTGACGGCGATGCGGACGAGCCGCACGAGAACGCCGCCTTTTGCGTACTCGCGCAGGTACACCGCCGCGATGACGCCGAAGGGCGCCACGAAGATCGACATCAGGAACACCATCATCACCGTCCCGAAGATCGCGGGAAAGATCCCGCCTTCGGTGTTGGATTCCCGTGGATCTCCGCCGATGAACTCGCCGATGCGGGAGAGATAGAGCTTCGCGACTCCGGCGATGCCGAGGGCGTTGGGACGGATGGCGCGCATCACGTAGCCCACCGGCAGCTCCCGCTTTGCGCCGTCGGCCGTCTCGACGACGAGCGTCTCCGCGACAAAGGCGGCCCGCTTTTCTTCGATGCGGGCGGCCACGCCCGCATAGGCTGCCTGCTGCTTCGCCTCCTCGCGGGAGAGCTCCTGTTCCCGGAGCGTGCGCTCGGCGGCGGGCAAGCTCTCGAGGGCGAGCTTGCGCCTCTCAAGGCGCAGCCGCTCGAGCGCGTAGTTGATGCGGCCGAGCTCGCCTTTCTCCACGGCTTCGAGCGCTCTGCGTTCCCTGGCTTTTTCGCGCAGAAGCGAGCCGAGCCGCGACCACACGGCGTCCTCGCCCTGCGCGAGGGGCTGGCCGTTCGCTCGCAGCTCCCGCAGGAACCCGTAAAAGTTTCCCCACTCGAGTCGCTCGAGCACGACGGCGTCTTTCGGCCGGCTGCGCGCCGTGATCTGCGCCTCGTCGATCCAGCGAAAATCGGAGCCCGAAACGTCGCGGTTGCCCACCTTGACCCGCACGCGCATCCCGGGAGCCTCGCCCACACGGGGGTCGGGCATGTTCTCCGTCTCGTAGAGCTCTCCCAAGGCCCTCTTGCCGTCGGCGAGCTCGAGCAGCCAGAGCGGCTTTTGCCAGAAGTAGCTCAGCCCCTCGGAGGCGAGCAGCGCGAGAAGGCCCGTGATCAAGAGCAGATTGAGCGCGAGGGTGCCCGCGCACAGCCACGTCATGAGGTGGGCCACGAGCTCGGAGCGGCGGTGACGGGTCGCGCGCGACACGCTAGAGCCTCGCGTAGCGCTGGCGCAGCCGCTGGCGCACCAGCTCCGCGACGGTATTGAGCGCGAAGGTCAACGCGAACAAGAGGAGCGCCGCGAGGAAGAGCGTGCGGAAGAGCGTGCTTCCGGCCGGAGCCTCAGGCACCTCGACCGCGATGTTCGCCGAGAGGGTTCGGAATCCGTTGAACGGGCTCCATCCGAGGATGGGCGTGTTGCCCGTCGCCATGAGCACGATCATGGTCTCGCCGACGGCCCGGCCGAGGCCCACCATCACGGCCGAGAAGATGCCCGGGCTCGCCGTGGGGAGCACGACGCGCACCACGGTCTGCCACAGGTTTGCACCGAGGGCGAGCGAACCCGCCCGGAGATTCGACGGGACGTTCGAAATGGCATCTTCAGAGATCGCAAAGATGATGGGGACGACGGCGAATCCCATCGCGATGCCGACGACGACGGCGTTGCGCTGGTCGTAGCGCAGCCCCGTGGCTCCGTAGAGCCAGTTCGGAAGGCTCCCCCCAAATACCGCGCGGTCGAGGGCCGTGCCGAGCGGCCAGCACAGCACGGCGCCCGCAGCCAATACCGCCATGAAGAGCAGCACCTCCCCGCCCGCCGGGATCCGGCCGCGCACGCTCCGCGGAAGCAGGAACCACAGGGCGCCCGCCAGCAGGGAGAGGATCGGGAGCCCGACCAGGTAGAGCAGGAGCGCGGCGAGCTTGGACTCGATGAGCGGCGCAAGCCACAGCCCTGCGAGAAAACCGAGCACAACACTCGGGAGTGACGCCATGAGCTCGACGGTGGGCTTGACCACGCGCTGAAGACGCGGATGCATGAACTGCGAGGTGTACATGGCGCCAAGGACGCCGAGGGGGATCGCGAGGATCAAGGAGTAGAAGGTGCCCTTCAGCGTTCCCGCGAGCAGCGGCGTCAGCGAGAGCTTGGGCTCGAAATCGTCGCTCCCGCTGCTCGACTGCCAGACGAAGGCCGGAGCGGGGGCGCCCTCGTAGTGGACCTTGCCAAAGAGCGCGCGCAGCGAGGCCTCGGGATGGGGATTGTGCACCGCGGCGAGCACGAGGCGCCCCGGCCCGGCGCCCGCCACCGCGTCGCCCTTCGGGGCAAAGGCGAGGGCGGACGCGTCCGGGGCGAGCGACGCCCCGGTCCACAGCACCCGCTCGGAGGTCGAGTAGTAGAGGCCGAGGTTCCCCTTTGCGTCCTGCGCGAAAAACGAGCGGTTGCGCCCGGAGGGCGAGAGGAGAACAACCGCGGCGGGGAGCGGAGGGAAGGTGTGAACCCGCTCGAGCACGCCCTCGCGCTCTGCGCCCCCGGACGGGGGCACTGGAAACCACACCTCGACCTCGCCGCCTGCGCGGCCCACCACGAGGGCAAGGTCGCCGATCAAGAGCTCAAGCGCGGTCACGGGAGCGCCGGCAGGACCGGCGACCTGCGGGGGCGCTCCGAGGTCCCGGGTGAGGTCCCAGCGCACGAGCTCGCCCGTCGCAAGCGCGCCGTAGAGGCTCTGGGCGCGCCGGTCGAGGAGGAGGTGGGTCACCGGCCCGGGGGCAGGGGCGAGGGCTGCTCGCTCGGCGGTCCGCGTCTTTTCTCCCGTCAAGAAGTTCGTCGTCTCGACCTCTCGTACGAGCACCACCTTTCCATTGGCGAGCTGCGCGGCCGCGGCGGCGCCCCCCTCCGCGAGGCGCGCCGAGAATGCGGAAAGGGGTCGATGCTCGGGGTCGAGCTCCAAGACGACGGCGTCGCCGACCCGCGGCGTGACCACCGGGGCGTTCTGTGCGAAGGACTCCGCAAACTCGACGGGCACGAGGGCCACGCGGCCGTCCCGCGTCGCGGCGGCGAAGGAGGGCTGGCCCGAGAGGCTCGAGGACACGTCGAGAGGCTCCGGCGCGCCCTCCGCGAGCAGCGGTCGCTCGAGCACAGGCGCTCCGTCGGAGAGCCGCACCACGCGCACGACGCCATCGGGACCGAGGAGCGCGGCGTGGGTGTGACGGGCGTCGACCAAAAGGGCGCGCGTCCCTGGGGCCGGGGCGGGCACGCTCGACTCCACCCGCACACGCGCGGAGTCGAGGAGCGGCCAGACCTCCACCACCAGGAAGACGAGGATGGCGAGGATGCTCCCGATCACCGCAAGCCCGCCCCCCGCGACGACCGCCCGGGCCACGAGGTCCACGGCATGGCGCCGGCGCAAGGCGCCGACCGAAAGGAAGACGCGCGCGGATCCGGTGGGGGCGGTGGTTGTGGCCACGGCTAATCGAGTTTTGCGCGCTCCTGCTGGGTCAGGTCGCGGGCGATGGGGAGGTAGCCAGCCTTCACCACGAGCTGCTGGCCGTCATAGGAGAGCACGAACCGCAAGAACTCGCGCACGAGCGGATCGAGCGGCTTGCCCGGCGCCCGGTTCACGTAGATGTACAGGAACCGGGAGAGCGGGTACTTGCCGCCGTACACGTCCGCAGCCTCTGCCTTCCCGAAGGGGGATCCCTCCTTGATGGCGAGGTCGAGAGCCTTGACCCCTGAGGTCCTGTAGCCGATCCCGCTGTAGCCGATGGCGTTGATGTCCTCGGTCACGCCCTGCACGACCGAGGCCGAGCCCGGCTGCTCCTTTACGCTGTCCTTGTAGTCGCCGTTGCACAGCGCGTGCTCCTTGAAGTAGCCGTAGGTCCCCGAGGCGGAGTTGCGGCCGTAGATGCTGATCGGCCGCGAGCTCCAGGCACCGCCCAAGCCGAGCTCGCCCCAGGTCGTGATATCGGCCGCAAGGCCGCAGCGGCGGGTCTTCGAGAACACGGCGTCGACCTGCGGGAGGGTGAGCTTCGAGAGCGGATTGTCCTTGTTCACGTAGACCGCGAGGGCGTCGATCGCGACCCGAATCTGGGTCGGCTTGTAGCCGTATTTCTTCTCGAACTCGTCCAGCTCGGAGGGCTTCATCTCCCGGCTCATGGGGCCAAGCTGCGCCGTCCCCGCGATCAGGGCAGGCGGCGCGGTCGAGGAGCCCTTGCCCTCGATCTGGGACCGCACGTTCGGATACTGCTTCTGGAAGCCTTCGGCCCAGAAACCCATGAGGTCGTTCAGGGTGTCCGAGCCCACGGAGTTCAAGTTTCCGGAGACGCCGCTCGTCTTGCTGTAGGCGGGGATCCCCTTGTCCACCTCGATCGCCTGGGAATGGGCGGCCTGGGAGGCGAGGCTCACCGCCAGCGCGGCCACGGTCGCTCGGAGGCCTGCGGTCATAACTCTCCCGTCCTCTATCGCCGCGGCCGCAAGGCCGGGCCCGTGCGGCCAGATGGCAGGCGAAGATCCGTGTGTTACATGACGCAAGATCGTCGTTCGAGTGACGTCTTGGTGACGAATCGGGCAGCGATGCCTTGAGCTTGGCACACAAAGAGCGACGGACGGCTATATCTTCGCCGCTGCGCTCGGGAGAGTCGGGATGACGCGCCTTTTCGACTCGGTCATTGAAGATCTGCGCAAGACCCTGCTGCGCATGGGGGGCCTTGCCGAGTCCATTCTGGAGAAGGCCGTGCAGTCGGTCTGGGAGCGCAAGGCCGACCTGGCCGCCCAGGTCCGCCAAGACGACCTCGATATCGATCGGCTCGACGTGCAGATCGACGAGCGGGTTCTAAGGGCCCTGGCACTCCAGGCACCCGTGGCGGAGGACCTGCGCCAGGTGATCGCGATCAAGATGATGGCGACGGACCTCGAGCGCGTCGGCGACATCGCCCGCAACATCGCCAAGAGTGCGCTGCGCTTGGCCGAGCGCCCCGCGGTCGTGCTGCCGCCCAAGCTGGAGGAGATGGCGGACGAGGCCCGCCGCATGCTGAAGGACTCCCTCGATAGCTTCGCCGACGGCGACCCCAGCAAGGCGCGCGCCGTGCTCGCCGCCGACGACCGGATCGATGAGGACCAGGACCGCGTGGTGCGCGACGCGATCCTCGAGATCAGCGCGCACCCGGAGTTCACCTCCCAGGAGGTCGATCTCATCATGATTGCCAAGAACCTGGAGCGCGTCGGCGACCACGCCACCAATATCG
>DOUU01000428.1 GCA_003520425.1 Deltaproteobacteria bacterium
CGGCGTGTCGCGGATGCGCTCGGGTCCGAATTCGTCCAGCAGCCCCTTGCTCACGGCGAAGCAGCCGCCGTAGCGTCCGACATCCTCGCCCATGAGGAAAACGCGAGGATCACGCTGGAGCGCGTCGCGAATCGCCTCGCGCATTGCGGCGCGATAGGTGGTGCGGCTTCCCGAGGCGCTCTGTGCGGTGGGAGTCATCGGACCAGCTTCTCCGCGTAGACAAAACGCAGCAATTCCGACACCGGCTCGAGGGTGCCCGCTTCAGCAAATTCCACCGCACGCGTGAGCTCCTCCACCACCTCTCTCTCATATGCTGCCAGTCCATCCTCGTCGAGGAGGCCTGCGGTGCGAAGACGTGCGGCATACATGGGAATCGGGTCGCGTTTCTTCCAGGTCTCGACCTCCTCCTTCGTCCGATAAAGCTCAGGGTCGTACATGGAATGTGCACGAAACCTGTAGGTGCGGAACTCGAGGAAATAAGGTCCCCCGCCGGATCGAACGGCCGTTGCCGCGCGCCGAGAGGCATCCGCGACGGCGAGGACATCCATGCCGTCGACGGGCCAGGCCGGCACCTCGTAGCTCGAGGCCTTGAGGCAAAGGTCGGTCTCTGCTTCCGAGCGAACGAGGGCGGTCCCCATCGCGTAAAGGTTGTTCTCGCAGCAGAACAGTACGGGCAGGTCCCAAAGGGCAGCCAGGTTTAGGCTCTCGTGGAAGACGCCCTCCGCGACAGCGCCCTCCCCGAAGAAGCAGGCTGTGACCCGGCGGCGCCCCTGCATTTTGTCAGCGAGGGCAAGGCCCACCGCCAGCGGAAGGCCACCGCCTACGATCGCGTTCCCCCCAAAGAACCTCGTCTTCGCGTCGAAGATATGCATGGATCCACCTCGACCGCGGCAGCAGCCTTCGAGCTTTCCATACATCTCGGCGAGCAACGATTCCGCGGACAGGCCGCGTGCAAGCGCGTGGCCATGCTCGCGGTAGGTGGCCACAATCGCGTCCTCAGGCCCGAGCGCACTCAAGGCGCCGGCAGCCACGGCCTCCTGGCCAATGTAGAGGTGGAGGAATCCGCGGATCTTGCCAGCGCTGTACAGCTCGGCGCACTTCTCTTCGAATCGGCGGATGCGCAGCATCTGACGGAGAAGAGCTCTGGCAGCGTCCAGCTCGAGATCAGGAGGCAAGGGCTGGGGCGGGGTGCTCACGGCTCGGTCTCGAGCGTCGAGATGTCGCCTTCGGGCAACCCGAGCTCGCGCGCCTTCAGCAGACGACGCATGATCTTCCCGCTGCGCGTCTTTGGAATGTTGGATACGAAGCTGATCTCCTTGGGAGCGACCGCGGCTCCGAGGCGCTTTCGGCCGAAACCCTGCAGCTCGCGGGCAAGCTCGGGCGTCGCGTCTACACCAGGCTTGAGCGAGACAAAAGCCTTCACCACCTCGCCTGCCACCGGGTCCGGTTTCCCAATCACACCGGCGTCGGCGACAGCGGGATGTTCGAGGAGGACGCTCTCTACTTCGAAGGGTCCGATCAAGTGGCCCGAGGACTTGATCACGTCGTCCGCCCGGCCGACAAACCAAAAGTAGCCGTCGTGATCTCGTGTCGCGAGATCTCCCGAGAGATAGAGGCCGCCGGCGAAGCACTTGCGGGTGCGTTCCTCTTCGCCGACGTAGCTGTGAAAGAGGGACGGCCAGCCTGGCCGAAGTGCGATCTCTCCTTGCACCCCAGCGTCGTCGACGATTGTCACTTTTCCGTCGCGTTCGCGGCGAACAAGAAGTGCGTCCACGCCCGGGAGGGGCAGTCCCATCGATCCCGGCCGGATCTCGAGAGCGGCGTAGTTCGCGATCATGATCCCGCCGGTCTCCGTTTGCCACCAGTTGTCATGAATCGGGAGACCGAGTGTTTCTTGTCCCCACACCACGCACTCTGGATTGAGTGGCTCTCCGACGCTCGCGATGAACCTCAGGGCCGAGAGGTCGAAGCGGCGTGCGAGTTGACTGCCGGCCCTCATCAGCATCCGGACCGCAGTCGGTGCGGTGTACCAGACAGTGACGCGTTGCTCCTCCAAGGTGCGGTACCAGCGCTCGGCGTCGAAGTCCGCCTCATCCACAATGCTCGTGATGCCGTGCGTGAGAGGAGCCACAATGCCGTACGAGGTCCCCGTCACCCAGCCGGGATCTGCTGTACACCAAAAGACGTCGTCAAGGTGCAGATCGAGGGCGATCTTGCCGGTGTAGTGGTGTGCAATCACCGCACGCTGGAGGTGGAGCGCGCCCTTCGGCGTCCCCGTGGTGCCGCTCGTAAAATGAAGGATCGCGGGAGAATCCGGGGCTGTGGGTGGGATCGCAAACCGCTCCGGGGCCTTCGCGAGAAGATCCGCAAAGGCCTGCGTCGCCGACGGAAGAGGACCGTGGGTCTCGGGTCCAGGCTCTCGAACGAGGAGGACATGGCGCAGGCAGGGGAGCTCGGAGCGCAACCCGGCCAACCTACGCTCATACAGCGACGATGTCGTGACCACGACCCGACCGTCCCCCTTTTCGATGCGCTCTCGAATCGGTTCCGGTCCGAACGCGGAAAAGAGCGGAGAAAAGACTGCGCCTGCCTTCCACGACCCAAGAGCCGTGATATAGAGCTCCGGCAAACGTCCACAGAGCGTGAACACTCGCTCGCCAGGCAGCACCCCGAGGCTGCCCAGAACGTTCGCGAAGCGCGAAGATGCGGCTGCAAGGTCGCTGTAGCTGAGCAGGCGTACCTCTCCACCGCGACCGAGCCACCGCAGGGCGGTGCGCTCACCCCTTCCAGCAGCGACGTGACGGTCCACCGCCTCGTGAGCAATGTTCAGCCCTCGCCCGCCGGGAAGACCGTCTAGCTCTCGAGCCGCGATGTCCCAGGAAAAGGCTTTCCGAGCGGCTTCGTAATCAAGGAGGTTCGGCATCACCCCAACCGGGGGCGGCTTAGAAATGGGCTTCCAGTTCAACAGGCGACCAATCTCCCGGAGGCATGACAACCTAGGCTGTGAAGGCCGCCAAGGGGCAAACGCAAGAGCTGTGCCGTGATGTCGCGGGATTGTTCGGAGCGGCGAACGAAGAGCCGAGGCATCTTGCGACATTCACCAATTTCTAGGGACAATTTACCACACTCGTTCCCTTTCGCTTTCAGACAGTCCTCGAGCTTGGAGCACGTACTATCTCCAAATCGTGAGCTCACACCCGGGAAAAGCCCCGCCGGCTCGAAGCGGTTCTAGCGGCCTCGACAACGGAGACGTGGCCGACGCGCTCGAACGAGTTGGAGACCTGCTCGAGGCACAGGAGGCGGACCCGTTCCGCGTGCGCGCTTGGCGCGGAGCGGCGGCCACGGTGCGACAGACGCTCTGCCCCCTGCGTCAGATCTTCGCGACGGAAGGGCGGGCGGGCCTGCTGAGGTTACCCGGCATCGGCAAGAGCATTGCGTCTGCCGTCGAGGAGCTCCTTCACACAGGGCGCCTCGCCATGCTCGACCGCCTCGAAGGGCAGATCTCGCCCGAGGACTTGTTCACAACCGTGCCCGGAATCGGCGAGACGCTGGCCCGCCGCATCCACGCTGAGCTTGGGATCGATACGCTCGAGGAGCTGGAACTTGCGGCTCATGACGGTCGGTTGGCGGCGATGCCCGGGTTCGGTGCCCGCCGGACACGACTCGTCCGCGAGACACTGGCCGCCATGCTGAGCCGATCGACCCGGCGCCGCGCGCGCCGGCTGCGCGAGCGGCGCGAGGCGGGCGGGACCGAGATGGGACCAGCCCGACCCTCCGTGGGGACGATCCTCGCGGTGGATGCGGAGTACCGCCGGCGCGCCGCGGCGGGTGAACTGCGTACGATCGCTCCGCGTCGCTTCAACCCTCACGGTGATGCTTGGTTACCAATCCTCCACACAGAGCGGGATGGATGGAGTTTTACCGCGCTCTACTCGAACACGGCGCGTGCTCACGAGCTTGGGATGACCCGCGACTGGCTCGTGGTCTATTTCGAACGCGACGGCGACGAGGACCAGTGTACGGTCGTGACGGAACGCACCGGAATGCTTGCGGGACACCGCGTTGTGCGCGGTCGCGAGGACGAATGCCGGACCGTCTACAAGACCTAGATTAAAGGTCAGACGAGGCGAGCCACCTTCTCGATTTGCGTCAGCGGAGGGGAAGTCGGTCGCAGCCCGAAAGCAAGCGGAGACTTCGAGATCCGGACCGGCTGCGCGGGGCCGCTTTCCATCCCGACCCTACGCGGCGCTACCGGAAGCCGCGCCGTTCCAGCATCCGCGGTCAACGCCGGAGGCCAAGACCGTGAATTGTGACGCGTCGACCCTCACACTCGGCGTCCACGCCGAACCGGCCTGCCAGCCAAAGGTTCCCGTCGAGGTGTTTTGTCCGGCACGGCGCCACGTAGGTGCTCGTCCCCTGGGCGAGCGCGGCGAAGACCACAACCTGGTCCGCGGCATGGCGATCCATGGTGGCCTCTGTCGCAAGTTCATCCATGAGGCGATCAGCCACGAATCGACCGATCGCTTCCGAGCTCCGGCCACGCGCGCCGGCTCGATCCGCACCGAGCCGGCAGCCTGTTGAAGTCTCCGTCCAGACGGCGAGCCCCGCGCCTGCGTGGGCCGCCAGTGTGNNGGGGAGCCAGTGTGTCGTTCACTCTCTCGATCCCCACCGCAAGCCCGGCCGCGGTGAGGCGCTGCTCGCATGCCAATGCCATGCGTTCGCTGACCCGCCGTTCCTCGAGATGGCTCGAGAGCGCAACCCCTTGAACCGTGCTCACTGCGCCGCGCACCTTGAGCTCAAGCGGCGTGAGTTCCTTCGGTGCCGGAGCCACGCGCAGCTCGACGATCCCGCCGCCTTGCGGAACGTAACCGGGCCGGAGCAGCCGCAGCTCGACCTTTGCGCCCATGCGCCCGAGGAGCGGGGCGAGGACGTGCTGAAGATGAAACGGAGAGGGCGCAAAGTCTTGGAAAACCCCGCCGGCGAGGCGCACGAGGAGCGGAGACTCGGCGAGGCAGGCGACGGGGAGAAGGCTCAGTGCCACCATGGTGGCCGAGCCTGCCGTCCCGATGTCCCATTCGTAGGTGCCGCCGAGGATGCGGGGCCCCGGCAGGAACGAGAAGTCCCGGGCGCCCACGGCGAGACCCTCCGTCTCGGCACCGCAAAGGTCGGCGCAGGCACGGACGGCGGCGAGGTGCTGGGGACGCAGGCCAGGCGGTGTGCGGTGCTGCCGCGCGTTCACGACACGCAGCGGTCGGCGGAGCAGCGCGGAGAGTGCCACTGCGAAGCGTACGATTGTCCCGCTGCCGGAACCCTGCGAGCCGTCGATTTCGAGCACCAGTCCTCCGGGGGTACGACCTGGCTCGGCCCGAGCTTCGCACACCGGCTCTATAAGGGGGGTTCGACCGCGCGCCAACCCATCACTTCTCGCGCCGGCATCTCGCCGTAGCCCCTGGGTCGCATCCAGCGGGTCCGGCCGGATGGTCTATGGTGGATCCTATGACCCCCCCCTTC
>DOUU01000314.1:0-299 GCA_003520425.1 Deltaproteobacteria bacterium
GACGACTTCGTGGCAGAGGCGACGCCTGAGTCCAAGCTTGCGTACATCCGCAAGGAGCAGGCCGAGGGCAAGCTCGTGGCGATGATGGGGGACGGCACCAACGACGCCCCCGCCTTGGCCCAGGCGGACGTGGGCCTGGCCATGAACTCGGGGACCAACGCGGCCAAAGAGGCCGGCAACATGGTGGATCTCGACAGCGATCCGACCAAGCTGATCGAGGCGGTGGAGATCGGGAAGGAGCTGCTCATGACGCGAGGAGCGCTCACCACGTTCTCGATCGCGAACGACGTGGCGAAGTA
>DOUU01000314.1:385-11715 GCA_003520425.1 Deltaproteobacteria bacterium
GCCGATCGGTGCAGAGGCGCTGTTGCGGCGGAATCTCTTGATCTGGGGGGTTGGGGGCGTACTTCTGCCCTTCGTGTTCATCAAGTTGATTGACGTCACCATGGTCGCGCTCCACCTGGCCGCCTGAGACGCGCGAGAGGAGCAAGGGAGAAAAGACGATGGGGAAGTATTTTACGAAGAGTCTGTGGCTGCTGGGCTTCGCCGTGGTGATCTGCTGCGGCGTGTACCCGGCGGTCTTGTGGGTGATCGGCCAGGTGTTCTTCAACGAGCAGGCGAACGGGAGCCTTTTGACGGGGCCGGACGGCAAGGTGGTGGGTTCGAAGCTCATCGCGCAGCCCTTCACGAAGGACGAGTACTTCCAGCCGCGTCCCTCGGCGGTGTCGTACGATGCGTCGGCTTCGGGCCCCTCGAACCTCTCGGCCTCCAACTACCTGCTCCGCGACCGGGTGGCCAAGATCCTGGGTCCCATCGCGAAGTACGCCGATGGGCCGAAGGCGGGGCAGCCCGTCGCGCCGGACGTCGAGGCCTGGTTCCAGAAGGACATGTATCAGGGTGCGCCTCACCTGGTCGCGCAGTGGGCGGATGCACACAACGCGGTGGCGCAGGCCTGGGTGAGCGGCGATCCCCTGCATGGGGGGTACGTGGATGCCTGGATGAAGGAGCATCCGAACGAGGTGGCGCAGTGGATCAAGGACAACCCCGGGACTCCGGAGCCGAAGAACACGGACCTGGCGGTCGTTTTCTTCGAGGACTTCTCGAAGAAGAATCCCGGCATGTTCCCTTCGGCCGTGGATGAGCCCACGGCAGACGGGAAGACCCAGAGCGTGATCAAGCCGGTGAAAGAGGGCGCGGACATCCAGTCCACCTTCTTCGACATGTGGCGGACGGAGCATCCCGACGTGGCGCTGCAGCAAGTCCCGGCGGACATGGTGATGGCGTCGGGCTCGGGACTCGATCCCCACATCTCGCTTGCCAACGCGACCTTCCAGCTCGAGCGCGTGGCGGGCAAGTGGGCGGACGATCTGCACCGCGATCCCGCCGACGTGCGCAAGGAGATCCAGCAGATCCTGGACCAGAACGTGTCCGCTCCCTGGGGAGGTCTCATCGGCGAGAAGTATGTGAACGTCCTCGAGCTCAACCTCGAGCTCCGCAAGCGCTTCGGCGCCCCCCCGGCGTAAAGGCTCGCACGCGGCGGCATGAGGAGTTCTCGGCTCGAGCGGAAGGCGGGGGCTTCCGCAGATCGGCGTGCTCGTGCCAAGGGGCTTGATGACGCCGCGGCGACCTCTGCTTCGAGGCCAGGCGCGAGGGACGCGCGCGCTTGGCCTCGAGCGCCGCGGGAGGGGTAGGGCTCCATGGCAAAGCTCCTCGTCGTAGATGACGACAAGAACATCCGGCGGGTCTTGTCCACCTTCCTCGAGTCCTGTGGCCATGAAGTTCGGCAGGTCCCAGACGCTGCCAGCGCCCTCGCTGCGCTCTCCAAAGAGCCCGACATCGCCCTTGTCCTCACCGACTATCGAATGGCGGAGATGAACGGGCTTGAACTCCTGGAGCAGATCAGGCAGCAGCATCCCGACACGCTTGTGATTCTCATGACGGCCTATGCCACGGTCGAATCGGCCGTCGCCATCATCAAAGCCGGCGCCTACGACTATCTGACGAAGCCCTTCTCGCTGGACCGGGTGAGACAGGCGGTGGAACGGGCGCTCGAGGTCGGGAACCTCCGTGTCGAAAATCGCGCGCTTCGAGACGTCGTGCATGATCTGCCCCTCACCGAGTCTCGCAGCAGCGCGATGCAGGCTGTGCTTCGGACCGCGCGCCAGGCGGCGCAGAGCGATGCGACGGTCATCCTCTTGGGCGAGAGCGGGGCAGGGAAAAACGTTCTCGCGCGTCAGATTCATGAATGGAGCCCCCGCCGCGATCGGCCCTTCGTGGTGGTGAACTGCACCACGCTGTCGGACCAGCTGCTCGAGAGCGAGCTGTTTGGGCACGTGCGAGGAGCCTTCACGGGAGCGATCAAGAACAAGCCCGGCCGCCTGGAAGCGGCCGCGGGGGGCACCGTCTTCCTGGATGAGATCGCCGATCTTTCCCCCACCTTGCAAACCAAGCTGCTTCGTTTTCTGCAAGAGCGGCAGTTCGAGCGGGTCGGCGGTGACGAGACCATCGAGATCGACGCGCGAATCATCGCCGCGTCCAATCGCGATCTTGAGCGCGAGGTGGCAGCCGGACATTTCCGGGAGGATCTCTTCTACCGGCTCAACGTGATCTCCCTTCGGGTTCCCGCTCTGCGCGAGCGACCCGAGGACATCCGCCCGCTGGTCGAGCATTTCCTCACTGCGGCCGCGCTCCGGAACCGCCGCCAGGAGCTGCGGTTTTCGCCTGAAGCGATGGACGCACTCTGCGCGTACCAATGGCCCGGGAATATCCGGGAGCTCCGCAATGCCATCGAACGCGCGGTGGTGCTCAATCGAAGCGACGTCATCCCGAGAGAAGGTCTCCCGGACCGGGTGTTCCAGACGCCGAGCCCGGCGCGCGCGCGGGCTCCGAGCGGGGGAACCCTGGAGGACCTGGAGCGAGAACACATCCGGCGCGTGCTGGCAGAAGCCGTAACCCTCGAAGAAGCGGCGGAGACCCTCGGCATCAGCACGACCACGCTCTGGCGCAAAAGGAAGCGGTACTCGATCGAGTGAGAAGATCTCCGGGCCCCGCAGCGCGCGGGTCCCGGAAATATGACCCCGCACTCTCACCGAAAGAGCCGCGCGGGAGCCGTAGGAACACCAAATGGAGACGCAAGGGTCTCGCGGGTGGCGCCGATCCCCTCTGTAACACTTCTGGCACAGCTGTGCGGGGTTCCTCCACCACCCGGAGTAGGACCGACAACCCTTCCCCTGCGACCGGGATCGGGCTCTCGGCGTCCAGCGAGGTGCCGCCGCCGCTCTTGTCTGGATGGCCGAGACTGCGCGATGCTCAGGTTGACGTAATTCGACGCGACTGGTCTCGGTCGATCGAGCGGAAAGAAGAGGCTTGACCGTCTTCCAGCGCCTGCGCATCCGGTCCCGTGCGGCCATGTATTCGCTGCGCGGCGGATTTCTCGTACGCCCCTTTCTCATCGCGGCGTTCCTAGGATTCTCGGGCGCGGTGCTCTCGGCAAAGGAGGAGTCCACCCCCGCCCTGAGCGCCTGGATCCCCGCAGCTCTCTTCCCATCGCGCCAAGACCCTCAGGTGGCCCAGGTGATTCTTGGCGGGATCGCCGCCTCCACCATGACCGTCGTCTCGATCGTCTTCGCCATCCTGCTCATGACCCTCACCCTCGCTTCCACGCAGTTCTCGCCGAGGATCCTGATCAGCTTTGTGAGGGACCGGACCACGCAGTGGACGCTGGGAATCTTCTTGGGGACGTTCTCCTATTGTATGGCGGCACTGCCCGCCGCGCGGTCCTTGCCCCACCCCTTCCTCCCAGCCGCAACCGTGACGGGCGCGATGCTGCTCGCGGTGGTCTGCGTGGGCTGGCTCATCTTCTTCATCAACCACATCTCCCAGGCGATCAGCGTGAACCACATCGTGGACCGCATCGCACGGGAGACGGAGTGGGTGATGGATGAGTTTGTGCCTCATCCACGCGAGTATTCCCAGCTCGAGATGACAGACATGGAGCCCGCTGGGACAGAGGCCTCGATCTTGAGCCGGGTCTCCGGCTACATCCGGTTCGTCGACGTGGATCGTCTTCTCGGGCTTGCAAGAATGCACCACGTCCGCGTTCGCGTGGAGCGCCGCGTCGGCCACTACGTTCCGGAAGGCATCCCCCTCATGTCGGTCGCGCGCGGCGAACGCGTCACGGAGGATCTTGCGCTCGAGCTCCTTGCTGCATTCGACATCGGCCCCACGCGCACGCTGCAACAGGACGTCGAGTTCGGCGTGATCCAGATCGTCGACATCGCGCTTCGAGCGATCTCTCCTGCGGTGAATGATCCCAGTACAGCCATCAGCTGCGTCGATCAGCTGAGCCGCGTCCTGATCCGCTGGGTGAACCGCGCGCCGCCGCGCTCGCATCTCTACTCGCCGCCGCATGTCCTGCGCGTTGTTTTGCCCTGGATCACCCTGGACGAGCTTCTCGACACCGCCTTCGAGCAAATCCGCCACTATTCCGCAAGCGACGTGGCGGTCAGCCTGAGATTGCTCCGGGCATTCGGGGATATCGCCCGGACGGCTGCGGACGCGGCTTTGCAAGCCGCGCTCTTGGCCCGGGCCCGTCGCGTGGTGGGTGGATGCACGGGTCGACTTGCGGAAGATGAGCTTGCCAAGTTGCGGCAGCGTCTTTTCGCTCTCGAGTCGGCGATCGGGGCCGAAGCATGAAGCGAGAACCCGGAAGCCTTGGCGGCTTAGAGGACCAGCGACAGGGGATCCTCGAGCCCGCACCGGAGCGCCGTGAGGAGCTCGGCGCCGGTGGCGGCGTCGAGAGCGCGGTGATCGGCGGAGAGGGTGCAGGTGATCATCGTGCGCACCGCCACCGCGCCGTCGCGAGCCACCGGACGAGGCTCCGCCGCGCCCACGCCAAGAATGCAGCTCTGCGGCGGATTTGGGATCGGAAGAAGGCTTTGGATCCCATAGCTGCCGAGGTTCGAGACCGTGAGGCTCCCGCCCTGGTACTCCTCCGGTCGAAGCCTGCGTGCCCTCGCGCGTTCGCTGAGATCCCGCAGTTCACGGCTTAGATCCACCAGACGCTTGCGATCGGCGTCACGCACGATCGGTGTCACGAGTCCCGCATCGGTGGCCACGGCGACCGCCACATCGACCCGATCGTAGAACCGCAGCGCCTCCTCCGTAAAAGAGACGTTGGCATCGGGCACGCGACGCAGGGCCAGAGCGGCGGCGCGGATCACGAAGTCGTTCACGCTGAAGCGGGGCTCGCCCTCGCGGAGGCGCGTATTGAGCTCCTCGCGAAGGGCGAGCAGGCCATCGAGTTCGCAGTCCGCGGTCAGGTAGAAATGGGGGAGGCTGCGTTTGGACTCTGCGAGCCGCGCGGCTTGCGTGCGCCGGGCCGTGGCGTGGCGGAGCTCATGAAACGGGGCTTCGGCGGGGAGCTCCTGGGCGTGCTGCGCCGCGGAATCGTCTTGGCCGCGCACCCTCGCGAAACGCGAGAGCACGGGAGGGAGCTCGGTCTTAGGAGGAGCGCGTCTCGCCTCGGGGGCGAGAGGGCCCGGGGGCCGCATCCCTCGCGCTGCCTCGATGTCGCATTTCAGGATGCGCCCCCCGGCGCCGCTACCCCGGATCGAGGCGAGCGGGATGCCATCCTGCTCGGCCATGCGCCGCGCGAGGGGCGTCGCGTCGGCGACTCGCTCGGGAGCGGGCGCAGCCGAGAGGTCGGTGGACGCGGCCTGCGCCGGGCACCTAGCGCTCCTCGTCTCCCGAGCCGGAGGAGAACCATTGGTTGCGGAGGCTTCGCCAGGGCGTGCAAGCAGGGCAAGCAGGGCCCCCACGGGCACGCCCTCGGCACCCTCTTGCACGAGGATTTCGAGGAGCGTCCCCTCGTCCGACGCCTCAAGCTCCGCCGCCGACTTGTCGGTCTCGATTTCCACGAGCACATCGCCGGGCTTCACCGCCTCGCCCGGGCGTTTTCGCCAGGCGAGGATGGTGGCCTCGTTGATCGAGGCGGAGAGCTCGGGGAGTCGGATTTCAATCGGCATACCGCTTCTCCAAAGGCTCACGCCCGCCGGTCAAGGCACGCGCGAGCGACTGCCCCGAGGATCGCGTCGGCCGAGAGGCCGTACGCTCGGTAGAGATCTGGGACGTCTCCAGACTGGCCGAACCGTTCGACACCAAGCGACACGACGCGGTGTCCGGACACCGCACCCAACCATGACAACGCCGCAGGGTGGCCGTCCAGCACCGTCACGAGAGCGGCGTCCCGGGCGAGGGGGGCGAGCAGGGCCTCGACCGGCGCGTGCACCTTGGCGTCGCCCGACGCCCGCGCGCTCTGGGCCGCGCGCCAGCCCGCGTGGAGGCGATCGGCAGAGGTCACGGCGAGGAGCCCGGCGCCGCGGGCGTCCTCCCGCAGCGCTGCAAAGGCCTCCTGGACTTCGGGCGCCACGACGCCGGCGTAGGCGAGTGCCAGCTCGGCCCCAGGCTCGGGCGGCACCATCCAATAGCCTCCCTCCACGATCCCGCGCCGCAGCTCCGGCCCAAGGGAGCGATCGGGCTGAAGGAGAGGACGCGTCGAGAGCCGCAGGTAGACCGATCCACCGTTTTCGTCCTGCAGGTATTCCAGCGCAAAGCGCACAATCTCTGCGAGCTCGTCTTGGAAGGCGGGCTCGTACGCCACCAAGCCTGGCTGGCCGATCCCGATGAGCGGAGCCGACACGGACTGGTGTGCGCCGCCTTCGGGCGCGAGCGTAATGCCAGAGGGCGTTGCCACGAGGAGAAAGCGCGCATCCTGGTCGCAGGCGTAGTTGAGCGCATCGAGGGCGCGCGCGATGAAGGGATCGGAGAGGGTGCCCACGGGAAGGAGGCGGACTCCGAACAGGGGTCCGGCGAGGCCCAAGGCCGCCAGCAAGAGGAAGAGATTGTTCTCGGCGATGCCGAGCTCGATGTGCTGGCCCTCGGGAGAGGTTTCCCACTTCTGCGCCGATACAACCTCCTGCAGGCGGAAGACATTCGCTTTTCGCCGGCGGTCAAACACCCCGCGCCGGTTCACCCAGGCGCCGAGGTGGGTCGAGACCCCGACCTCGGGGGAAGCGGTCACGATGCGCTCGGAGAGCGCGCATCCGCCGCGGGCCAGGTGCTCCAGGAGGTGACCGAAGCCCTCTTGGGTCGAGAGCTTGGAGCCGCTGGGAACCGGGAGCGGGTCGGGAACCGGAAGTCGCGGCGGGCGGTGGCAGCGCTCGACGGGCTGTGCGAAGGGGACCGCGCCGAGGAACTCCCGCAGCTCGTCCTCGGGCACGTCCAGCCCTTCGAAGAGCTCCCATTCTCGACCGGTCTCGATGCCCTGCGACTTGCGGAAGAGTTCCATCTGCTCGAGGCTCATGAGGCCCGCGTGGTTGTCCTTGTGGCCGGCGAAGGGAAGGCCATAGCCCTTGATGGTGTAGGCGAGAAAGCAGGTGGGACGGTCGCCGCGGACCCCGTGAAAGGCCTCGAGCACGGTCTCGAGGTCGTGACCGCCAAGATTCGTCATAAGGCCGTGCAGCGCGGGATCGTCGTGCTCCTCCAGCAGCTCGCGCACGCCAGCGACATCGCCAAGATCGCGCAAGAGGTGCTCGCGCCAGCCCGCTCCGCCCTTGTAGACGAGGGCGGAGTAGAGGGAGTTCGGGCACTCGTCGATCCACTGCCGAAGGGCATCGCCCCCCCGCCGCTCGAATGCCGCCTCAAGACGCCTGCCATACTTGAGGACGTTGACGTCCCAACCCATGTCACGAAAGAGCGTGTCGATCTGAAGCGCGAGGCGGTCCTCCATCACGCGATCGAGGTTCTGCCGGTTGTGGTCGATCACCCACCACACATTGCGTACGTCGTGCTTCCAGCCCTCGAGCAGGGCCTCGAAGACGTTTCCCCTCTCGAGCTCCGCGTCCCCTACAAGGGCCACCATGCGCCCGGGCGCCACGTCGGTCGGGACCAGCTTCTTCGTGCGCAGGTAGTCTTGGACGAGCGCCGCGAACAGTGTCAGCGCGACGCCGAGCCCCATGGAACCCGTCGAGAAGTCGACATCGTCGCCATCCTTGGTGCGAGACGGGTAGGACTGCGCGCCACCCAACGCGCGGAAACGCTGAAGTGCGTCGCGGGTCTGCCGACCGAGGAGGAATTGAATGGCGTGGAAGACAGGGCTTGCGTGCGGCTTCACGGCGACGCGGTCCTGCGGCCGCAGGACGTCGAGATAGAGCGCGGTCATCAGCGTCACCACCGAGGCGCAGGCAGCCTGGTGGCCGCCGACCTCGAGGCCGTCCCGCCGTTCCCGAAGGTGGTTGGCGTGGTGGATCGTGAACGAGGAGAGCCACAAGATCTTGCGCTCGAGGGCGCGCAGACAGGCGAGGTGGCGCTCCGCGTCCATTGCTCCTGACCATATCGCGTGAGGCAGGGTGTATCAGTGCGTAGCTCACTGAAAAACCCACCCCCTGAGCAATATTCTGCGAAAGATCGTGTGAACTAAAGCTGAACTGTGGCTTCTCCTTCCCTTAACTCCATGACCGCCGCATCCTGCGCGAGCTCCAAGAGGGTGCCCGCATCTCGAATGCCGAGTTCTCGTGCAAGGTCGCGTTGTCCCCTTCGCCTTGCCTGCGTCGCGCGCGCTGGGAAGGGCGTGATCCGTCGCCGTGTGACGCTCCTCGACCCCGTGGCGATTCAGTGTTCGTGCAGATATGCCTCGAGCGGCAGGTGGTGGAGGCCCTCGAGCGGTTCGAAGAGATGATCCTCGGAGGGCCCGAGGTGAGGGAGTGCGACCTCATAACGGGCGACGCGGATGGCCGATATTCCCGCTGACCAACGCTTCTGGATGGATCACCTGAAAAGGGTTCCGGGGTCCCGAGCATTCGCTCGAGCTTCGCGCTCCAGCAAGGGATACGGGACAGCCTCCCCTCGGTCTCGATTCGCCCAAGGCCGCAGCGGAGGGACTGCAGCGCAGCTCGGGGGCTGCATCCCCATCTCAGCTTTCCCGAGCTAAGTCTGCGGAATTGCTCGCGCAGCCCACTGGCATGGGGCTTGCTCTCTCCCGGCTCATGAGAAGATGTCTGGGACCCACCCGCTTTGCCCTCCATACTGGAGCCGCCCTCCAAGGAAGCGACGGAGGCACTGCCGTGCGAGATCACCGCTGGGAGCGCGAATGGCACGACGACGGGCGCCGCATGCGGGTCCGCGCTCGCGGGCGCAGCGGGCCCGAGCGCGAGGCGAGAGAGTTCACGCCCGAGGAGGAGGCCTACGCCGAGGCCCAGCGCCTTGCGAACCGAAAGGTCGGGTTCGTTTCGCACCTCGTGCCTTACCTTGCGACCTGCACCTTTCTCCTGCTCGTCGCGCCCCGCGCGGCGATGATCGTGGCCATGGCCTGGGGAATCGGTGTCGCCTGCCACTGGTTCGGAGTTGTCGCGCCGACGCTCCGCAAGCGCTGGATCGATCAAGAAGTCGATCGGCGTCTAAACCGCACCGTGTCCAAGGAACGGCGCGTTCTCGAAGGTCAGCATGCGCGCTCGCTCGAGGAGCTCTCTGCCTCCATCGCCCACGAGATTCGAAATCCGATCACGGCGGCCAAGAGCCTCGTGCAGCAGATGGGCGAGGACCCCGCCTCCCAGGAGAATGTCGAGTACGCACGGGTTGCGCTCGAGGAACTCGACCGGGTCGAGCGCTCGATCTCCCACCTGCTCAAGTTCGCAAGGGAAGAGGCGCTGCGCCTGGCCGACGTGCGCATTTCCGACGTCCTCGATTCCGCCCTCGAGAGCTTTCGTGACCGGATTGCGCGTTCGGGCGTGAAGGTGGAACGCTCGTTCGACGACCGGGGCACACTGCGAGGGGATCCGGAGAAACTGCGTCGGGTCGCCTTGAATCTCATCGGCAATGCCCTCGACGCGCTCGAGCAAGGGGGCACGCGTGCGCCTGCGCTCGAGGTTGCAACGGGTGAGAATCTCGCGTCCACAGAGGTCTGGGCGCGGATTCGCGACAACGGTCCCGGCATGGACCGGGAGGCGCTCAGCAAGATCTTCCGGCCCTTCTACACCTCAAAGCCCGAAGGCACAGGGCTCGGCCTCGCCATCACCAAGAAGCTCGTCGAGGCCCACGGCGGAACGATCGAGGCGCAGTCGGCGCCCGGGGCGGGGACCGAGTTCGTCGTCGCCCTGCCGAAGGCGGGTCCAGACGCCTCCGCGGATCCCTCCGCCCGCAGCGCAGCGCAAGGGGGAGGGGCGGCGTGAGCGCACGCATCCTCGTCGTCGAAGACGAGCGAGCGATTCAGCTCGCGCTCTCCGGTCTCCTGCGACGGGAGGGCTACGAAGTCGCCGTTGCGGACTCGGGCGAGACCGCCTTGTCGCAGCTGCGCGAGATCCCCGCCGACCTCGTGCTCACCGACCTCGCCCTCGGGCAAGGCCTTTCCGGAATGGACGTCCTGCGGGAGGTCAAGGCGTCCCGGCCCGAGACCGCCGTCGTCATGATCACCGCGCACGGCTCTGAGAAGGTCGCCGTCCAAGCGATGAAGGCCGGAGCGCAGGATTACGTGCCAAAACCCTTCGATAACGATGAGATCCGTATCGTCGTGCAACGAGCGCTTGAACACACCCGCCTTGAGCGTGAGCATCGCATGCTGCTCGAGCGCATCGATCGCGATCTCCGCTTCGAGAACCTCGTGGGCTCCGGCCCCGCCATGCGCCGCGTGTTCGAGATGATCGGGAAGGTGGCGGAGACCGATCTCACCGTGCTTGTGCGCGGCGAGAGCGGAACCGGAAAGGAACTTGTGGCCCAGGCCCTTCATCAAAGAAGCCCCCGTCGCGGGCGCCCCTTCGTCGCGGTCAACTGTGCGGCGATTAGCCGAGAGCTCGTGGAGAGCGAGTTGTTTGGGCACGAGAAGGGTGCCTTCACCGGCNNTGGACGAGATCGGCGACATGGCGCCCGAGACGCAGGCCAAGGTCCTGCGGGTGCTCGAGGAGCGAAGCCTCGAGCGAGTGGGAAGTACCAAGCCGCTGGAGGTCGACGTCCGTGTCATCGCCGCAACCCACCGGGACCTCGAAGCCGAGGTTAGGCGCGGGCGTTTTCGTGAGGATCTCTACTATCGCNNGCGGTTCCCCCGCTGCGCGAGCGGCGGGAGGATGTGCCCGCGCTGGTCGACCGTTTTCTCGCGCTGCTGGCGGAGCGCCTTGGCCGTGAGCCCCGGCGCATGAGCGCAGAGGCTCTCTCGGCGCTCGCCGGCTACCCATGGCCGGGCAACGTGCGNNGTGCGGGAGCTTCGCAACGTCGTGGAACAGGCGGCGGTGCTGGCGCCCGGTGACACGATCCGCGAGGCCGATCTGCACCTCCCACGTGGCCAAGAAAAGGGCGCCGCTGCCGCGTTGCCGGCCGCCGCCGCGGGCTTCGCAGATGCGAAGCGCCAGGCCACCGAGGATTTCGAGCGCAGCTATCTCTTGCGGGCGCTGCGCCAGCACGGCGGAAATATCTCCCGCACGGCGGAGGCGATCGGCATGGTGCGCCAAAGCCTGCAGCAAAAGATCCGCGAACTCGGTTTGCGCTCGGAGGACTGGAGCGAAGGCTCGTGATGCGCGACCCGCGCAGGAGGAACGTCATGGCAACGCGTCGTCCCGTTGGTTTCCTGGCACGTCTTGGCCGTCTGGTGCGCGGCGGCTTCGCCGGATGGGTCCGTGACCGCGAGCAGA
>DOUU01000165.1 GCA_003520425.1 Deltaproteobacteria bacterium
TCGTCGACTTGCCCGAGCCGGTGGTCCCGGTGACGAGGATCAGGCCGCGCTGCTCCATGGCGACCGACTCCACCACCTTGGGCAAGTGGAGCTGATCGATCGTCTTCACGCCGAAGGGGATGACGCGGAAGACGATGCCCGTCGTCCCGCGCTGCTGGAAGACGTTCACGCGGAAGCGCCCGAGGCCCGGGATGCCGTAGGCGAGGTCCGCCTCGTGGTGGGACTCGAACTTCGCCTTCTGGTGCGCGCTCATGATGCCGAGCGCCATCTTCTGGATCTCGTCGGGCAGAAGCCGCTCGGCGTTCTTGAGCGGGACGAGGGCTCCGTCCACTCGGAACATGGGCGGGAGTCCGGACTTGAGGTGGATGTCCGAAGCCCCGCCCTTGATGGCGATCTTCAGGATCTCGTTCAGCTCCATGGCCATGGGCCGAAACCTCCCCCTGCGCGGCCAGTCCGCCTCCAAAGGCATTTCGACGCGGCGTCCCGAACTCTTGAGGGGTTGGATCGGCCGCGAGTTGCCGGTTCCTGAAGGCGCACACGCCGAGGGGCTGCCCGCGGCCCCGCCCGCGCCAGTGTGATCGGCTACACATGGGGTCCTGGGCCGCCCGGATCGTTTCCGGCGGCCCGCGCGGAGGGGACAAATGGCGGGAGGGTCCCGCGACAGCTTGAGCGTCCGCCGCCCGCTCAACGCCGCGGACCAGCGCTACGAGATCTACAGCCTCGCCGCCGCGGCGCAGGCGGGCCTTGCCGGGATCGAGCGCCTGCCCGTCTCGCTCAAGGTGCTGCTCGAGAATCTCCTGCGCCACGAGGACGGCCGCAGCGTTCAGCTGGAGGACCTGCGGGCCTTTCCCGCCTGGCTCGAAAAGCGAAGGTCAGAGCGCGAGATCGCCTTCCGTCCCGCCCGCGTCCTCATGCAGGACTTCACGGGAGTCCCGGCGGTGGTCGACCTCGCGACGATGCGCGATGCGATGCTCGCGCTCGGCGGCGACCCGAGGCGCATCAACCCCCTCGTGCCCGTGGATCTTGTGGTCGACCACTCCGTCCAAGTCGACGTCTTCGGGCAGCGGGGCGCCTTCGCGCGCAATGTGGAACTCGAGTACCAGCGCAACCGCGAGCGCTACGCCTTCTTGCGCTGGGGCCAGGCCGCCTTCGACGGGCTGCGCGTCGTCCCGCCGGGCACGGGAATCTGCCATCAGGTGAACCTTGAATACCTGGCCAAGGTCGTGTGGAGCGAAGCTTCGGGGACTTCCCTTCTCGCCTACCCGGACACGCTCGTCGGAACCGACAGCCACACCACCATGGTCAACGGCCTNNCGAGGCCGAGGCCGCGATGCTGGGTCAGCCCCTTTCCATGCTCCTGCCCGAGGTGCTGGGCTTTCGCCTCACCGGAAGGCTGCGCGAGGGCGTCACCGCCACGGACCTCGTCTTGACCGTGACCGAGCTCCTCCGCAAGCAAGGCGTGGTGGGACGCTTCGTCGAGTTCTTCGGGCCGGGCGTCGCTGCGCTCGCGCTGCCCGATCGCGCCACCATCTCGAACATGTGCCCGGAGTACGGCTCGACCTGCGTTCTCTTTCCCGTGGACGGGGAGACGATCTCGTATCTGCGCTTCACGGGAAGAGATGCGAAGACCATCGCTCTCGTCGAGTCCTACGCCCGGGCGCAGGGCCTGTGGCGCGAGGAGGGAACGCCCGATCCGCTCTTCACGGAGGTCGTGGAGCTCGATCTCGCAACGGTGGGGGCGAGCCTTGCGGGGCCGCGCCGGCCGCAGGACCGGGTCTCCCTCGAAGGCGTGGCGGCGGGCTTTGCGCAGGCCCTGCCCTCACTCCTCAAGGCCGGAGTCGCGGCGGATGCGGAGGCACCCGTCGCGGGAGAAGCCTTCTCCCTGCGGCATGGGGACGTGGTGATCGCCGCGATCACGAGCTGCACCAACACCTCCAATCCCGATGTCATGGTTGCCGCAGGGCTTCTGGCCCGAAAGGCCCGGGCACGAGGCCTTGGCCGCAGGCCCTGGGTCAAGACCTCGCTTGCGCCGGGCTCAAAGGTGGTGGCAGACTATCTCGCAGCCTCCGGGCTGCAAGACGATCTCGATGCGGTGGGCTTCCAGCTCGTGGGTTTCGGCTGTACGACCTGCATCGGGAACTCCGGCCCCCTGCCTCCCCCCGTCGACGCCGCCGTCCGCTCGAAGGACCTCGTGGTCGCGGCGGTCCTCTCGGGCAACCGCAACTTCGAGGGCCGCGTGCACCCGCTCGTGCGCGCCAACTATCTGGCCTCGCCTCCTCTCGTGGTCGCGTACGCGCTCGCAGGCACGCTGCGCAAGGACCTGACGAAGGAGCCGCTCGGGGACGACCGCGACGGAAGGCCGGTCTACCTGCGGGAGCTCTGGCCGACGGGCGCGGAGATCCAGTCCACCGTGCGCAGTGCGCTCTCTCCGGAAATGTTCCGCCGCCGCTACGCCGACGTGTTCGAGGGCGACGAAAACTGGGCCGGGATCGCAAGCGCACGCAGCGTCACCTTTGGCTGGGATCCCGCCAGCACCTACGTCCGGCAGCCGCCCTATTTCGCGGGCATGACGCGCGAGGTCCCTCCCGTGCGAGACATCCGCGGCGCGCGTGTGCTGGCCGTTCTGGGGGACAGCATCACGACCGACCACATCTCTCCGGCCGGCAGCATCGCGAGCGAGTCGCCCGCCGAGCTCTATCTCCTCGAAAAGGGAGTCGCGAAAAGCGACTTCAACTCCTACGGCGCGCGCCGCGGAAACCACGAGGTCATGATGCGCGGAACCCTCGCCAACGTGCGGCTGCGAAACGAGCTCGCTCCGCAGACCGAGGGCGGCTTCACCCAGCTCCTGCCCGAAGGCGAGGTCCTTTCGATCTACGACGCCGCCATGACCTACAAGGAGCGCGGCGTCCCGCTCGTCATCGTGGCGGGAAAGGAGTACGGCTCGGGCTCCTCACGGGACTGGGCCGCCAAGGGCGTACAGCTGCTCGGCGTGCGCGCCGTGATCGCCGANNCGCTCGAACCTGGTGGGGATGGGCGTCTTGCCCTTGACCTTCACGGGCGGAGCGACGCGCAAGACGCTCGGGCTCGACGGGCACGAGACCTTCGATTTCCTCGGGCTTGAGACGGGCTTGCGCCCCCGGATGACCCTCACAGGCTGGATCCACCGCAAGGGCGGCGC
>DOUU01000388.1:0-182 GCA_003520425.1 Deltaproteobacteria bacterium
CCTACAAGGCCGCGGAGCTCGGCTACATCGACGCGGTGATCAAGCCCGAGGAGACGCGGCCGCAGATCATCCGGGCCCTCGAGATGCTCGCGAACAAGCGGGACCAAAACCCCGCCAAGAAGCACGGCAACATTCCCCTCTAGCAGGGCGGCGGGGCGCCATGTTCAAGAAGATCCTGATTG
>DOUU01000388.1:306-6532 GCA_003520425.1 Deltaproteobacteria bacterium
TCCCGGCTACGGCTTCCTGTCCGAACGCGGGTTTTTTCCCGACCTCTGCCGCAAAGCCGGCGTCGTCTTCATCGGGCCGTCGGGCGAAGTCATGCACACCATGGGCGACAAGGTGAGGGCCCGGCAGACCATGGAGCGGGCCGGCGTGCCGATTGTGCCGGGTGTGACCGAGCGCCTTTCCGACCAGGCCGCGGAGCGCTGGATCCGCGATGCCGGGCCTCCTGTGATGATCAAGGCGAGCGCCGGCGGGGGCGGAAAGGGGCTGCGGCTGGTGCGCGAGCTCGCCGAGGTCCGCTCGGCGCTCCAGCGCGCCCGCTCCGAGGCCAAGGCCTCGTTCGGGGACGATGGGCTTTACATCGAGAAGTACATCGAGCAGCCGCGGCACATCGAGATCCAGCTCCTGGCGGACCGCCACGGCAACGTCCTCCATCTGTTCGAGCGCGAATGCTCGGTCCAGCGTCGTCACCAGAAGGTGATCGAGGAGGCGCCGGCCAACCGCATGACCCCGCAGTTGCGGGAGAGGATGGGCGAGGCGGCCGTCGCCGCGGCGAAGGCGGTCGGCTACGAAGGTGCGGGCACCTGCGAATTCCTCGTGAACCCCAAGGGCGAGTTCTTCTTCCTCGAGATGAATACGCGCGTGCAGGTCGAGCACGCCATCACCGAGGCCATTACCGGGGTCGACATCGTGAAGGCGATGATCCGCGTCGCCGCCGGGGAGAAGCTCGGGATCCGCCAGAAGGAGCTGCGGATCAGCGGCCACGCCATCGAGGCGCGCATCTACGCCGAAGACCCCGATGCGAACTTCGCGCCGTCCCCGGGTGAGATTCTCACCTACCGCGTCCCGGGCGGCCCCGGGGTCCGGGTCGATAGCGGCGTCTACCAGGGCGCGCGCGTCACCGTGCACTACGACCCGATGGTCGCAAAGCTCGTGACCTGGGGGCAGGATCGCAGCGAGGCCATCGACCGGATGAGGCGGGCACTCTCCGAATTTGTGGTGCAGGGGATCAAGACCTCGATCCCCTTCCATCAGCGCATGATGCGCCATCCGAAGTTCCTTGCTGGGGATTACGACACCACCTTCATCGAGACCCACCTTCGGGGCCATGAACCGGTGGACGATGGCGCGGGCGAAGCGCGCCGCGTGGCCATGATGCTCGCCGCGATCGCCGCCTACCGCCGCGACAAGGAGCGCGCCGAACGGCTCGATTTCCGGCCGGTCGCCGCCGCGGCGGAAAGTGCGTGGAAGTCCTTCGGCCGACGCGCGCAGATGCGGGGCGGGCTGCGATGATCTACGAGGTGTCCGAGGGCAAGACGACCACCCGGATCGGCCTGCGCGAGGTGGGCGAGAGCGTCTACGAGCTTTCGATCGACGGAAAGACCTGCCGCGTCGACGCTGCCCGGAGTGGCCGCATGATCTACTCCGTGGTCGAGGAAGGGCATCAGTACGAAGCCGTCGTCTACGAGCGTGGGAGCCATGGCTTCGATGTCCTCATCGCGGGACGCCTCTTTCACCTCGACGCCGCCGATGAGCGTCGCAAGCTCCTCGCCCAAGTCTCGAAGGTAAAGGCGGAGGGCAAACAGACGATCAGCGCCCAGATGCCCGGCAAGATCGTGAAGCTCTCCGTCGCCGTGGGCGACGCGGTGGCCGAAGGCCAGGGCCTCGTGGTGATCGAAGCCATGAAGATGGAAAACGAGATCCCCTCTCCGATCGACGGACGCGTCGTCGAGATCGGCGTACGCGAAGGAGAGGCGGTCGAGACCGGCGCGACCTTGCTCGTCGTCGAGCCCCAGGCCTGACCGGGCCCCCGTTCGCGGCCCGCCCCGTCCTCCTCGACACCGATATCGGGAGCGACGTCGACGACGCGCTCGCCCTTGGACTTGTGCTCTCTGCGCCCGAGGCGCTCCGCCTCGTCACGGTTTCGACCCTCTCGGGCGACGCGGCCCTGCGCGCGCGCATCGCCGCGCGCCTGCTCGCGATCGGAGGGCGAAGCGACGTGGAGGTCTTCGTGGGCGAGCGCGAGCCGCTCCTGCGTCGCGGCCGCTTCTCCTGGTTCGGGCATGAGGGGAAGGCACTCGCGCCGGGGCCCTTGGCTCCGGTCCGCGAGGAGCCGGCGGCGGAGCGCATCGTGCGCGCCGCGCGCGAGGAGGACGGGCTCGAGATCGTGGCGATCGGCCCGATGACGAACCTCGCCCGGGCCCTCGCCCTCGATCCCGAACTGCCTTCGCGGGTTGCCGGACTCACGATCATGGGAGGTCATATCCGGCGCGTGGCCATCGGGAGCACGGTCTTCGCGCCCGGCATCGACTACAACTTGTGTTCCGATCCCGAGGCCTCCCTCGCCGTGCTCGGGGCCGGCTTTGCGACGACCCTCGTCCCCGCCGACGTGACGCTCACGACCTGGATGGGAGCGGCGGACGTCGACGCACTCGCTGCGGGGGGCCCGCTCGCCCGCGCCCTCGCAGCGCTCGTCAGACTCTGGGCTCCCGTCCAGCGAGATCTCTTCACCGGCCTTGGGGGAGAGATGGATCCCGACAACCAGGCCTTCTTGCACGACCCGCTCACGGTGCTCGCTCTCCTCGCGCCCTCGGCGCTTGGGTTCGAGCGGCTGCGCATTGTTCCCACGATCGAAGGCGGGGTGCTGCGCACGCTCGAGGTGGCGCAGGCCCTCGGGATCGGCACGGCGATGCGGGTTGCGACTTCCGTCGACGCGCACGCCGCCCGGCGCGCCATCGTCGAGCGGCTTACGCGGGGGTGATCTCGCTTCCTGCCGCCCGCGCGTCTTGCGCCGCCCGCTTGCGCCCGAACAGCCACGCGACGCCCACACCCAAGAGGTAGAGCACGCACAGCGGACCGGCGAGCAGCGTCTGGGTCACGACGTCGGGCGTCGGCGTCAGGATCGCCGCCACGATGAATGCGACGAGCACGGCGTACTTGAAGCCGCGGAGCAGCTGACGCGCGTCGACGATTCCCGAGAGGGAGAGAAAGAAGACGACGACCGGCAGCTCGAACGACACGCCGAAAGCGAGGAACATCTGGGTGCTGAAGTGGAACACTTCGCTCATGCGCCAGGCGGACTCGACGATGTTGCTTTCGAAGTGCGCGAAGAAGGTGAACATCGCGGGGAAGACGGCCACATAGCCAAAGGCGGCTCCCGCAACAAAAAGAAGGGTCGAGACCACCACGAAGGGGAGCGCGACCCGCTTTTCCTGCGGGTACAGACCCGGCGAGACGAACGCCCAGATCTGCCAGAAGATGATGGGGAGCGCGAGCACGAATCCCGCGAGAAGGGCGCACTTCATGTAGGTGAAGAAGATCTCGCCAGGGGCGATCGCCTGGAGCCTTCCCCCATCCGGGGAGAGCGCCTTCAGCGCCGGCCGCATGAGGAAGGCGAAGATCTCCTCGTGATAGGTCCAGGAGGCAAGGGACGTGGCCGCCCAGGCGAGCAATAGCTTGATGATGCGGTTTCGCAGCTCGGCCAGGTGCGCAGTGAGCGGGAGCTTGGCCTCATCCACCGGCGGGCGGCTTGGGTTGCGCGGCGCTGGCCTGCGCGGGGGAAGGGGCGCCCCCTTCGTCGGAGCCGCGCGGGACCTCGGCCGNNACGGCTTGGTTGGCGCGGCGCTCGCTGCCTGCACGGCGGAAGGCGCGCCCCCTTCGTCGGAGCTGCGCGAGACCTCGGCCGGAGGCTTGGACGCGCGCGGGAGCTCGGGGGTGGCGGAGAGGAACTGCTCGCGGAGGTCCGCAGAGGCCCGTCGGAACTCGGCGAGCCCCTTGCCGAGAGAGCGCGCGAGCTCGGGAAGGCGGTTCGGCCCGAAGACGATGAGGGCGACCACGAGGATCAAGATGAGCTCGGGCATCCCGATGCCGAACATGGAGTACCTCGAGCGGGTCCGGGGACGAGCTTCGGTACTTTAGAACAGGGCGCGGGCGCTGGCTATGCGACTGCGAGCTCGGCTCCCGTGTAGCGGACGCGCCGGAGCTCGGCCGGGGCGCCGCCCAGGAGGCTCAGGCCCAGCCAGAAGTGGCCGTCGGGATGAGGCCTGCACCACTCCACCCGTGCAAGCACATCTTGAGTCGGCCGGCCGTCGACGCAGCGCACAATGATGCGGAGGAGCGAGGCGACCGGCTCCACGAAGTCCACCCCGAGGCACATCCCCGAGGGCGAAATGTCGCGTGTGAATGCCGAGCGCCGCCGCTGGTCCGCGCGAACCCGCGGAAACGGCGCGTACTCGACAAGCCGGACAATCCGCTCACGCTGCTCCCGCCGCAGTGGCACCGCGCCTACGGGCAAGGTTTCGCCCTGTGCGAAATCGAGCGCGAGCTGACTCCACTCCTGCATCACCGTTTCGCCCCCCCGAGCTTATGACTGCGCCGACGAACCGGCCGACTCCTTCCAGCCCCCCACCCCTGCAACGGCCTCTGCCACGACCTCAAGATCCACGTCACACGCTCCCGATTCGACGAGAGCCAGGAACTCCTTGGTGAGGCCCGGATCGAACTGCACCCCGGCGAAGCGCTGGAGCTCGCGCGCGACCACGTCCCTCGGCAGCGCGCGGCGGTACGGCCGGTCGCAGGTCATCGCATCGAAGGCGTTCGCAAGGTGCACGATGCGTGCGGCGAGCGGAATCTCATCGCCATGCAGCCCGTCGGGGTAGCCGCTCCCGTCCCACCACTCGTGGTGGTGGCGGATCGCGGTCGCGATTCCGGTCGCGATGCCAAGGGGCTCGACCAGACGCGCGCCGATCTCGGAGTGGCGTTCGACCAGCTCCCGCTCGGCGGGCTCGAGCGCCCCCGGGCGCCTCAGAAGCTCGGTGGGAATCCCGATCTTCCCGAGATCGTGGAGAAATGCCGCAATGCGAACATGTTCTTGTTCCTTTGCGGAAAGGCAGATGCGCTCCGCCAGGAGGCCGGAGTACAGGGCCACGCGGCGGGCGTGGCCGCGCATGAAGCGGTCCTGGCTCTCGATGGTTTCGGCAAGCACCTCGAGGAAGGCTGAAGTCCGCGCGGACTCACTCTCGCGAGCCCGCGCTCTTTGACCCGCGTGATCCATCACCTCGCGGACGCTTCCCCGCAAGCGCGGGCTTCGCGCGACCTCGGCGAGGAGGGCGCGCACGTCCCGCTCTCGGCCGAGGACCGAGCCCAAGGCCTCAAGGAATGCGACGAGCTGGCGCTGGCCACGTTGACGCTCGAGGGCTCGGCTCACCGCCGCCGTGACCTGAACCACGTCGAAGGGCTTCTGAAGGTAGTCGGAGATCCCATAGCGTACGGCGAGGGTCGCTGTCTCGACCGTGCCGTAGCCGGTAATCACCACCACCTCGACCTGCGGGAACTCTCCGCGCAGTGTCGCCATGAGCTCGGTGCCCTTCATCCCCGGCATGTTGAGATCGAGGCTCACGATGTCGACGGAGGTGGTGCGAAGGATCTCGAGGGCCTCGGAGCCGTTGCCGGCGAGCAGCACCCGGTGGGCGGGCTCGAGGATCATGCGCAGGGACTCGCGCGGCCCCCGTTCGTCATCCACCACCAGTACAGTCGGCTTTGCGAGAAGCGCTTCCACCATGACTCACCTCCCTTCGCCACCTGTGACCGGTGTCACACCGCAAACTACGTGCCAGCCTGGGGCGCAAGTACACAAATTTCCGTAAAACACTGATTTACTGGCTGAATTTGGGCGCGAGAAGGCACAGCGCCGCACCGGACGAGAGGCCAAAATTGTTCTGAACGGAACACCCGAGCGGGCGCCCGTGCGCAAGATGAAAGCTAACTAACCGATCGAAAAAGGAGAATTCTATGGNNAGAATTCTACGGTGTTCCGGATCGAACATCTTCCTCGTCATCCGGCGGAACGAGGCCGAGCTTGTCCATCTTGGTCTTGAGCACGCGGCGGGTGATCGAGAGCGCCTCGGCAGCACGGGTCTGGTTCCAGCCCGCCCGCTCCAGCGCCTCGAGCAGGAGGTCGGTCTCAAAGCGCGCCACCGCCTGCTCGAGACCGAGCTCCCCGCTTTGCACCTCATCGCGCAAACCGCCCATTCGTTCGACCCGGGCGATCTCGGGCGGGAGATCCTCGAGCCGGATGACCTCTCNNTCCCGCACATTGCCTGGCCAGGAGTAGCGCTCGAGAGCCGCGAGCGCGGCGGGGTCGACCCGCATGGCTGCGCGGCCGGCCTCCTGGCTGGCTCGCGCGAGAAAGTCCTCGACCAGAAGCCGCACGTCCTCGCGCCGCTCCCGCAA
>DOUU01000388.1:6610-20002 GCA_003520425.1 Deltaproteobacteria bacterium
GCGCTCCTGGAGCACGCGCAAGAGCTTTACCTGCACCCGGGCCGAGAGCTCCCCGATCTCGTCCAAGAAGAGCGTTCCCCCCGACGCCGTCTCGAAGCGGCCGAGCCGACGCTCCCTTGCGTCGGTGAAGGCACCCCGCTCGTGCCCGAAGAGCTCCGCTTCGATCAGGCCCTCGGGAATTGCCGCGCAGTTGATCGCCACGAAAGGACCTGTGCGACGGGGGCCGAGCTCATGGAGCGCGCGCGCGACAAGCTCCTTGCCCGTGCCGCTCTCGCCGGTGATGAGCACGCTGGCGCGGGCCTGGGCCACGCGTTCCACCGTGCGGAAGACCTCCTGCATGCGATCGCTGCGTCCGATCATGCGGCCGAGGCGGGTGCGCCCCCGGACCTCGTCGCGCAGCCTCGCCACCTCGCGCTCGAGCTCGCTGCGTTCGAGCAGCCGCCGGACCTTGAGCCGCAGGGCGTCGGCCTCGAAGGGCTTGGTCACATAGTCCGCGGCCCCGAGCTTCATGGCCTCGACAGCCGTGGCCACGGTCTTGGTTGCGGAGAGCACGATGACCGGCGGAAGCTTCCCGCGCTCGGTGAGCTCCGCGAGGAGCTCGAGGCCACTTCGGCCGGGCATCACGATGTCGAGCAGGATGAGGTCGGGAGGATTCGCCGCGACTTCCTCGAGGGCGAGGTCGACCGTGCTCGCGGTGGCCACCTCGCACTCGTCCTTGAGGAGCATCCGCAGGGATTCCTGCACGCCGGGCTCGTCATCGACGATCAGCACGCGGGCCATGCGGGACGCAATCTACCACGCAGTCGCCGAGAGCTCAGGCCGGCAGATCGAGGACGATCAAGGTCTCCTCGGCGCCCGCGGCGTCGAGCGTGAACTGGCCCCCCTGGCCGCGCACCAGGGCGTCGGCCAGAACGATCTCGAGGGCGCTCTCGGCGAGGGAGGTTCCCTCGATCCCTCCCTTGCGGGCGATCTGGGTGGGGCTGTGATAGCGGATCAGCACCCGGACCGAGGGCTTCCCGCGCAGTCCCGACTCGTGGTGCTTCGACGCCAGGTAGAGGTCGCCGCCCTCGGGCACGAGCTCGAGCGTCTTGTCGAGGAGCGCCCGGAGCGCAAGGTCCAAGTGCGCGGCGTCCCCGCGCGCCATGGGCTGGCTTCGGTCGAGCTCCTTCAGCACAAGGAGCCTGCGGCGCTGAATCTCCTCGCGACGCTCCTCGAGCATGCGGTCGAGGAGCGCGGCCATGTCGACGGGGGCGCTTTCGGGGGGAGGGAGAGCCGCGAACTCCGCAAGGCGGTCGAGGGTGCCCTCGATCCGTCCGACATCGGCGCCCACCCGCTCGGCGAACCGGCTGCGGAACTCGGGGTCAGAGAAACGCTCGGGCAGGAGCTGGGCCAAGGTTCGGATCGGGACGAGCGGGTTGCGGAGCTCGTGGGCGAGGGCGCCGAGGAAGCGGCGCGTCAGGACCGAGTCGAGCGGCGGGGCCGGCGGGCTCGGGGCGGCGGCCGGCGGCTTTGCCTCTTGCGCCGCGGCCTCCACGCCGCCGGCGGCCGGCGGAAGGCCGGCGGCGGCGACCTCGGGNNAAGGCGGGCGGAAGGCCGGCGGCTGCGACCTCGGGCTCGAGCTCCCGCCCCTCCTCCTCGGCGGTCCATCCCGCGGACACGGCGTCCCGATCGAAACGCACGCTCGACGCAGGGATGGGATCCGAGGCGTCCCCGGCCAGGGTGCGCAGCACGACGGCCTCGAGTTCGCGGAGATTCCCCGGCCACGGGTACTCCCGCAGCGCCACCATCGCCTCTTCGCTAAAGCGCCGCGGACGGGTTCCATGGGCTTCAGCCCAGGCAAGGCTTGTCTCCTGGACGAGGGCGGGGACGAGCTTTGGCCGCTCGCGGCCGGGAGGGATACGAACAGTGATGCCGCCGAGGGAGTCCAGAAGGTTGGATTCCATCTCGGGCGCCGTCGCGAAGGGCTCGGCTGCGGTTGCGACCCAGCGCAGCCAGGTGGTCTCCCGGACGCCCTCCGGCGGGGCGATCTCGATCCAGCTCCGCAGCTCGCTGAAAATCTGCGGCGGGAGCCGGTGGACCTCTTCCAGGCATACGGTGAGGGAGCTCTGGGCGCGGCTGCGCCCCGCCCCTCGAGCGATCTCGGCGGCAAGCTCTGGTGCGCCTTGAATCGAGGGACAGTCCACCGCGATGAAGGCGCCCCCCGTCGTCCCGCCAAAGGCGTGTACGTAGCGCGCGAGGAGGCTCCGGCCCGTGCCTGGCTCGCCGCGCACAAGGAGGGGCACGCGGGCGAGCTGCGGATCGAGGGCGCGCAGGAGGTCGGGGAGCTCCAGGTCCGCGAACCAGCGCGCAAAGCGTGCTGCCAGCCCGTCGCGGGTCCGCCGCTCCGAAAGCGGATCGGCCCGCCGGCGCAGGCGGGCTGCGGCCAGGAGCCCGCGCAAGGTGCGCGCCTCGGGCGGGAAGGCGAGGAGCTCGGCGGGAAGCGTGTCGAAGAGCCGCCGCACCTCGGCGACATCGCCGGGCTCGGGCACGAGGATCCAGGTCGCACTCCGCAGCCTGGGCGCATGGCGGTGCGCGAACTCGAGCTCCGCCTCGAAGTCCCCTCCGATCCCGAGGAGCACGACGCTCGCACTCCCGGCCCCGTCGAAGCGCCGGTCGGAGGGCTCTCCCAGGACGGCGCTCGGCTCGGCTGCGAGCCTCGCCAGGGCCAGACGCCGGCCGGGTTCCCGGTGCACGATCCACACGAAGGCCATGTCCGTGAAGCTTCCCGTGCGGCTGGGTTCGCGACGCAACTCCGCCCTTGCGGCATGCCTCCCAGCCGGTCTGTGCGAGGGCAAGTCGTATGCCAAGCGCTCTCCACTGGCAGCGGGCCGGCAGCGCCGGCTCCAAGCTCCCCCTGCCGATCGAGATTTCGCGCCGCCCTCCAGCCGCCCGGAGCGCACGGGATGCGGCAGGGATGCCCGCGCGAACGCCATTCTAAGGAAAACTTTCCCACTCCCCTGTCGACGTCGGCGGGGGGCTCTGCGAGAGTAGGCCTTCGCCGTGAGGAGCGGAGCACAGGTGCCGGCAAGCCCGAGCCGACTCGACAGCGGACTCGAAGTGCAACTGCGGAACTGGTTCGACCGCCCCTACGACGACGCGATCTCGGCCGCCCGCACCTGCTACTCCCCGCGCGTCATCTACGCCGACGAAGTCACCGAAAAGCAGCGCCGCAGCATCGGACCGCTCACGTTCTTTGGTGGCCACCACACGGTGTACCAGCACGCGACCTTCGAGTTCGCGCTCTCCGGTCTCTCGCGTCAGGTGGTCTGGTGCTTTCTGCACGCCTTCCCCTTCTACAACAGCGAACAGCAGAGCCAGCGCTATGTGAGGCTCGACGCGGTGCAGGCCCATGTGCCGCGCCGGCTCGCGGGCCAGGCCCTTTCGGTCTACGAGGCGGCCATCGAGCGGGCATGGGCGGCCTACCGCGAGCTTGCCCGCCGCCTCGAGCCCGTGACACAGCGCACGCTCGCCGAGCTCTGGCGGCTCAAAGAGCGCCAGTCCGTGGCGTTCGGACGCAATCTCGCGCGGGAGGCGCAAAAGAAGGCGATCGAGACCGCGCGCTACGTCCTGCCCGTCGCCTGCCACACCGCAATGGTCTACACGGTCTCCGGCATCGTCCTCCACCGGCTGCGCCGCATGGCCGCGGCCTGCGATGCGCCCGACGAAGCCCGCGCCCTCGTCGATGCGATGATCGGCGAGGTGGAAAAACGCGACCCCGCGTTCTTCAGCGAGATCGGCGAGGCCCCGCTCGCCGAGGACGAGATCCCGGAGCGTCGCGTGGCACCGGGCCCCTGCGCTTCCGACTTTCCCGCGCAGTTCGACCGCTCCCTCGAAGGCCACCGCTCGCGTCTCGTCGACTATGGCGCCCGCGCTCCGGCGGTCGTCGCCTCCGCCGTGCGCAGCGTGCTCGGCCGCCCGGATCTTTCCGAAGACGAGGCGCTCGATCTCGTGCTCGATCCTGCACGCAACCGCTACCGGCTCGACACGCTGAACGTCTCCACCCACTCGCCGCTCATGCGCACGCTCGACCACGCCCACTACACCTTCCGCAAGAAGCTCTCGCACAGCGCCGACTCCCAGGACCAGCGCCACAGGATGGTGCCGGGATCGCGCCCTCTCTTGTCGCGCACGCTGCCTGCTGAGGTCGATGTGATTGAGCCCGCGCTCGTCGCGCAAGATCCGGCGGCACACGCCCTCTTCCGGGAGAGCGTCGAGGACGCGTTCCATGCACGGGGGGAGCTGCTTCGCCTCGGCGCGGAGCCGGAGCTCGCGCTCTACGTCCTGCCCAACGCCCTCGCGGTGCGCTTCGAGGAGTCCGGTTCCCTCCTCCACCTGCTGCACAAGTGGACCATGCGGACCTGCCTCAACGCGCAGCGCGAGATCTGGGAGGCCAGCATGGACGAGCTCGAGCAGGTACGCGGGGTTCACCCCCAGCTCGTCCGCCACGTGGGACCCCCCTGCGTCGTGCGCAATGGACTCGTCTCGCCGCGCTGTACGGAGGGAACGCACTTCTGCGGAATCCCGGTGTGGCGAAGCTTTCCGAAGACCGAGCGGAGAATCTGAAGATGCGCTTCGTCGCCGCTTATGGGGTGGCCCTCTTGGCGGCAGCCGGCGCCGCAGGTTCGGCGGCAGAGCCCACGGTGGATCTCACGGGGACCTGGCACGTTCTCATCCACTACCGCGACGACACCGCCCACGACCCTCAGCAAGTGCGCTGGGATGACCGGATCTGGTCCTTCGTGCGCGATGCCAAGGGCCTCGAGTGGAGCGAGTACCCGATCGTGGTTTTCCAGGACGGNNCCGCGTGGTCGGTGCATGGGAGCCAAGCCCGCTGCAGCTCGCGCAGATCAAGAGCGGCCTCGAGTACAACACGCGCGGCACGAAGGCGAAGACGCTGCGCGGCTCCGACGCGGACGGCTGGTCGTCGGGCGCGCGCGGCGCCCAGCCGGCGGCCGCCAATGTCATCACGTACTCCGAGACCTGGTCGATCACGGGCCTGCCCGCGAAGCCGGTCTTCACGCGGGACGACATCCTCGGCTCGGTGAGCGCGGAGAAGGTGGAGGGGCGCACCCAGTACGTGACGCAGTCCGTGGAAGAGGGCGGGGATCTCGTGCGTGGGAGCTTCGAGCGCGACGGCACGCGGCACGGAACCTTCACGATGCGCCGCGCCGGCGTGGCGAAGGTCACCGAGGGAAGCGGAAAGACTCAAAGCCAGCGCGTGACCGAAGCGTTCTTCCAAAACTACGGCGGTGCGGACTTCTTCACGCCGGCTGAGATCCAGGCCCTGAAGGACAGCGTGGCAGCGGGAGGGGCAGCGAAAGGCGGGGAGCAGAGCGTCCGCGAGAAGGTGCGCGCGGAGATCGAGCGCAAGACGCGCGAGCAGGGGGTCGAGCCCAGCCTGGTCGAGCCGCAGATCGATAAGCTCACGGAGAAGATCTCCTCGATGCTGCTCGAAGGAAAGAGCCCCGACGAGATCGAGCGCGCGCTCGGTGCGAGCTCTCCCCGGCCGTGAGGCCGGAGACAGCGCCCACCTTCGATCCTCGGATTCGCCGTGCGGCCGGCGCGGACCTTGAGAACGCGGCGGCGCTCTTCCGGGAGCTTCTCCTCTCCCACGCTGCGCTCGATCCCGCTCTCCGGCTGCGCCCGGGGAGGGAGGGCGAGATTCGCCGGCTCGTGCGGGAGATGCTCGGGGAACGAGGGATCACGGTCTTTCTCGGCTTTGCCGCAAGCGCGGCTTGCGCCAGCGGACTGTGCGCGATCCGGGTCGACCGCGCTCCTGCGATCCTGCAGGAGCAGGCGCGCGCCGAGATCACCGAGCTCTACGTACGCGAGGAGATGCGGCGCCAGGGTCTTGGCACCGCGCTTGCGCGGGCCGCGCTCGCCCACGCCCGGGAGCTCGGCGTTCGTCGCCTCGTGGTCCGGGTCTTGGCGCGCAACCTCGCCGGCCAGGNNACGTCCTCGACCTGCGCCTGTAGCTTCTCGTGCAGCCTTTCCGGCTGATTCCCTTTGGAACTGTTCGCAACGCTGTGGGGGAGCCCCATGACTGCCGATGCCACCGAGCCGCTCCACCCTCTGGCCCGGGAGCTCAACGCGACACTCGAGAAGAGCGCGCCCGAGGTCCTCGCGATGCTCTCGCCCCTTGGGCGCCGGCTCTACTTTCCGAAGGGCATCCTCTCCCAGACCGCCGAGGCGAAGCAGAAGGCCAAGCGCTTCAACGCCACGATCGGGATCGCGACCGAAGGCCAGGGGCCGATGTACCTGCCCTCGATCCAACAGCACCTGGTGGGCATCGCGCCCCGGGAGGCCTACGACTACGCGCCGCCCGCGGGCAAGCACGAGCTGCGCGAGCGTTGGAGAGAGAAGCTCCTCGAAGAGAATCCATCCATGCGCGGCAAGGCCTTCGGCCTGCCGATCGTGACGAGCGCCTTGACCCACGGACTCTCCATCGTGGGGGATCTCTTCGTCGCGGCGGGCGACCGGATCGTGCTTCCGAACCAGCTCTGGGGGAACTATCGCCTCACCTACGAGGTGCGCCTCGGCGCCAGGATCGAGACCTTTCCCTTCTATGAGGGCAAGGGCTTCGCCACAAGCGCCTTCGCGAACGCCCTCGCGCAAAACGCCGCGGGGCGAGAGAAGCTGCTCGTGCTGCTGAACTTTCCGAACAACCCCACGGGCTACATGCCGAGCGAAGCCGAAGGGGACGCCATCGGCCGCGCACTCGAGGCTCANNAGCGAGGCCGAAGGGGACGCCCTCGGGCGCGCACTCGAGGCGCAAGCGGCGCGCGGGACGAAGCTCGTCGTCGTTCTCGACGACGCCTACTTCGGACTGTTCTATCACCTCGGGGGTCGCTCCATGACCGAGTCGCTTTTCGGTCGGCTTGCGAACCGCCACCCCAACCTTCTCGCGGTGAAGCTCGACGGGGCGACCAAGGAGCTCTTTGTGTGGGGCCTGCGCTGCGGCTTCCTGACCCTCGCCCCCGGGCGGGCCGAAGGAGCGGAGGCGGTGACCGCGGCGCTCGATGCGAAAATCCGCGGCGCGATCCGCGGAGCGGTCTCCAACAGCCCGCAGCTCTCGCAATCCCTCGTGGAGAAGGCCCTCGCTTCCTCCTCGATCGCCGAGGAGCGCAAACAGAAGACCGAGACGCTGCGCACCCGCGCGGCCAAGGTCTACGAAGTCGTGCATCAATCCCGCTTCGCCGAAAGCTGGGACGTCTACCCCTTCAACAGCGGCTACTTCATGTGCCTCAAGGTGAAGGGGGTGGATGCAGAGCGGCTGCGGGTGCACCTGCTCGAGGCCCACGGCGTGGGCCTCATCTCGACCAGCCCGACCGATATCCGCGTGGCCTTCTCCTGCCTTGAGGTCGAGGAGATCGAGCCGATGTTTGCGCTCGTCCACCGGGCGATTGGCGAGCTCCGCGACAAGGCCTAGGGCTTAGGCTCCGCGGAGGGACGGGCCAGCGTCTCGAGAATCCGCACCAGGGCGCGCACGCCCCGCTCCAGGTTTTGGATCGAGATCCGTTCGTTCGGCCCGTGAATGCCGCGACTCTCCTGGGGCGGCAGCCAGCGCGGCACGAACCCGTAGGACACGATCCCGAGGTCCCGGAAGTAGTGGGCGTCGGTAAAGCCCGCGATCACGCGCGGCACCACAATCGCCCCGGGATCGATCTCGGCGGCGACCTGCTCGATCGCGTGAAACAGCGGGGTGTCGACAGGGGAGCTGCGCGCGTTGAACGACAGGATCGGCTCGACCGAGACGCCCGGATCCTCGATCGCCGCGCGCACTTCATCGGCGAAGTCCTCGCAGCGCTCGCCCGGGAGAAGGCGTGCGTCGAGCTCGGCGGAGGCCTCTGCCGGGAGCACATTGGTCTTGAGCGCGCCCTGCAGCACGGTGATGCTGAAGGTGTTGCGCACGAGGGCGTTTTGGCCCCGGTCGGCGAGGAAGCGGCTGCGGAAAGCCGGGTCGCTATGCAAGGCGCTCGGCAGATCGGCCAGCCCGCTGCGGTCCTCGGGCGCCGCGTACGGCGCGAGCGCGGCAAACATGCTGGCCACCTCCGGCACGACGCGCACCTCGGTCTCGAGCTCCCGGATCCGGGAGAGCGCATCGAGCAGTCGCGGGACCGCCGCATCCCGCGGCTCGGCCGAGCTGTGACCGGGGGTGCCGTGGGCCACCACGCGGATCCAGCAGGGCGTCTTCTCGACGACCGAGATTCCCCATACCGGCGGCGTCCCCGGGTTCCCGACCAGAATGCCACCGCCCTCGGTGAGCAGATACTCGGCATTGGACAAGAGCGCGGCATGCTCCCGCACGAAATAGCCCGCCCCGTCCTGACCACCGGTCTCTTCGTCGGGGGTCGCCAGCAAAATGGTGTCGCGATCCAGGGGGACGGGAGCCCGCGCAAGCTGAACCAGCGCGAGCAGCTGCACCACCGTGAGGCCCTTTGCGTCGAGGGCGCCACGGCCGATCACGTAGCCGCCGCCCACCACCCCTTCGAACGGGGCCACCGCCCATTCGTTCGGGTCGGCCGGGACCACATCGAGGTGCGAGAGCAGGATCACCGGACGGCCATGCCCGCTGCCTTTGACCCGCGCCCACAGCGCAGCCCGTCCGACCTTCGAATCGCCGGAAGGTGTATCCACGACGCGGGTTTCGATGCCCTGCTTGCGCAGCACGCCCGCCAGGTACTTGGCCAAAGGAAGCTCGTCTCCGGGCGGATTTACGGTTTGGATGCGAATGGCTTGTGAGAGGATCTGAGCCGCGGCGCCCGGAAGGTCCGTCGCCGGGTCGGGGTAGCTCGGTCGATCGAATGGCCAGATCGCCGACGCCCGGCCGCCGAGCAGGAGTGCACCGGCGAGCAGACACATTCCCGCGTGTCGGCAGCGCCGCTGGGGTAACGCCACGGGGCGTCAGACCGACGCAGACGAGGGGAAGATCCCTCGTGTTTGCGCGGGGTTCGCGGCGACCTTGCACGGCCGATGTAGGAATGTGACGACGCGCACAGTTTTTTTTCAGGGGAGACCGTATCTACAAACGCGCCTGCCTGCTCCTTGGCGAGTATACCCGCCGCAGAAGGAGCGCAGGGAGCAAGCAGGAGAATCGAATCGCGAATGCAGCACCGCGGGCTCTACCTTGCGCTCCTTGCCTCGTTTGTCTCGGTGCCCGTCGTGGGAATCGCTGCCCGCACCCGGGCTCCCCTCCCGACCGCGTCGCTGCTCGTGCCCCCGCTGCTCCCGCCGAGCGAGTCCGTTCCCGGGCTTCTCGGCTGGGCGGATTTCGCGAATCTCCCCCCTGCGGAGGACCCGGCGGCGCAGGCCGCGGCACCGGCTGAGACGCCCTCGCCTTCCGCTCCGGGAAGCCCTGCGCCCGTGCCTCGGGTGGTCACGGGGACGATTGAATCCGGAGTCTCGGTGGCCGTCGCGCTGCGCCGCGCAGGCCTCACAGCGACCGCCGTGGACCTGGTGACCCGGGAGATGGCCTCCGTCTTCGACTTCCGGCGCTCTCACCCCGGCGACCGCTACACGATCGTGCGAGGCCGCAGCGGGGGTGTCGTCGAGCTCGACTACGAATCGGTGACCCACGAGAAATACCGCGTGTTCCGCGAGGGCTCGCGCCTGGTCGCCGAGAAGAAGGGCGGAGACTTCGTTCGTCGCACCGCCCGCCTCGCCGGCATCATCAGCTCCAACCTCTATGACGTGATCCAAGGCCTGGGCGAAGCTCCCTCGCTCGCCCATGACTTTGCGGACATCTTCGCCTACGACGTCGACTTCGCCCGAGGGATGCAGCGCGGCGACGAGTTCCAGATTCTCTACGAGCGCTTGTACCGGACGGACGCGCACGGGCACGAGCGCTACGTGCGGCCGGGTCGGATCCTGGCCGCGCACTACGCGGGTGCGAGCGGGGAGCACACGGCGATCTACTACCAGACCGATCCTGGCCACGGCGGGTACTACCGCCCGGATGGCACGCCGGTGCACCGGAGCTTCCTGGCTGCGCCGCTGCAATACACCCGGGTGAGCTCCACCTTCTCGAGGGCGCGCTTCCACCCCATTCTGAAGTACACGCGTCCGCACCCCGGCATCGACTACGCTGCGCCGCTCGGGACGCCCCTTTGGGCGGTGGGCGACGGCAAGGTGATGGAGATGGGCTGGGAGGGGGGTTACGGCCAGCTCATCAAGATCCAGCACGAAGGCGGCTACGTGTCCTACTACGCGCACCTCTCGCGCTTTGCGAGGGGAGTGCACGTCGGCGCCATGGTGCGGCAGAAGCAGGTGATCGGGTACGTGGGCCAGACGGGGCTCGCGACCGGGCCCCATGTCTGCTTCCGCATGACCAAGGACGGCGAGTTCGTGAATCCCGCGCAGCTGCGCGGCCGCACGGTCGCCCTGGGGTCGGTCGCGGGGGACAAGGACTTCCGGAACGCCCGCGAGACCCTGCTCGCGGGCCTGCGCTCGAGCCAGTTCGTCGCAGTCGACGACGCCCTCTAGGCTTCCGCGGCGCGCCTGCGCGCGGGTGAGAGACGGCTCCAAGTCGGCTGCCACAAACGGCCAACTGTGCGAGCATCGCGTGGATGACGTCCCCCTCCTCCATGTCATCGCCGGCCCCTTCCCCGGGTGAGCTGCGAGAGCGCCTCGAGGAGATCGGCCGCCGCGTCGGGACGGAGGAGGCCGCGCACCGGGCGGCACTTCAAGAAGCGCAGCGCCGCGCCGACGCGCTGCGCGCACTCGTCGCCGATGCGCTCGAGGGCTTCGCCGCGGCCGCGGCGACGAGCGGGGCCCCGCACCTGCGCATCGAGCTCGGACCGACACGGCTCGATGACAAACACATCCGCGCCGTCGAGTTCGAGATCCGGCGAGGCCGACACATCGCCATCGTCACCGTGAAAAGCCGCGGGGAGGTGACCCTCGTCGGGCCCTTCCACGCGGGCAAGACGGAGGGGCCGTGCAAGACGTTCCCCTTCGCGGCCGAGGGCGACCTCTTGCGGGGCCTTGGGGACTTTCTCGAGCGCTTCCTCTCCGAAGCCGTCACCCCATGAGCGCCTCCCCCGGCCCCCTCGCCTCGCTGCGCTGTGTGCGGGTCGGGTCGACGAATGGCCCGAAGATCGCCGCCGTGCGGGCCGCCCTGGCCGCCTACGGGGGCGGGGTCGATGTGAGTGGCCTTCGCGTCGAGAGCGGGGTTCCCGAGCAGCCGCTGGGCTTCGACGAGATCGTGGGCGGCGCCCGCAATCGCGCCCTCGCGGCGCTCAGAGCCGCCGCGTGCGACCTCGCGGTCGGGATCGAGGATGGCCTTGTGGAGATCCCCGGGGCGCAAGGGGGCCCGCTCAATGTCGGCTGCGCCGCCCTCACCGATGGCAGCCGGCTCTCCATCGGGCTGTCCTCGGGCTTTGCCTATCCACCGGCGGTTTCGGGGGCCGCGGCCGCAAAGCGCGAGCCGATCGGTCGTTTGNNATAGCCGATCGGTCGCCTGTTCGACGAGTTCTGGGAAGCCCGGCGAGGCGAGGGGGCCGCGATGCCTTCCGCCCTCCACCTGGGCAACGTGGGACGCCTTTCCTTGGGCGTTCTCACGCGGGCGGAGTACGCGCGGCATGCCGTGCTGTGCGCGCTCGTTCCCTTTCTCCACCCCGATCTCTACCCGGCGGAGGGCGCCCGGCCGTGACGCTGGACCGCAGCACGAAAAGCGAGCTCGACCGGCCGATCGGGAGCCCTGCCGACCTTGTCGCCTATTTCGAAAGCGGGGAGAAGGTGCCCGCCGCGTGGCGCGTCGGTGTCGAGAACGAGAAGCTCTCGCTCGGTCCGAGCTTCCGACCCGTGCCCTACGAGGGTCCCTCGGGCATCGCCGCGGTGTTGCGGGCGCTCCTCTCCCCGACAGGCTGGGCGGCGGTCGAGGAGGAGGGAAAGCTCATCGCCCTCGAGGGCGAAGGTGCCAGCATCACCCTCGAGCCCGGCGGCCAGCTCGAGCTCTCGGGCGCGCCCCTGCGGACGGCCCACGACACGGCGCGCGAGTTCCGGGGTCATCTGGCCCTCGTGAAGCGCGTGTCGGAGCCGTTTGGCATCGCGTGGCTCGCCCTCGGCGCGCAGCCCCTTCACGAGACCTCGGAGCTGCCGCGCATGCCCAAGAAGCGCTACGAGATCATGCGGGAGTACCTCCCCTCCCACGGCGCGCTCGCGCTCGACATGATGCACGCCACGGCCAGTGTCCAAGCGAGCTTCGACTACGCGGACGAGGCCGACATGGTCTCGAAGATGCGCACGGCGCTCGGGGTGACACCGATCGTGGGTGCGCTCTACGCGAATTCGAGTCTCGCGTGCGGAAAGGCGTCGGGCTTCGTCTCGCGCCGCATGAACATCTGGCGCAATACCGACCCCGATCGCTGCGGCGGTCTCGCCTTCGTGTTCGAATCCGACTTCGGCTACGCCCGCTATGCGGAGTGGGCGCTCGACGTCCCCATGTTCTTCATCGTGCGCGAAGGTGTGTACTTTCCCATGCATGGAGTCACCTTCCGCAGCTTCCTGCAAAAGGGACACGAGGGGCTGCAGGCCACGCTCGCAGACTTCGACCGGCATCTCACGACGCTCTTCCCGGACGTGCGGCTCAAGCGACTGATCGAGGTGCGGGTGGTCGATGCGGTGCCGACCGACCTCCTGTGTTCGGTTCCCGCGCTCTGGAAGGGGCTGCTCTACGACCCGGAGGCGCGGCGGGCTGCCTTCGACCTGGTGCGCGGTTGGGGACCGGCCGAGCGCGAGCAGGCCTTTGACGCCGTCTCGCGTCGGGGGCTAAAGGCGCGGCTCGCCGGGCGCGCCGTCGTCGAGCTTGCACGAGAGCTCGTCGCGATCGCGGCGGAAGGGCTGCGTCGGATCGGGCATGCGGACACCACGGGACGCGNNCCCGGCGAAATCGTGGTCGAGCGCTGGGAGGGGGAATGGGAGCGCTCGCCCGAACGCTTGATCGAGAACATGCGCTACTGATAGAGTGCCTGCGGCGGAGTTCTCCGCCCGGAGACTCGAGCGATGCCGACCAAACCGATCAAAATCACGTTCACGCTCGATGAAGAAGATGCGTCGTACTTCCGGGATCTTTATCTCGAAGCGAAGCAAAACGCAGCGAATCTGGATCCCCAAAGCGTGATCGAGAGCGCTCGCGGGCTGATTGTGNNGGTTCCGAACTTCGTGACCGAGGCGATCAGCACGCTCGAGACGCTGATGGGGATGCTCGAGGACAAGGACTACGATCTGCCGAAGCCAGAGGCCTCGGCGGTTCTCGCCGCGCTCGCCTACTTCGCGAACCCGAAGGACCTGATCCCCGACGATGTCCCGGGCCTCGGCTTTCTCGATGATGCGATCATGATCAAGCTCGTCGAC
>DOUU01000388.1:20030-29671 GCA_003520425.1 Deltaproteobacteria bacterium
CGGCCCGGCCGCATCGCCGAGTTCCGCGAGCAGGTCCGTGCCGAGATTACGAAGCGCAAGAGCCGGCGTCGGTTTCTGTGGTGATGCGCGCGGCGCATCCAAAAGACGCCGCCATGGCGCCGCCCCCGAAGAGCAGGATCCTNNTCCTCATCGTCGACGACGAGGAAGCCATCCTCGAGACGATGCGCTTCACGTTCGAGGACGAGTACGAGGTCTTTACCTCGATCGACGCGCGGCAAGCGCTCGAGATCCTGGACGAGCAGGCGCCGATCGCCGCGGTCATCACCGACCAGCGCATGCCCAACATGACGGGCGTCGAGTTTCTGGCACAGGTCTATACCCACCATCCCACGACGACCCGCATCATCCTGACGGGCTTCGCGGACATGGAGGCCATCCTCAAGGCGATCAACGACGGCCACGTCTACGCCTACATCACAAAGCCGTGGGAGCCGGACCAGCTGAAGCAGATCGTGATGAGGGCCGTGGGCCATCACAAGCTCACGCTCGAGAATGCGCGGCTTCTGGCCGACCTGCGCCACAGCAAGGTGCTGCTCGAGGCGGTGATGGACCGGCTTCCGACGGGCGCGCTGGCGGTGGATCCCGCGGGCGTCGTGCAGGCGGCCAACCAGCCCGCCCGCGGTTTTCTCGGCTTACGGCCCGACCCGCGCGGGAGCACGCTCAAGGACGTCCTGCGCGAAGCGGGGCTCACGAAGGTGGAAGACGCCATCGAGCGGCTGTGCGAGGGCGGCGAGGAGCGGTTCGAGGAGGTCGAGATCGAGCAGGGCAAGCGCCAGTTGCGCCTGCGCATCACCGCGAGCACCCTCGTCGATCCGAGGGGCGGGCCCCTCGGCCGCGTGATCCTCTTGCGCGAGATCTCCCACGAGCCCCTGCGTCGCCAGTTCGAGGAGATCGTGGCGCAGATCGGGAATGCGCCGGGGGGGCTGCGGGCGCGGCTGGAACAGGCCGGGGGCGAGCTGCGCAAACTCGCGGAGCAGATTCACGCCTCACCGGTCGCCTCCGCCGACATGGCGACGCTTGCGGATCGCATGTCCCGCACCATCACGGCGCTTGAGAATTGGCTGGCCGTGGACGATGCCATGGCCCAGGAGGCGTTTCCCGACGCCCAGCTCCTGATGGACCGGCTTCGCGTCGCCCAGGCGCGCTGGCCATTGCCCCAGCAAGTCCCGGCCCGGGTGCGGGAGCTCGCGCGCCGGGTGGAGGCCTACTACGAATCCGGCGACAACTCGAAGCAGCGGATTCTCTGAAGCGCTGAGAGCCGGCGGGGCAGCGCTCGAGCGGCTCGAGCTGCGTGTCGAGCGCCTGCGCTGCACCTACCGCTTTACCTACGCCTTCCACGCGCGGGAGGTGCGCTTCGAGCTCAATGCGGGCGAGGGCTGGGCGCGCGTGTTCCCGGAGACGTTCTCCTTCCATGCCGCGCGCCACGATCCGGCCGAGCTCTATCTACAGCTCGAGGACCTATGGACCAAACCCAGACTGCTCTCGCCGATTGCGACGCGCCGTGAAGCCGAGGAGGTGGTGCGGCGCCTGTGCGCCAACGTGGCCCGGTATCTCGAGCGCACGCTCGACCGGCTGGAAGCCGACACGAGCGTCGATCCCCAGCTCCTCCTCCGCGTGTACGAGGATGTGGCCCTCCTCGTGCGCCTTTTCGGCCGCTTCCTCGTCGACAAGCAGCTCGAGGGATCGCCGCCCCTGCGTCTGGCCTCGCATCACCTGCGCAAGCTCTCCTTCCGCACGCTGCTTGCTCTCGTGAGACTGCGGGTCCGGCCGGAGAGCATCGCGGCATACCAGCAGGGGACACTCGTTCTCGTCGATCCCACCTATGACGCCTCCGACACGGCCTTTCTGGCCGTGCTCTCCGAAGGCGAGGCCGAGCGCCTGGATCGCACGCTCTTGCGCCTGGCGGAAAGCGCCTTCTATCGCTGGCTCGAAGACGTGTGCCTCGACGAGGAGAACCAGTCCTTCGAACGCGCCGACTCCCCGTTCGCGGACCGCGAGACCGAGGTGCTGCGGGCTGTCGCGGCTCGGGACGTGCGCCCGATCGTGCGCGGCCGCGACCTCACGATCTTCCTGAAGCGCCCGCACAACCGCGACTTGGCCCGCGTGCTCAAGCGACTCGAGGCGTGGTTTCTGCGCCAGTACGACATCCACCACGCTTCCGTCGTGCTGCATCACGGGGCCCTGCTCCAGCGCGGCGAGCCCGACGCGGATCGGGTGCTCTCGCGCCACTCCCCGCGCAACTACGCCCTGGCGCTTGGTCTTTTGCTCTCGCCTTTCCTCGGTGCGGCGATCGCCTACGACCGCGCCCCGCTGCTCTTCGACTTCGCGGCCTCGGTGGAGGTGATCTTCGTGGTCGCCGCCGCGTTCTGGTATCTCGCCTACCGCTTCGCCTGGAAGCGCGATCTCACGTTCTTCCATGCCTCGGTCCCCCGCATCGGCGCCGGCATCATCGTGGGCTACCTCCCCGTCTTCTTGATTGACGAGGTCTGGGATCTCTCGCTGCGTGCCAGATTTCCCCTCGCTGCAGTCTCCGTGCTGATCGGCTTCGCGACCCTGCTCTATCTGTATGTCGAGGTGCAGCGGCGGCTGGGCGACCCGAAGGAGGCCTTCTCCCGCGCGAGCGGCATCTTCCTCCTCGGGGTGCTGGAGGCCGCCGTGCTCGGCATCCTCGCGACGAGCTTCCTCGGCCGCTTCATGGTCGCCCGCAACTGGGCCACCGTCACCGGGCAGAACCTGCCGTTCGAGATGATCCGGGACCTCTACCCGCACTTCGAAGGTGCGCTGCCGCGCATTCTCGGAATCGATCCCATCCTGGCCTTCCCGACGGCCGTGTTCCTCATGACCTTCATGGCGTTCTTCATCGGGGTCTTTCTCCAGCTGCTGTGGGAAGACCTGCCGATCACCGAACCGCTGTGAGCCGCCGGCGCCGCCATCCCGCCGCAGGGGCGGCGAGCTAAGCTTGCCCGCATCCAGGGCCCACCCCGGGAATGGGAGAAAGGCGAGGCGAGTGCCATGGCGTCCATCCTCCTCTACACCAAGCCGACCTGCCCGTACTGCGATCGGGCCAAGGCGCTCCTGCGCTCGAAGGGTCAGACCTGGACGGAGATCGACATCGAGGCGGATCCGGCGCGGCGAGAGGAGATGATCGAGCGCAGCCGCCGCAAGACCGTCCCGCAGATCTTCATTGGCGACCGCCACGTGGGCGGCTACGACGATCTGGCCGCGCTCGAGGGCGCAGGCGAGCTCGATCCGCTGCTCGGCCTCCGTCCCAAGGAAGAGGGCGCCCCTTTGCATGCGCGGGTGGTGATCGTGGGGAGCGGTCCGGCGGGCTACACCGCCGCGATCTACGCCGCACGGGCCGAGCTCCACCCCCTCTTGATCGCGGGCTTCCAGACCGGAGGCCAGCTCATGCTCACCACCGAGGTCGAGAACTATCCAGGCTTTCCCGACGGCGTCACGGGACCGGAGCTGATGGAGCACTTCCAAAAGCAAGCCGAGCGCTTCGGTACGCGGGTCGTGGCCGAGGATGCGACCGCGGTCGACCTGTCGAAGCGGCCGTTCCAGATTCGTACAAATGACGCACGCTTCACGGCCGATGCGGTGATCCTCGCCATGGGCGCCTCCGCCAAGTGGCTGGGCATCGAGTCGGAAAAGCGCCTCGCGAACCGCGGCGTCTCCGCCTGTGCGACCTGCGACGGAGCGCTCTACCGCGGCAAGTCGATGGCGGTGGTGGGCGGCGGGGATACGGCGCTCGAGGAGGCGCTTTTCCTCACGCGCTACGCCAGCAAGGTCTCCGTGATCCACCGGCGCGACAAGCTGCGCGCGAGCAAGATCATGCAGGAGCGCGCCAAGGCAAATCCCAAGATCGAATTCATCTGGAACAGCGTGGTGGAGGAGATCCTCGGCACAAGCTTCGTCGAGGGCGTGCGGCTGCGGGATCTCGTGGCGCGCACCACGCGGGTGCTCGACGTGGAAGCGCTCTTTGTCGCGATTGGCCACCAGCCGAACACCCAGCTCGTCCAGGGCCAGCTTGCGCTCGACTCCGTCGGCTACATCAAGGTCGAGCCCGGAACGAGCCGCACCGGGGTGGAGGGCGTGTTCGCCTGCGGGGATGCGACCGATCCGGTCTACCGCCAAGCCGTGACCGCAGCGGGAACGGGCTGCATGGCTGCGATCGACGCTGAGCGGTGGTTGGCCCACCAGGGACTCGCGTAGCGCCCGGTTGCCCGCCCGGAGGCAGGGGCTAGCCTCCGCCTCGCCATGCCCCTCACCAAGGAGCGCTTCGAGCAGCTGATCGAGCGCTCGACCGACATCGTCGTCGCCACCGACGCCGGCGGCACCGTCATCTACTACAACGACGGGGCGCGCCGCACCCTCGGCTACACCGCGGACGAGATCCTCGGCAAGTACGTCGTGCAGCTCTATCCCGACCGCAAGGAAGCCAAGCGCGTGATGGCGGCCATGCGGGATCCCGGCCATGGCGGCCCGCAGATCGTCGAGACCTTCCGCACCACCTTCGTCTCGAAGTCGGGCGAGCACATTCCCGTTGCGATCTCCGGCACGATCTTGCACGACGAGAGCGGAAAGGAAGACGGCACGATCGGTTTTGCCAAGGATCTGCGCGAGATCCTGCGCAAGGACAAGCTCGCGACGCTGGGCGAGGTCGCGATCGGTCTTTCCCACGAGATCAACAACCCGCTGGCCGTGATTGTGAACCAGGCGGAGCTCTTGGAGCGCGATCTTCAGCGGCTCGCGGGCGACGCCGACCTCTCCGTCGAGAGCGAGCGCATTGACGCNNCGCGAGGACACCTACCAGACCGTGGACTACATCGGACCCGCACGCATGGTGGACCTGCGTCGGCGCGCGCGGCGCGCGAAGGACGATTTGCGCATGGCGGGGCTGCGGGTGCTCGTGGCTGACGACGACCTCGGGATTCGGCTCAGCCTCTCGGAGATTCTGCGGGCCGAGGGCTGCGAGGTCGAGACCGCGGGGGACGGCGCCGAGGCGCTGAGCCGCCTCGAAGCCGGGCACTTCGACCTCGTGCTGACGGACGTCGTGATGCCGAAGATGGACGGCTACGAGCTGCTCCGCGCCGTGCAGGAGCGCCGGCCCGGCCTCCCCGTGCTCATGATGACCGCCTTTCACTATGACAAGGACCACATCATCAAGCGCAGCCGGATGCTCGGTCTCGAGGGGGTGATCTTCAAGAAGCCCGTCGATCCCGAGCGCCTGCGCCAGGTGATCCTGGAGACCGTGCTCGGCGGAGGGGCTAAGTCTCGAGGAGGTCCTTCGGCGCGGTGAACATCTGGCCGGTCGACTTCTTGAACAGGTAGCGATCGGCGAATTCCTTGAGCAACGTGACCTCTTCGCCGGCCTCGAACGCGACCTCCTCCACCGCCTCCCCGAGATTGCCCTGGTGCCTGAGCGTGACGGCGCGTCTTAGCTTGGCCATGGGGTTCTCCCGCGTTCGCAGGGCGCGGCGCAGCGTACCGTGTGGCCCACGGCCACGCGAATTCATTCAGCCGACGATGAGGGAGCGGCCCGTCATCTCGGGGGGCCTCGGCAGACCCAGAAGCTCGAGCACCGTGGGTGCCAGGTCCGCGAGCGTGCCGTTGCGCAGATGCCGCCCCTTCGGATTCGCGGTCACCCAGTAGAGCGGCACGGGATTCGTGGTGTGGGCGGTGTGCGGCTGGCCCGTCGAGGGATCGATCATCTGCTCGCAGTTTCCGTGGTCCGCCGTCACGAGCGCGCAGCCGCCAAGAGCGAGCACGGTCTGCGCCACACGGTCCAGGCAGGCGTCGATGGTCTCGACGGCTTTGATCGCGGCAGGCAGGACTCCGGTGTGGCCCACCATGTCGGGATTCGCGTAGTTCACGAGCACGAATGCGTATTCGCGCTCCTTGAGCCGGCGCACCAGCTCCTCGGTGACCTCGACCGCGCTCATCTCGGGCTTGTGGTCGTAGGTCGGTACGTCGCGGGGGGAGGGGATCAGCACGCGGTCCTCTCCCGGAAAAGGCGTTTCAAGGCCGCAGTTGAAGAAGAACGTGACGTGAGCGTACTTCTCGGTTTCCGCGATCCGCAGCTGCGAGAGGCCGGCCTCGGCCAGGAGCTCCCCGAGGATGCGGTGCGGAGGCTCGTCGGCGAATGCCACAGGAAGGTGATATTCGGCGTCGTACTCGGTGAAGCACACGAAGCTCGACACGCGGACGCTTTTCGACCGCACGAAGCTCGGCGGGATGCGTCTCGGCGCAGCGTTCGTGATCGCGTTCGTGAGCTCGCGGGCGCGGTCCGCGCGGAAGTTGAAGAAGATGACCGCGTCGCCGTCGGAAAGGGCCGCCCCGCCGGCCACGACCGTGGGCGCGACGAACTCGTCGCCCTCCCCCCGGGCATAGGCCGCCTCCACGGCTTCGATCGCTCCGTCGGCCTCCCGGCCCTTGCGCGCCACGATCGCGTCGTAGGCCTTCGCGATGCGCTCCCAGCGGTTGTCGCGGTCCATGGCGTAGTAGCGGCCGATCACCGTTGCGACCGTGCCCTGGGCCGCAGCCACGTGGGGCAAGAGCGCCTTTAGGTAGCCTGCGCCCGAGCGCGGGGGCGTATCGCGGCCGTCGAGGAAGGCGTGCACGACGGGCGGAACGCCCCGCCGGCCGCAGAGCTCGAGCAGTGCCCGCAGGTGCGACACATGGCTGTGAACCCCGCCGTCCGAGACAAGACCCATGAGGTGCAGCCGGCCCCCGCTCTGGGTCACGGCCGCAAGCGCACCCTGCAGGGCAGGGCTCGTCTCGAGGGCGCCCTCGGCGATCGCCTTGGAGATGCGGGTGATGTCCTGGTTGATCACGCGGCCGGCGCCCATCGTCATGTGGCCGACCTCGGAGTTGCCCATCTGGCCGGGGGGCAGGCCCACGGCCTCTCCCGAGGTCTCGAGCTGCGCCGTCGGGTAGACCCGCCGGGCGCGGGCAAGGAAGGGCGCGTGCGCGAGGGCCGTGGCGTCGCCTGCAGAGCCGTCGCCGATGCCGAATCCGTCGAGCACCACGAGCAAAACCGGTTGGGTCATGAGGCGCCGCTCCGCGCCACCCCCGGTCCTGCCGTCCCGATCTCAAGCTCCGGCGCATCGCCCCACAAGCGCTCGAGCCCGTAGTGCTCGCGCGCCTCGCGTTGGAAGACGTGCACGATGGCGTCGTTCAGGTCGATCAATACCCAGCGCCCCTCCTCGCGCCCCTCGACACCGATGGGGCGCTCGCCATGCTCGAGCAGGGCGGCTTCGATTCCGTCCACGATCGAGCGCACATGGCGGTCGGAGTTGCCGGTCGCGATCAGGAAGGTATCGGCAAACGACGAGATGCCGCGCACGTCGAGGGCGATCACGTCCTCGGCCTTCTTGTCCTGTGCGGCCTGCACGATGAGCTGTGCCTTCTGCTTGGGACTGAGGCCGCCGGTCACCGACTCTCCCTGTGCTTGCGGGGTGCGCCGGGGGCCCGGGAGGCGCCCGCACGACGACGGCTCGCTTGTCTCGGGCCGTAGACGCGGCTTTGCACCACCGCGTCATGAATCCCGTCGGGAAGGAGATAGCGCACGGAGCGCCCGGCGCGAAGCCGCGCCCGAATGTCCGAGGAGGAGATGTCGAGAGCGGTGATCTCGACGGCGCGGATCCAGGTCTTGGCGCTGCGATGTCGCCCGGACAGGCCATCCGGCGCAAGCTCAACCTGGCTGGTGAGCGAGCGCGGCATCCAGCTCCGGAGGGATCCGCTCCGACAAGGGGGCCGAGTGGTGACGGCGAAGTGCGCGAGTGCCAACAGGGCCGCCGGCTCCCGCCAGGTGCCGAGCTCCACGAACGCATCCTGACCGATCACGAACACGCAGCGCGACGGCCCGAGCCTCTCCGTGAAGGTGCGCAGCGTATCGACGGAATAGGACGGACCCTGGCGCTCGAGCTCGAGGGCGTCGACGGCGAAGCGGGGATTGCTCGCGATGGCGGCCTTCACCCAAGCCAGNNTACTGCGGCAGCTTGTGAGGCGGCTGCGCGCTCGGGACGAACACGATGCGCTCCAGGCCGAGCGCCTCGCCCACCTCTTCTGCAGCACGCAGGTGCCCGACGTGGATGGGATTGAACGTTCCGCCGAAGAGCCCCACCTGCGCAGACGCAAGAGCGGGTTTCATTCGCGCAGCTGGCCGTTGCCGTACAGCACGAACTTCTGGGTGGTGAGTCCCTCGAGACCCATGGGGCCGTAGGCATGCAGCTTCGAGGTCGAGATCCCGATCTCCGCGCCGAGGCCCAGGCGGTAGCCGTCCGCGAAGGCCGTCGAGCAGTTGATGCCGACCGTCGACGAGTCCACGCGTCGCAGGAACTCCTGCGCGTTCGCGTAGTCGCGGGTGACGATCACCTCGGTGTGGTTCGTGCCGAAGCTCTCGATATGGTCGATGGCCTCCTCGAGGGAGTCGACGATGCGCACCGCCAGAATCGGACCGAGATATTCCTCGCGCCAATCCTGCTCCCGGGCCGGCACGGCCTCGGCGAATGCCTCTCGCGTGCGCTCGCAGCCGCGGATCTCGACGCCCCGCTCGTGCAACGTCTTGAGCACGTCCGGAAGGCACGAACGCACGAGATCCCGGTGCACGAGCAGCGTCTCGAGCCCGTTGCACACCGACATCTGCCGGATCTTCGAGTCGACGACGATCGAGGTCGCCATCGCCGCGTCGGCGCTCGAGTCGAGATAGACGTGGCACACGCCCGCGTCGTGCTTGATCACGGGAATCCGGGAGCTCTCCACCACCTTGCGGATCAAGCCCTCCCCGCCGCGGGGGATGATGAGGTCGATCGACTCGGCCTGCTGAAGCAGGTGATCGACCGCGCTGCGATCGGTGCGAGGCACGAGCGAGATCGCGTTCTCCGGCACTCCGGTCTCCCGCGCCGCCGCCCGCAGCTCGTCGCCAAGGGCGAGGTTCGAGCGGATCGCCTCGGAGCCGCCGCGCAGAACCACGGCGTTTCCCGCCTTGACGCACAGCGCTGCGGCGTCCACCGTGACGTTCGGCCTCGATTCGTAGATGATGCCGATGACCCCGAGCGGGATCCGCATGCGACCGACGCGCAGGCCGTTGGGCTGAACCCGCAGCTGCGTGATCTCGCCGATCGGATCGGGCAGCGCGGCGACCGCGCGCAGGCCCGCGATCATGTCGCGCCACTTGTCGGCTCCGAGCTCGAGGCGTCGCAGCATCGGCTCGGCCACGCCCTTGGCGGCCGCCTCCTGCACGTCCGCCGTGTTGTGCGCGAGGATGCGCTCGCGTGCGCTCTCGAGTCGCTCCGCCGCGCGCAGGAGCCACGCGTTCTTCTCCCGCGCGCCGAGCTCCGCCGTGCGACGCGACGCGATGCGCGCGTTCCTTGCAAGCTCACGGATCTGGGCTTCGAGGTTCATCGGGACCACCCGCCGGCTTCGCCCCTAGGACGTGAGCACGAGGTCGTCGCGGTGGATGACCTCATCGCCGTTCGAATATCCTAGCACCGGAGCGATCTCCCGCGTGGAGCGCCCCTTGATGCGAGCAATGTCCTTGGCGGTGTAGCCGGCGAGGCCGCGCGCGAGCTCGCGCCCCTGCCGGTCGACGCAGGCGACGACGTCTCCGATCCCGC
>DOUU01000388.1:29731-38863 GCA_003520425.1 Deltaproteobacteria bacterium
CCGGCGCAGAAAAGCGTACCCACGCGCTCCCCACGGGCCACCTGCAGCAGCGTCTCCCGTCCCCGTCCGCTGCACACGACGGTGGCCGCTCCCGAACGCGCGGCACTCTTTGCGGCCTCGAGCTTCGTCNNCGCCATCCCGCCGCGGCCGAAGGCATGCCCGGAGCCCTGCGCCGCACGCTCGATCTCGGGCGTGATGGCCTCCACCACGTCGAAGAGCGGGGGAAGGGGCCTCTCGGCGGAGGGAGGGGAGGCGTAGAGGCCGGCCACGTCGGTGAGCAGCACGAGGAGATCGGCGGCCACGAGATTCACGATGGTGGCGGAGAGGTTGTCGTTGTCACCAANNTTGTCGCCGAAGCGGATCTCGTCGGTGGCGACGGTGTCGTTCTCGTTCACGATCGGCACGACACCGAGGCGCAGCAGCGTCAAGAGGGTGTGACGCGCGTTGAGGAAGCACTCGCGGTCTTCCAGGTCCGTCCGCGTGACCAGGATCTGCGCCACACGCCTTCCGTGGCGCGCAAAGCGGCGCTGGTAGAGCTCCACGAGCCCGATCTGTCCCAAGGCCGCCGCCGCCTGCTTCTCGGGCATGGAGCGTCCGGGCTTCTTCCAGCCGAGCGCGCGGCTGCCGATCGCGATCGCGCCCGAGGACACGACCACGACCTCGCGCCCCTCGTCCAAGAGCTCCGCCACCTGTCGCGCAAGGTGCGTGAATACCCGCGCGCGCAAAGCCCCCGCGTCGGTCAGGATGCTGCTTCCGACCTTCACCACGATCCGACGGGCGCGGCGGGCCGCCTCCCGGCTGCGCTCGCGGCGCGTCATGCCGGGGCCGGCGCTTGGCTTGGGACGGGGAGGCTCTCCCGCGGCGCACGCTCGAGGGCGCGCACCACGGCGTGAAGCAGCGCCTCGACCCCCTCCCCCGTCGCGCTCGAGATGCGCACGACCTCCCGGCCCTGGCTGCGGAGCGCGCGCTCGAGGGGCTCGAGCTCGGCGGGGTCGGGGACGAGGTCCAGCTTGCTCAGCGCGATGATCTCGATGCGCGAGAGGAGCTGCGGATCGTAGGCCTCGAGTTCCGTGCGAACCGCCGCGTAGTCGGAGAGCGGATCGCGGCCCTCGAGGCGTCCGCCCCCGACGTCGACGAGATGAACGAGCACGCGCGTGCGCTCGACGTGACGCAAGAAGCGGTCGCCGAGGCCGGCGCCTTCGCTCGCCCCTTCGATCAGCCCGGGAATGTCCGCCACCACGAAGCGGCGACCGAGGGCCTCGGCCACCCCGAGCGCGGGGACGAGGGTCGTGAAGGGGTAGGGAGCGACCCTCGGGCGCGCGGCCGAGATGCGGCGCAGAAGTGTCGACTTGCCTGCATTCGGGAGCCCCACGAGGCCCACGTCCGCGAGGAGCTTGAGCGAGAGGCGCAGCCGGCGGGCCTCGCCGACGGTATTGTCATCACCCCCTCGCACAATCCTCCCGAAGACGGCGGCTTCAAGTACAACNNCGCCACGAAGCGCTGGCCATCTTCGGCCAGATCGACGAGGGCCGGGCTGTCTTCCGGCGCGTGGGCGTCGTACACGAGGGTGCCCACCGGCACACGCACCTCGACGCTCGCTCCGTCGCGTCCCTGGCGTCGGCTGCCCTCGCCATGGGCGCCGCGCTCCGCACGCAGCTCCGGCCGAAGGCGCAGCTCGAGCAGCGTCGCGAGGTTGCGATCCGCGACCAGCACGACGTCCCCGCCCCGCCCGCCGTCGCCTCCGTCCGGCCCGCCCCGGGGCACGTATTTTTCGCGGCGAAAGCTGACGCAGCCGCTTCCGCCCGCGCCGGCGAAGACCGCGACCTGCGTTTCATCGATGAACAGCTCACTGGGCTTCATGGAGTGACAGAGCCCGTCGCGACGAAAGAGCGCTTCAGCTCGTAGGCTGCGGCTCCACGAGCGCCACCACGCGGCCGCGGGACTGGCGGTATTGCACAACCCCGTCGCAGCGCGCGAAGAGCGTGTAGTCCCGGCCGAGCCCGACATTGCGCCCGGCGTGGACCTTCGTTCCCACCTGCCGCACCAAGATGGCGCCCGCGTTCACGCGCTGGCCGCCAAACACCTTGACACCCCGGCGCTGCCCGTTGCTGTCGCGGCCATTTCGCGAGCTGCCCTGTCCCTTTTTGTGTGCCATCGCCTAGGCCTCGATCCGGTCGATCAAAATCTCAGTGTACTCCTGCCGGTGTCCCTGCTTGCGGCGGTAGCCCTTGCGGCGCTTCATCTTGAAGATCGTGATCTTCGGGCCCCGCTTGTGGGCCATGATGGTGCCGACCACGCGCACACCCGGCACAAGCGGAGTGCCCACGCGGTCCGCTCCTTCGCTCCCCCCGACGAGAAGCACGTCACCCAGGGTCACGTGCTCGCCCACGGCGCCTGCGAGCTTCTCGACCCGCAGCGCGTCTCCCGGGCGCACCCGGACCTGCTTGCCTCCGGTGCGAACCACCGCGTACATGGAGGGCCTCCTGAGAACCTGGGATCCGGCAGTATCGGCGATCCCCTCCCTGCGTCAACCGCGGGCGGGCGGCTCCTCGATTTCCGGGACCGGGGCAGGGGCCTCGCCGCTCGCGGCGGGGCCGGCCGCGTCCTCTTCGGGCGGGGCCGGCGCAGGGGCAAGCGCGGGCGCGGCCGCAGCGGGCTCTGGCGCCTCGGCCTCGGGTGCGTGACGGGGGGGCGAGAGCCAGGGGATCGCGAACTCGACCGGGGGCCCCTCGGAGAGCGCGACCACCTCGAACTGCTCCTGGTGCATTCCGGGCTTGGCCCGCACTTCGATCTGTCGGCCAAGCTCTCGCTCGAACTGAGCGAGCGATGCGCGCTCCGGGCCGAGCAGCTGTTCCGCCACCCGCGGGTGGACGGCCACCGCGATGTCACGGCCCCGGAAGCGCGGCAGATCCTTGCGGATCTCGCGCAGGACTTTGTAGGCCACGCTCTGCTGCGAGAGCACGTAGCTGCGCCCCTCGCAGTAGGGACAGGGCTCGCACACGGTCTGGACCAGGTTCTCCCGGGTCCGCTTGCGCGTCATCTCCACCAAGCCGAGCTCCGAGATCTTGAGGATGTTCGTCTTGGCTTTGTCCTGGCGCAGCGCCTCCTGGAGCGCCCGGTAGACCTTCTCGCGGTTCTCCGTCGTCTCCATGTCGATCAGGTCGAGGATGATGAGGCCCCCGATGTTGCGGAACCGCAGCTGGTAGACGATCTCGCGCACCGCCTCGAGGTTGGTCCGGAGCACCGTATCCTCGAGCTCGCGCTTGCCGACGTAGCGGCCCGTGTTCACGTCGATGGCGGTGAGCGCCTCGCTCTGATCCACGATCAGGTAGCCGCCGGACTTGAGCCACACCTTGCGCCCGAGGTTGGCATCGATCTGCGCCTCGATGCCGAAGTGGTCGAAGATGGGCGCGGCGCCCTCGTAGTGATCGATGCGGGGCTTGGGATCGGCCACGAAGCGCTGCACGAAGCTCTTCATCTCCTCATAGGTCGCGGCCGAGTCGACGACGATGCGCTTGGTGTCCGCGTTCGCGAAGTCGCGGATCACGCGCAGCGGCAGCGAGAGCTCGGAGAAGAGCACCGCGGGCGCGCGCACCTCCTCCTGCTTGAGCTGGATCTCGTCCCACACCGTCGTGAGATAACGCACGTCGGCCTCGAGATCGGCGTCGCGCGCGGCTTCGCCGGCGGTGCGGATGATGAATCCCAGGTCGCGCGGGCGAACGCGTTCCACGACCTCGCGCAGGCGGCGCCGCTCCCGGTCGGACTCGATGCGACGCGAAACACCGACGCGCTGCGCCCACGGAGTCAGCACGAGATGGCGCCCGGCGATCGAGACGTGGGAGGTGATGCGCGCCCCCTTGGTGCCGATCGGCTCCTTGGCCACCTGCACCACGATCTCCTGCGCCTCGCGCAGCAGGGTCTCGATCTTGGGCGGCTGGCGGGTGGCGCCATTGCGGGCGCGGCCGCCGCGCCGCTGCCGCGGCGCCTCCTCTTCCTCCACGAGATCGAGGTCCAGCTCGCCCGTCTCGCCCAGGTAGTCCCCGGCGTACAGGAACGCCGCCTTCTCGAGCCCGATGTCGACGAAGGCGGCCTGCATGCCCGGGAGCACGCGGGTCACCCGTCCTTTCACGACGCTGCCCACGACGCTCCGCTCGCCCCGGCGCTCGAGGTGGAGCTCGGCGAATACGCCACGTTCGAGGATCGCGACCCGGGTCTCCCCGGGCTCTGCATTGATCAGGATCTCGTTCTGCATGGGCATCCCTCTGCCCGGGCGAAGGCGGCTTCTTTCGAAGCGCGCGCCGCCAGGGCGGGCACTCGGGAGCTTTGCGAGGCGCACAAGACACATGCCAAGCCCGGCCGATTGGCCTTGCACGGCGCGTGTGGCGGCGGGGACGACGCGGAACCGGCGCGGCCCCGATGGGCCGACCGGGAGGACCCAGGGCTCTCTAAATTCCCGAATTCAATATCGAATCCGTTGACTCACTCAAGAACTCACTCTACGGTCCGACGGGTTTGCGGGGAGCGAGGCCTCCGGTTCGAGGATCCTCTTTGGCAACCGCCAGGTCGAAGGTGAAGGCTCCGCGCAGCGCCCCGCCGCCCGTCCACCGTCACCCGACCTGCGCGACTCCGTCCCCCGACGCAGGGCGCGCAATCGAAATCGAAGCCCGTCGGGCCGCACAAAACCGAGTGAGACCATCATGGAAGAACGGGGAGAGGTCAAGCGGGATCCGCGCCGTCGTCTGCCAGCCGCGGACCGGGTGATCCGGGAGTTAAAGGCCGAAGCCCCCTGGCTGCCGGACTGGGCCGTCGCCGCCGGCGCGCGCCGCGCCCTCGAAGAGGCCCGGCGCCGTCTTGCCGAACCCGGGCACGCATCCGGGGACCCGGAGGGCCTTGTCGCTTCGGCCCTGGCGCATGCGCAGGGGCTGGCGCGTCCTCACCCCGCGCGCGTCGTGAATGCGACCGGCGTGGTGCTGCACACGAATCTCGGCCGCGCCCCCCTCGCCCCCGGCGCCGCGCGGGCCGCGGCGGCCGTGGGATCGAGCTATACCGACCTCGAGCTGGACCTTCGGGAGGGCGAGCGGGGCGACCGGCTGGGCCCCGTGAGTGAACAGCTCACCCTGCTCTCGGGCGCCGAGGCCGCCCATGTGGTCAACAACAACGCCGCCGCCCTGCTCCTCGCGCTCAACACCCTGGCGCAGGGTCGGGAGGTCATCGTCTCGCGGGGCGAGCTCGTCGAGATCGGCGGAGCCTTCCGCATCCCGGAGATCTGCGAGCGCGCGGGCGTGACCCTCGTGGAGGTCGGCACGACCAATCGCACCCACGCCGCCGACTACGAGCGGGTCCTCGGGGAGCGCAGCGCCCTCCTCTTGAAGGTCCACCGCAGCAACTTTGAGCAGCGTGGATTTGTCTGCGAGGTCGGGCTCGCCGAGCTCGCGAGAATCGGACGGCGGCGCGGCATTCCCGTTCTCGAAGACCTGGGCAGTGGACTCCTCGTCGAGCTTGGGCCGGAGGGGTCGCCTGCCTTTGCGCCGGAGTCGTACGCGCCGGCTCGGCTCCGGCTTGGCGCCGACGTCGTGTGCTTTTCCGCGGACAAACTGCTCGGGGGGCCGCAGGCGGGGATCCTGCTTGGGAGCGCCGCTCGGATCGAGGCGATGCGAGCCAATCCCTTGGCACGTGCGCTTCGCCTCGACAAGCTGTGCCTCGCCGCGCTCGACTGGACGCTCAAGGTGCTGCTGGAGGGTCGTGGCGCGCAGGAGCTCCCGGTCTTGCGCGAGCTGCTTGCGCCGGTAGCCATGCTCGAGCAGCGCGCGCGGACGCTGGCCGAGCGGCTCGCGAACGTGGGAGGCTCGGGACTGGCGATCGAGGTCCTGCCCGAGGCAGCACCGATCGGCGCCGGCTCGCTTCCCTCCGCGCGGCTTCCAAGCTGGGTCGTAGCTTTGCGCTCACCGCAAGGTGCACAGGAACTTGCCGCTGCGCTGCGCACCGCGCCGATTCCTGTCGTCGCGCGCATCCGTGACGGCGCAGTGCTGATCGATGTACGCACTCTGCTCGAAGACGACACGTCCGCACTTGAAGCAGCGTTGGGTTTCGCTTGTGGGGCTCCGCGTTGATCCCGCGGGGCCCATCCGGTAGTTTCCTGTCCATAGGCGATGCTCAATACCAGCGTTCTTGTCCTCAATCGCTCCTATCTCCCGATTCACGTGACATCGGTGCGGCGGGCGTTCGCCCTGATCTACCAGGGCATCGCGCGGGCGGTCGATGAGCAGTACCAGACCTTCGACTTCGAGGGCTGGAGCCAGCTCGCCGTGGCGCGCGACGCGGAGGCGATCGGAACCTCCAGCGGCCCGATCCGCGTGCCTCGGGTCATCGTCCTCATTGCATTCGATCGCGTTCCGAAGCGGCACGTGCGCTTCAGCCGCATCAACATCTACGCGCGTGACAACTTCACGTGTCAGTATTGCGGAGTCCGCTATCCGCGCTCAGAGCTCAACCTCGACCACGTGATTCCGCGCTCACTCGGGGGCCGCAGCACCTGGGACAACGTCGTGTGCAGCTGCCTGGAGTGCAACCGGCGCAAGGGCGGCAATACGCCCGCGCGGGCGGGTCTTGTCCTGCGCCGGCCGCCCGCCCGTCCGCGCTGGACGCCGCTCATGAATCTCATGCTCTCGAGCGTGCGCTACAACGAGTGGCGACCGTTCCTGAACTTGGTGGATGCTTCGTACTGGAATACCGAGCTCGCCGAGTGACCGCGCGGCGAGAGGGAGAATCGATCATCACGAGCCTCGGCTCCACCACTCCCCCGCTCGCCTCTGCGCTGCGGGCCGCGCGGCCGCGGGTGCTCGCGTGCGGTGGCGGGAAGGGAGGAGTCGGCAAGACCTTCCTCGTGGCCAACCTGGCGGCGGCGCTCGCACGCCGGGGCCGCTCGGTCCTGGCGATCGACGTGGACCTCGAGGGCGCGAATCTGCACACCTGCCTGGGAGTGCCTTCGCCGCGCTCGAGCCTCGCGGACTTTGTGGCCCATCGCGAGGAGGACCTCGCCAAGCTCGTCGTCGACACGCCGCTGCGCAACTTGAAGCTGATCGCGGCAACCCAGGGGCACCTCGGTGCCGCCCAGCCGAGACACTTTCGGCGCGAGCGGCTGCTCCAGGCCGTCCACCGCTTCCCGGCCGACTTCGTGCTCCTCGATCTCGGAGCCGGTACGCACCCGGCGGTGATCGATTACTTCCTCGCCGCCGATGAGGGTCTGATCGTGCTCTCGCCCGAACCCACCTCCGTCGAGAACGCCTACAGCTTCCTGCGGGCCGCGTTCTATCGCCGCATGCGCGAGGCCCTGGCGACCCGGGCCGTGCGGCGCCTCATCGCGCAGGCGATGGACCAGCGCAACGAGCGCGGAATCCGCACTCCGCTGGATCTTTTGCGCGAGATCCAGTCCCTCGACCCGGCCGAGGGCGCGCGCTTTGTCGCGAGCTTGCAGCAGTTCCGCCCGCGACTCGTGGTGAACGAGGTGAGGACGAGCGAGGACATCAAGCTCGGCTTCGCCGTGCGCAGCGTGTGCAAGAAATACTTCGGCATCGACGCGGAGTATCTTGGCTATGTCAATCATGACGAGGCGGCGCGACGCTCGATGCTTGCTCGCCGCCCGCTTGTGGACTCGCAGCCCACCGCGGATGCGGCGGTCTACTTGACGCGCATTGCGAGCAAGCTTGCGGATCCGCGCCGCGCCTCGGCCGAAGCGCGGGAGGGTGCTCTTTGAAGCCCCTGGCCGAGCAGAACCACTATGAGCTTCTCGAGATCTCCCGGGAGGCGGATGCGGCCGAGATCGAACGCGCCTACCGCTTGGCGCAAGGCGCCTATGCCAGCGACTCGCTGGCCACCTACTCGGTCTTCGCGGAGGAGGATGCGGTCAGCCTGCGCGAGCGCATCGAGCTCGCCTACGACGTGCTGTCCGATCCCGAGCGGCGCCGCGCCTACGACGGGAGCCTCGCCGGCGAGCCCGCTCCGCCGCCCTCGGGCGGCCTGGCCTTCGAGCTCGAGCGGGAGCGGCCGGCCCGAAGCCCGCAAAAGCCCCTGGCTCCGCTGGCCGTTGCGGCCTTCGACGATCTCGAGGCGGAGGCCGGATCGTCGGTCTACGACGGAGCGCGGCTGCGTCGGGCCAGGATGCGCCGCGGAATCGAGCTCGAGCAGATTGCGCAAGTCACCAAGATCAACCCCACGTATCTGCGCTTTCTCGAGGAGGAGCGTTTCGACGACCTGCCCGCAGCGGTCTACGTGCGCGGATTCGTCGGAGCCTATGCACGCTGCTGCGGGCTCGATCTCGCCGCCGTGGTGCCAAGCTACATGGAGCGCTTTGAGACGGGACGCATTGCTCGCAAGCGCGGCCGCCCGGGCCAGCCCCTCTGAACAGCGGTGCGCGGGCTCCGACCGTGTGGAAGTTGCGAGTCGATCAAGCGGAAGCGGGAAGGCGGCTTGACCTCGTGGTCGCGGCGGCCGCCGGGATCGCCCGCGCGCAGGCCCGACGCTGGATCGACGAGGGCCGAGTGCTTGTCAACGCGCAGCCCGGGCGGCCGGCCCAGCGCGTTCGTCCCGGCGACGCGCTCGAGGCGACGCCGCCCGAGCCCGAGCCGGCAAGCGCCAAGCCCGAAGCCCTCCCGCTCGACGTGCTCTACGAAGACGAAGATGTGATCGTCGTGAANNGCCCGCGGGCCTGGTCGTGCATCCCGCACCCGGCCACCGGAGCGGGACGCTCGTGAATGCGCTGCTCCACCGCTGCGGCGATCTCGCAGGCGTGGGCGGCGTGCTCCGGCCCGGAATCGTGCACCGTCTCGACAAAGGCACTTCTGGAGTGATGGTCGTGGCGAAGCACGATCTCGCGCACCACGCACTCGCGGCGCAGTTCAAGCGTCACACGATCGAGCGCGTGTATCGGGCCATCGTGCGCGCCAACCCCGGCGCGCAGGAGGGGCGGGTGGATCGCGCCATCGGGAGGCATCGGGAGGACCGAAAGCGCATGTCGGTGGCCACGGCGCGCGGGCGTGATGCCCACACGGCATGGCGGGTGCGCACGCGCTTTGCGCGCAGCGGATGCGCCGAGCTCGAGGTGCGTCCCGAGACGGGACGCACCCACCAGATCCG
>DOUU01000388.1:38899-39789 GCA_003520425.1 Deltaproteobacteria bacterium
ACCGGTGCGCTTTGAGGCGCCCGTGCCGCTCGACATGGCCGCATGCCTGGCAGCCCTTGCGGAAAAAGAGCGATGAAGGCACTCACCCATCCCTTGCTCCAGGCCTGCGAAATCGCGCACGGATTTGGCGTGCGGGGCGCGGGCGAGCCGGAAAGGGTCGTGCGCCCGCGGCAGGTGCATGGCATCCGCGTGGCACACGCGGATCCCCGCGGCGAGCTGCCCGGCGAGGCGGACGCCATCGTCAGTCGCGTGCCCGGGCTGTGCGTCGCGGTGGTGACCGCGGATTGCGTGCCGATCCTGCTCGCAGAAGAGAGCGGCCGCGTGGTGGCCGCGGTACACGCGGGATGGCGGGGCCTCGCGCGGGGTGTCATCCCGCAGGCCGTGGCTGCGCTCCGCAGCGAGCTCGATCCCCCCTCCTCCTTGCGCGCCGTGGTGGGACCCTGCATTGGGGCGTGCTGTTACGAAATCGACGAGCCGGTGATCGCAGCCCTTCGTCCTCGCTTTCGGGCCGAGCTCGACCCGGCGCTTGGCAGCCCAAGCCGGGGCCACGCGCTGCTCGACCTCGCGGCGCTCGCGCGCACCGATCTTGTGCGCTCCGGTCTATCCGGTGAGGCGATTGGGGGATTCCCCTCGACGTGCACGCGCTGCGATGCGGAGCGGTTCCACTCCTACCGGCGNNGGGCGCCTCCTGCACTGGATTGCGGCCCGCACGCCCCAGACTTGACACCCGGGGAGGAGGGATTTAGCCTGACTCGTGTCTTCCCAACGGCCTCCCAGGGAAACGAGCTGACGCAAGCAGGTATGAAGCGGTACCTGACCCCCGGTCAGGCAGCCGCGGGCCGATCCGCAGCGAACCAAACTTCAAGGGTCCGGCACCTTCATGCCGGAGA
>DOUU01000388.1:39805-40289 GCA_003520425.1 Deltaproteobacteria bacterium
AATTCCCGCCCCGCGAGCCAGTGCGACGGCGAGGAGTGAGCGCCGGCTCCGGCGTGCCCGATGGCCTGTGTGGCCAGAAAAGCGGTGTACGCGGGCCGCGCCGGCCGCTCAAATCACCCGGTCCCCCGAAGAACGAAGAACATCCACCTAACCAATGAGAGACGAACACGTGAATCAGCGAGGCAACGACGGGAATCTTTCCGGAAACCGAGGTCCGAGACGAGGCAAGGGGCGCCGATCGCGCGGGGACCGCAACGGCAACGGCATGCGCGACCACCGCGGTTTGCCGGGGATGAGGGACTATCCCGGCATGGATGACGTGGTGCTCGAGGAGGAGCTCGTCGAGGACAGCGGGTCGGACCCGGGCTCGGGCGAACGCATGTACGTGAAGGAGCTCAAGGCCAAGAACATGTCGGAGCTCACGACCTTGGCCGAGGGGCTCAACGTCGAGAACGCGGCGGGCATGCGCAAGCAGGACCTCATC
>DOUU01000159.1:0-184 GCA_003520425.1 Deltaproteobacteria bacterium
ATCCGTCGACATGCATCTCCAGGATCCAATAGCGGAGCGAATCCATCAGCAGCTGCAGCACATGCGGATGACGCATGTTGAGCGTATTGCCTGTCCCGGTGTAGTCCATGTAGTGCTTGCGGTCGCCATCGACGAGCCGGTAGTAGCTCTGGTTGTCGAGTCCCTTGAAGCAAAGTGTCGGCCC
>DOUU01000159.1:255-518 GCA_003520425.1 Deltaproteobacteria bacterium
CCAATCGAGTTGTAGCCCCAGTAGTTTCGCAGTCCGCGCTCGAGGAGATGTGCGTCATGCACGAACTCGTGCACAGGCATGAGCTCGACCGCCGTGATGCCGAGGTCGAGCAGGTAGTGGATGACGCTCGGGTGGGCGAGGCCAGCGTAGGTGCCGCGAAGGTCTGCAGGCACTTTTGGATTGATGATCGTGAAGCCGCGAACGTGCAGTTCGTAGAGAATGGTGTCGCTCCACGGCGTCCGCGGCATGCGGTCGTTTCCCCA
>DOUU01000159.1:528-12391 GCA_003520425.1 Deltaproteobacteria bacterium
GGCCTTGGCGTAGGGATCCAAGAGGAGCTTGGCCGGATTGCAAAGCAGCCCCTCCTCCGGATGCCAGGGGCCATGAGCCCGGTAGCCGTAGCGCTGCGCGGGATGGAGTCCAGGAAGGTATCCGTGCCAGCAGAAGGCGGTCACCTCCGGAAGGTCCACGCACGTCTCGCGTCCTCGATCGTCGAAAAGGCACAGCTCGACGCGAGTCGCAACCTCGGAGAAAACCGAGAAGTTCACTCCGAGCCCGTCATAGGTCGCGCCCAGGGGATATGGCTGACCGGGGCAGACCTTGCCGTCGTAGGGTTTGGCGCGCCGGCGAACGGTCACGTCCCACCTCTCCCGGCGTTCGGAGCTCCTGCCGATCGGAGATCCCAAATCGCGCGAAGGAGCTGGAAGCTGGCGAGCATGGTGCGCGGCGACGGCGGTCCACAGCCGCAAGCAGGCTCGCTCCGGGAAGGCACATCGCGACGCATCCCTTGGACCGCGGCGAGCGGCCCATCGACTGCTTGCCACAAGGAGGGCGGATGGCGCTCCCGCTTCGGCATCGCTGCACCTCGCACGAGCGACCCTTCCGTTTCTTGCATGAAGCGGGCCACGCGGCGGGAGGGAATGGAGTGCGCTCTGGAGCACGGGTTCGCCCGGGGTTTCTGGAGCTTTGTACAGTTTTCCGTCCTACCGGAGATCCATGCGCGGGCGACGCACCTTACCGGTGCGGCTGTCCAACAGGCGTCGCAGCGCCGTCAAATCCACTGGCTTCGTGAAATAGTGATCAATGCCACACTCCCGTGCTCGGTGCCGATCGTCGGCGTGCGCGTAGCCGGTAAGGGCCGCAACCTCCAGGCTCGAGAGCGAAGGCTCTCGCCGCAGCGTTTCGGCCACCGCATAGCCATCCATTCCCGGGAGACCGAGATCGAGCAGAACAAGATCGGGCTGGAAGCCACGGGCAGCCTCGAGTCCCGACGGACCATCGAACGCGACCCGGGCTTCGTGACCCCAGCGCGCAAGCAGCTCGGCAAGGCCCGTAGCGAGGTCCCGCTGATCGTCCACCACGAGGACGCGCACCCCGCTGGCCTGCTCTGCCGCGCTCGAGCGATGAGTCGAAGTCCGTGCGGGCGCCGGGATGCTGGGCAGTCGCACGACGAACTCCCTCTCCCCTTGCGCGCCTCTCCTCTGAATGGAGACCTCTCCCCCATGGAGCTCCGCAAGGCTTTGGACGAGGTAGAGATCGACGCCGAGCTCGAGCTCCTCTCCTCGCGCCTCCGAAGACGACGCAGGAGAGGGGATGGCTGACGATTCGCCCCTGCCTTCGTCCCACATTCGGATGGCGCTCCACCTCCCCCCGCTTTGCGCCTCGACGCGAACACGGAGGGTCGCCTGCTGTCCAGCCGATTTTCCCGCGCGATCGAACAGGGTCCCGAGGATCTGCTCGAGCCGAACCGGATCTCCATCAATCCAGAGGGGAGCCTCAGGCAGCTCAAGCTCGGTCTCCCGGGAACCCGAGGAAAGCGCGAGCCGCGCGGATTCGAGCGCCTGTTGCACGAAGCCGCCGAGCTCGAGCGGTTCGCGGTGGAGCTCAATCGCCTCCCGCGCAGTCCGTGAGACGTCAAGCAGATCCGCCACGAGTCCCCTCATCCCGCTCACCTCATGCGCTGCGATTTCGCTCGCATGCGAGTCTGAACCGTCGGTCTGGCTCAGACGGAGGACTTCGATCGTGTTGCTGAGCCGCGCGATGGAATCGCGAAGCTCCCGGGAGAGGAGCGCCAGAAACTCACCCTTCCGTGAATCCAGCTCCGGCGGCCCGTTAGAGGTCTGCGCCTTGTCGAGTGCAAGCACCGTGCGGTGCGCGAGATCGCTCGCCAGCGCGAGCTCCACCGGCCCGTAGCGCGACCGCGGAGCCTGAGCCCCGAGACAAACTGACCCGAGCACTCTCTCCCCGGCGGCAAGCGGGACAATCATGACCGAAGAGAGCTGAGCGCGTCGCAGCAGCTCGAGCTGCTCGGAATCGGTCGCGATTCGTTGCAGCTCGTCGTCCGTCGCATCGCCTGCGCAGCGTGCGCGGTGGACACCGGCCCGACCGTTCGCGACAGCCACCACCCGCAGCAGGGGAGCGGTCCCGCTGCGCGCCGGCAGCAAGCGAGACTCGCCCCCATCGGAGGCACCCACAAGACGCTGCAGCGTGCCGTTCTCGCCGACCAAGTCGACGAGCAGAAAGTCCGCGAGGAAGGGCCGGACCACGCGCGCCAGCGTCTCCAGCACCGCGCCCGGACCGAGGGAGGCGGCGAGTTGGCCACTCGCTTCGTTGAGAAACGCCAGGTTGCGCTGGTTTGCGCGCGCCTCCTGCTCTGTCCGCCGAGCTTCAATTGCGAGGGCGAGGAGGCTCGCGGTCGCTTCGAGAAGGTGCGCGTCCTCGGCCTTAAACCGCCGCCTCTTGCGAGAATGGACGGCGAGAGTCCCAAAGCCTGACGCGCGCCCAGGGATGGGAACGGTGATCCCGCTGCGGACGCCGTGCTCCACCAGCAGCGCCTCGAGCTGCGAGCGGCTTCGCCGAATTCCAGCGCGCATGATCACTGGCTCGCCAGAGTCGAGAGCGCGTCCAACCCGTCGCGACTGCGAGAGATCGAGTCTTTCCAACCCCACCAAACCGCTGCGGAAGCCACAGCCGGCCCGGAGCACCAGGCGCCCCTTCTCCCCTTCGAGCTCAAGAACCTCCACCAGCTCAGCGCCAAGGGCGCGGCCAACCCGGTGCACCACGAGATCGAGGAGCTCCAACGGGTCGTCGGTGTCGAGTGCGCGATGGCCGAGTTCGGCGAGGATTGCGAGCTGTCGCGCGGCCACGGAGGCTTGTCGGGAGGCCCGCCTCACGACCACCGTCAGGCATGCAATAAGAGCCAGAATCCCAAAGATGGCGAGAGCGATCATGGCATGGAGGGGCGTGGCGCCCGACGGCCCGTACGGCCAATGGAACGAGGTTATGGGCCCCAATGCCGTTGCAAGGTCACGCATGGAATCGCCGATGGAGAACGCACGTCGTTGTTTCTCGTTGTCACGCCGGTCCCCTCTGCACTTCGGCCGCAAACACGCCGTTTGAAGCTTGGGCTCGGAGCCACTGCCTGGAGAGGACGAGGACGGCTAGCAACGGGAGGGCTCCTCGTGTCGCGCTCGTGACACAGCCCAGGCTCCTCCGGTCGGCCAGGACAGGGCTGTCCGGAGTCCCGAGAACGACCCCTTGCCCCAACCAGGAGCGTGATCCCAGCCGAGGCCCTCCTCGACGCCTGAACTCACGGCACTTTTTGCGCCACACGACGGGCGCGACTCTCCCCGCGCATCGCGAACTCGAGAAGCAGCTTTCATGCCAGCGCAAGGGCTTCGCAGCCCTCGCCGGTCGCTTCAGCGATGTGGAATATGCAAGGGCTTTGTAGATGCTGCGCTTGAGGCAGAACGAACCGTGATCGCGCACCGGAAGGGACACGGAATGGCGGGAGGCGAGGCCAATCTGCCCTCCTCGATGGGAGCCGGATCGATGCGGATGGAGATCCTACTCGGAGCTCCAGCCAGAGCCCTGAGAAGGCGCAGGCCCGGATTGGACCGCGGCATCCTTCAGGTGCCGTCCCCCATTGTAGGTGTTCAGCCGGTTGTACAGGGTCTTGAGGCTGATCCCGAGGGTTTGCGCAGCGCGGTTCTTGTTTCCCTCATAGTGCTCGAGCGTCGCGAGGATGAGCTGGCGCTCCATCTCGGCGATACTCATGCCAACTTCCATCGGAACGATCTGTTCCGTGAGCGGAGAGGAGGGCGGAGTCTCCGAAAGAGGCACTGCCTCTGCATCCACCGTGGATCCCTGTGCCATGATGAAGGCGCGTTCGACGATGTGCTTCAGCTCGCGGACATTCCCGGGCCAGGGATGTTGCTGAAGCTTTGCAAGCGCCGCCTGGGTAAAGCGCTTCGACGATCCAGCGTTTCGATTCAGCTGCTCTAGAAAATGATTCGCAAGGAGGGGCGCGTCACCCTCACGATCGCGCAGCGCAGGCAGTTCGATCGGGAAGACCAGCAGCCGGTAGAGAAGATCCTCTCGAAGCTTTCCCTCGGCCACGCTCTCCCTTGGGCTGCGGTTCGTCGCGGCGACAATCCGAACATCCACCTTCACGGGCTGATCGCCGCCGACGCGCGTCACGATGCCGGTCTCGAGCACGCGGAGCAGCCGGACCTGAAGCTCAGCCGGCATCTCGGTGATCTCGTCTAAGAAGAGCGTCCCGCCATCCGCGCGCTCAAAAACACCCCGATGCTTGCGCTCGGCCCCGGTGAAGCTGCCGCGCTCGTGTCCGAAGAACTCCGATTCGATCAGGGTGGGCGCAATGGCTCCGCAGTTCACCGCGATAAAGGGGTTCCTCGCGCGGCGGGACAAGGTGTGTACCGTCTCCGCAACGAGCTCCTTGCCCGTACCGGTCTCTCCGGTCACGAGCACGGTCGCTTCCGTCGGGGCTACGCGGAGGATCAGGTCGTAGACGTGTTGCATCGAAGGTGACCCACCCATCATCTTGCCAAAGTGGCCTAGGCTGCGAAGCTCGTCGCGGAGGGACTCTACTTGCTGACGTAGCTCCGCCGCGTGCGCGACGTTCGCCAGGATTTTCTTGAGCCGCCGCACATCGATGGGCTTCGTGAGATAGTCGACGGCGCCGCCGCGGAAGGCCTCAACGGCCGAGTCGATGCTGCCATGCCCGGTGATGAAGACGAACTCCGCGGAGCTCGCTGGATCTGACGCAAGCAGGTCAAGCCCGCTCCCGTCGGGCAGCTGAAGATCGCAGAGAACGACGTCGAATCGACCTGCGCCGAGTTCCGTGCGCGCTTTTTCGCAGGTCTCTGCGGTGCGGACCTCAAATCCCTCACGTTCGATGAGCTCGCTCAAGGCTGCGAGGGAGGGAGGGTCGTCGTCGACGAGGAGGGCGCTCGGCATCGCAGCTGACTCCTGGTGGGGGTTCGCGGACGGACCACGCTTCCAGCGTACTTGGCTGTGCAAAGCAAACAAGTGCGAGGATCGAAGTGCCTCCGGGTCACTATCCCCGGGGGATTTGGACGACCTCATCCGCCGGTACGGCGCAGTCCTTCGATCAGGGCGTTCGTCAACCCGGGGTCCCACACAGCAACCCCTATGCCACACAAGCCCCCGTCTCGATGGTCCTATGACCGGATCCTAGGCCAGCGTGTAAGTGTTACCGGGTAGAGTCTCCAAATCGGAGGCCCACGCTACGGCGCGAGAAGCTGTGCGTCCCTGTGCTGCCACTTGCTCGGGGAGCACCACCCACGGAGCGAACTCGCCATTTTGTTTAACGGCGGGCGCTTGCGGTCACGATCCATGGAGTGCAGGGTTCGTATGGCTTCGTGTTCCCGTGCGGCGTGGGTAAATCCCGCTTGTCCGCCCTCGCCAATTTCTTTCCGAGTCCGACCCTCACACGTGACTCCGCTGGACGTCCACCGGCGCTGAGAGCAGGCCATCTCCAAGGAGCCGTACCCGTGGCAAGAGCACACCCTGAACAATCTCCTGCCACCACATACTGACGCGCGGTGGTCCGACCGGCCGAGCGGATCCGGCGCTCATGCGTCCGAACGGAGGGAGCGAGTTCGCATACTCACGACGCTTCCACTCTTCCCCCCGCGTAGACACCCGCGGGCTCCTGGCGACCGATCCACTGACACCAGCGATGAAGATAAATACCATGCCGGAGCTCCTCACCGGCTGCCTCGGGATCTCCGATGAACCTCGCGTCTCAAATCCCTGCTCGGCCAAACAGAGCGCAAGGCCCTCCACTCGGCTCGCAAAGCCCGACGACCAGCGCATAGGCGTCCGGGCCCTCGAACGACAGGACGTGAAACGCCGGGGTTCTTTCCATCGCCAACCCTTTTTCAGGGAGCGTTGTAGAAATCACAGGCGGGCGCAGGCCACGTTCTCTCTACGCCATGCCCCCCGTCCTGGAGCCGGAAGAGTCGGGCCCACTTCTGCCGCAGGAAGGACGCGCATTTCGATTGAGCTGGGTTCCTGCAGATGCGCTGGACGCCCCGAGGGCGGGGAGGTCGTTCCGCCCGTTCGGGACCGATCGCACCGCGTCCTACGCGTGGCACGCCACTTGCTTTTTCTAGGTGCGAACCGGAGAAGCTCCGCCGTCGAAGAGGAAGGAAAAAGAGGATGGTGCTGTGAACGCGGCCCTAACGGCACTGCAGGCGGAAGGGACACCGCTTGATTCGGCTGCCGCGGAGGTAACGGGAGCTCTTCGAGCCTCCCTTCTCCTGTTCCGGGAGCGTGATGGCGAGACGATCGCGTGGTTACATAACCCCCCTTGCAGGCCCCATGCGAGGTCTCGCCATCCGCTCCATCGCGCCGTACGATGACCAGAGGGAATCTTCATGAACGGCGAAGAACCGGGCGGGACGTCCGCCCTGTCGGATCTCCCCCGGCTCGATCACGCTGCCTTCGGGAATGGGCGGGTGCTCGGGCTGGTGTCGCCTTCCACCGCGATTGAATGGCTATGCATGCCAAGGTTCGACTCACCATCAATCTTCGCGAGAATCCTTGACGCGGATTGCGGGGGGACGTTCCGCTTCCTGTCTGGAGAGACGGAGATCCGGGGCGAGCTCGGATACCTGGCGAACACGAATGTCGTGCGAGCGCTCTTCGCGGATGGAGATGCAGCGTGGGAAGTCCTGGATTTCGCTCCCCGCATTCCGGATGGCGCCGATGTGCGCGTACCCATCGAGATCGTCCGTCTTCTCCGACCTCTGCGGGGCCATCCCCGGATCCGCGTTGACTTTGACCCGAGGCCCGATTACGCGCGGAAGGCGGCAGAACTCCTTGAAACGACGACTGGGCTTGAGGTTCACGGGGCCGCGCGTCCTCTCCACCTCGCGACGAACTGCCCCATTCCCTACGTACTCGGCTGTCGCCAGTTCGTGCTCGACCAGCCGCTCTTCTTTGCACTGACCTGGGGGCCACCGTCCGAGCCACGCACGATGGCATCGGTGCTTCATGACCTCGAGCGGACGATCGCGGGATGGCGCGCATGGTCGAAGTCCTGTTCCCTTCCCACATTTGCTGCATCTGCGGTCCTCCGCTCAGCTTTGTGTCTCAAGCTCCATGCCTACCACGATACAGGGGCCATTGTCGCGGCCGCGACCACGAGCATTCCGGAGGCCATGGGGACTCCGCGTACCTGGGATTATCGCTACTGCTGGCTCCGCGACTCGGCGTTTGTAGTCGAAGCCTTGCGCCGCATGGGCCACCTGACCGAGGGGGAGCAACTCGTCCGCTTCTTGCGCGACGTCGTCGAGAGCGGGCCTCTCCAGCCCGTCTACGGCGTTGGAGGCGAGCGCAATCTCGATGAGGAGATGCTGCCCCACCTTGCCGGGTTCGGACGCAACGGGCATGTGCGCATCGGCAATGCCGCCTCGGGTCAGCGCCAGAACGATCTCATGGGCGAGCTTGTTCTCTGTTTCGAAACTCTGCTGAGGGATCCTCGCCTTGTTTACGACGACCCGAAGGGGTTCTTCCCGCTGCTCGAGCGGCTCGTCGAGCGCGCGATTCAGGCCGCTCCCGAACCCGATACAGGAATCTGGGAGTTCCGGACCATCCTCCGCCCCTACACCTTCTCTCGCGCGATGTGCTGGGCGGCAATTCACCGGGGGGCATTGATCGCGGATCGACTCGGGCACGCTGATCTGTCGAAACGTTGGGACGCGATTGCCGAGACCGAGAAGCAAGTGGTGTTGGAGCGGGGGTTCAACCCTACGCGCGGCTTCTTCACGCAATTCCTCGATGGCGACTACCCCGATGCCTCGAATCTGCTCCTGCCCACGATCGGCCTCCTCGACGCGCACGACCCGCGCTTCGTGTCCACGGTGGATGCCTACAAAAAGGAGTTGGTCGAAGGTGGGTTCATGTTGCGCTACCGGACACCGGACGATTTCGGCCTCACGACGAGCGCATTTACAATTTGCTCGTTCTGGTGGGCCGAGGCACTCGCCTTGATGGGCCGTCTGGAGGAGGCGATGGTCCTGTTCCGGGATTTGGTGCAGCATGCAAATCCTGTCGGACTGTTTTCGGAAGACATCGAACCGAAGACGGGAGCGCTGCTTGGAAACTTTCCCCAGGCGTATACCCACGTCGGTCTCATTCATGCAGCAATCACGATCGGAGAACTTCTCGAAGCTCGGGACGGCCGCGTCCGTGCCTGGACCTAAGGTTCCAGGCCCGACGGATCCCGTGTGGCGCCCGCCGTCCGACGAGTCGCGAATGGTCCTTACGATCGATGAATCCGAAGCGTGAGCTCGTTTCGGACGTTGTAGACTCCTCTTACGCTCTTGGCACAGTCCTCAGCCAGATGCTTCGCACGAGCGTCGCTCACGGTCCCGCGGAGCAAGATCTCTCCGTTCTTACAGCGCACTTCGATCCAGGTCGCATCGAGCTGGCCGTGCCTCGTGAGCCTCTCGTTCACCTCTTCCAGGATTCGCTCGTCGCTCCGTCTGTAGCCCCTGGGCCCCTTGCCACTCTCTGGGCCGGGAATCGTCCAGAACTCACCCAGGGGAGCATCAGCCTTGTCCAGGCCGTGCTCCCTGCCGGAGCGAGGGCGAGATTCGGTGCGCGCGCGCTCGGGGAACGCCGCTCGCTCTCTTGCTGCGCTCTCGTCGTAAAAGCCCTCGTAGTGTGGCTGTCGCCAGCCGGGTTCGAGTTCGCGGCGGTGCCAGTGCGGGTCTTCGTCGTTTGGCAGAGCGGGCTGATCACGCGAGCTTTGCGACTCATCCTCCTCTCCCGGCTTCTGCCGCGCATGCTCATTCAAAGGACTCTGCCGCCGCGCTTCCGTCGCATCTTCCTTCGAGTGGCGACGTGCCATAAGCGAGCCTCCTTCAGACCATTCTCATTTCAGTACTTGGCATTTGTGCAACTCATATGCCACCGGTATCCCGCGTTCTAGCGCCGGCGTCCTTCGAGATCTGTGATCCGCCTCACTTGACGCAAGATCAGGACCATCAACACTCTGGCTTACTGAAACCCAAGAAGATCTCGACGGCATGCATCCGTACGATGCGTACGGTTGCACAGAGATCCGCCCGTCTCATCTCTCAGTGTTGTTTCGGCCCATGCGTCTTCGGCTCTAGCGTCTGTGGTGGGAGTTCGAAATCCAGCTAGGAGGGCGCAGGATGAGTAGCCGCGAAGTCCGATCCCATCGCGCGAGAGAGGCGTGGAGACGCGCTCTCGTCACCATGCAATCTGAGGAGATGGACAACCTGTTGACGCCCGACGAAGAGATTCGCTGGTTGCGCCGGGTCTCTCGGGATGTGGCCAACACTCCGCTTTCCTTGCGCGCGCGAACAAGAGAGGATGTTCTCGCTCACCTTGCAGCCGTCCTCGCTGAGTCACGCGGGGACCCACCCGACGGCCACGGTGAGTCGCTGAACACCCGGACAGGAGGTGAGCGAATGTCCAACTGAGGGGAGCCGATCTCGGGAATCCGGCGAGTATGGAACCACTCATCCAGACGGGGACGCGCCCAGCGCGGCCGAGTCGCGTCCGCGCTTGCCTCTGCGAATGCTTGCGAGACGCATCGCTCGGTGCCGGCAGAGGCCTCCTGCTGGTCCTCGATGAACTCGATCAGATCGCGCGCTTCGCCGTGGGAGAGCTGCTCGCCGACGATCCCGAGCGCGAGTTCCGCCTACGATCGAGACAATCGCAGGCGCTCGGGCGGGTGGGTTCGGCCCCCGGAGCCCTCGTGCGACGCAAAGCCAGCTCCAGGCATCTCTCTATGGTGGGGCGCCCTCACCGCGAGATTGAGCGTGTGGTTCTGCGATTGCGTCCGTCAACGTGAATGTAATGAACAAGAGAACCGTATAGTCATCCCGTCTCGCGGCCCCCACCACGGGGCCAAGCCGATCGATGACCTCGCCGCTCTTGGGTTCGAGCGTATCCAGCTCGAGCTCCACGAGCCCACGGTTGCGCACCCATTTGAAGATCGAGACCTCCGGCGAGCCGACTCCGAAGATCGGCACATAGGTCGCGGGGATCCCGATCAGTGTCTCGCCTCGATCGGTGCCAAGGACGGTTGCAAAGACTTGAAGCTTCACCTGAGGTGCGTCCGAAGAGAGCTGCAAACCTCGCTCGCGCAAGCGCTTCTTCACCAGCTCTGTCGCAAAATCGTGGTTTCCGGCCTGGACGATGAGCTCGACATCCACACGTCGGCCGGCGAGTCGCCGGATGTCGAGTTGGGCGATGGCACGGTCGAGAGAGCGCACGAGAAGGAGCTGGGTCGTAGCCGAAGGTTCCTGAGGAGACACCTGATTCGAGGACGCGCAAGCGCTGGCCAGGAGGAAATTCACGAGACAGAACATGCGTGTTCGCACCAGCAACCCCGGAAGCTGGAGCTCCGGAACCCGCCCGACGCCTGCACGCGTCGGAGGCACTCACGCTACATCGGCTTCGGGCGTGCGCCCTGATCGTCTCCTGATACAGCGCGTACCAAGCTCAATACGATGAACAGGGCAAGACATGTCTTTGCGATCACACCTGTGCTCGAGGCGGCGTGACCAAAGCCAAGCGCCGCTGCGCTCAGGGCGAAGATGGTAAAGGTGATTGCCCAGCTCAAGATCATAGAACCGTCCACGCCACCGTAGACTCCCCAGTCCGTGCATCAGTCCTTCAGCAAGCGACGTGCCAGCAAGCGAAATCCCCACCGCCGAGGACGACAGCCAGTCTGAAGATCCTTCCTAGAAGAACTGACAGGGAAATTTTCCATTTCACCCGGAGATTGCAAAACCACCCACGCGACACCCCGATCGGCACGCAGGAAGGTCCCAGCTACGGGCTCGAGATCTTGGCACGGATGCTGCGAGGACTTCAGATGGGAGGAACCTCAAGTGAATGCAGGAAGAATCTTCCATCATGCCGCTTTTGCACTCAGCTTCGTCCTGGTACTCGCCGCCGAGAGCTGCCGCAATGCTGAGAAGAGCCCTGTCAACGACGCGTCGATTGCCGCGGGAGTACGGCATGAGCTCATCGCAAATTCCGAGCTCGCACGCTACCCCATCGCGGTCGATGTCGTAGCCGGGAGAGTCACGCTCGAAGGTCGTGTCGATCGCGCTGAACAACGGGAAGAGGCTGAGATGATGGCGAGAGGCGTAGACGGGGTAGAAGGCGTGTCCAACCGGATTCTCGTGGCTTCCACTCCGGCTGCCGAGCCGCCGGGAGTCCCGGACCCCTCGACTTCCGAGCGCTGATCCCGATAGACGCAGCCAGCACAAGGTTACAGACACAACCGTCATGATCCCGGCGACTTTGAGCGATCTCCGGAGCTTCCCGGCCTTGGCTCCCTCCGCCGAGGCCGGGGAGGACGAAGACCAACGCAGCACGGCGATCCAGCGGGCCAAGCGAAGACGTCGCGTCACCGCCCTCGGAGGGGCGCTCACGCTCATGGCAGCCGCCGCCTTCGGACCCCCAGAATGCCGAGCAGCGGACTCGCCGCAGACCGTGGTGGAAGTCAATGCCCGCAAAGTGCTCGCCATCCTGAACTCAGGCGCCCCTCAGACTGAAAAGATTGAGCGCCTTCAGCAAGTCGCCTACGGGAGCATCGACTTCGATACGGTGAGTCGACTCGTCCTCGCCAAATACTGGAAGCAGTTCACTCCGGAGCAGCGCCAGGCATTTCAGGATGCGTTCAAGCAGGCGCTTACCCTGAGTTACAGCCGGCGCATCGGCCAGTTCGGGCGCGAGAAGGTGGTCATTCTCGGGGAGAACGCTGAGCCCGGCGGGGATGTGACTGTCCACACGAAAATCGTTGGCGGGAAGACGGAAGATTTGAAGGTGAACTACCGGCTCCGCCAAAAGGAAGGC
>DOUU01000331.1 GCA_003520425.1 Deltaproteobacteria bacterium
CCAGCTCGACTTTCCCGTGGTGTATGCCTCCGCCAAGGAGGGCGCCGCAGCCCTGGACCCGGCGGGCCGGCGGGTCGACCTGCGACCTTTGCTGGAGACCATTCTTGCCAAGGCGCCGCCGCCCCGCGTCGATCCCGACGGCCCCGCGCAGTTCCAGGCCGTGACTCTCGGCTACGACGAGTTCCTCGGCNNCGGGTCGAGCGCGGAACGCTGCGCCGCGGCGTCACCGTGGTGCGGATCCCGGAGCAGGGGAGGCCAGAGCCCTTCCGCATCACGAAACTCTTCGGCTCCCGCGGCCTCGAACGCGTGGAGCTCGAGGCGGCGGAGGCCGGCGATCTTTGCACGATCGCCGGCGTCGACTCGATCGAGATCGGTGACACGATCTGCGATCCCGCCGCCGTCGAGCCGCTGCCGCGCATCGGGGTCGATCCGCCGACGATCCGCGTTCGCTTCTCTGTGAACACCTCGCCCTTTGCCGGGCGCGAGGGCCGGTTCCTCACGAGCCGCCAGATCGGGGATCGGCTGCGCAAGGAGGCGCTTGGCAACGTCTCCATTCGCGTCGAGGCGGGCGATGGGCCGGACACCTTCGAGGTGGCGGGTCGCGGGGAGCTCCAGCTCGCGGTCCTGATCNNCGTGAGCTGGACGGTCGGCCCTGCGAGCCGGTCGAGGACGTGGTGGCCGAGGTGCGCGAAGCCTGTGCCGGCTCGGTGATCGAGAAGCTTTCCGCCCGCAAGGGGCGCCTGCTCATGATGGAGCAGCGCGCCGGGCAGGCCGTGCTGCAGTTCGTCGTTCCGAGCCGCGGGCTCTTCGGTTACCGCAGCGAATTCCTGACCGATACACGCGGGGAGGGGGTGCTCCATCGCACGGTGCGGGGCTACGAGCCCTTCGCAGGCGAGCTCCCTCGGCGTGGCGTCGGAGCGATCATCGCGAGCGAATCCGGTGTCGCGACGGGATACAGCATCTTTCACATCCAAGAGCGCGCGACGCTGTTCATCGGAGCAGGGGAGCCGATCTACGAAGGCCAGGTGGTCGGGGAGAATCGCCGGCCCGGCGACATGAACGTCAATCTCGCCCGGGCCAAGAAGCTGACGAATATCCGCGCCGCAGGCCGGGACGAGAACACAATTCTCACCCCGCCGCGCAGGCTCACCATCGAGAGCGCCCTCGAGTGGATCGAGGAGGACGAGCTCCTCGAGGTGACGCCCGCCTCATTGCGGCTGCGCAAACGCGAGCTCGTGGCGAGCCGCCGCAAGCGCTAGGTGCGCCGCCGTGCAAAGTTCCTTTCGGGTCACACCGCAAGAGCGCAGGGCGTACGAGGAAGACGGATTCTTCATCCGCCGGGCGGTCTTCGATCGGGACGAGATTGGGGATTTGCGGGCCGCGGCCGAGCGGGCGGTGAAAGAGGCCGAGTTCGCGGCGCGGACGCCCGATGCGCTCTATGCCATCGACGGCAACCGCTACGTGGAGGCCGGCGGCACCACCATCCAGCTCGAGCACCGGGAGGGCTCGCAGACCGTGCGCGTCCTCGAGCCCTTCCACAGACTCGATCCGCGCCTGAACGATCTCGTCGACGATCCGCGCTTTGTCGAGCCGATGCGGGACCTCGTGGGTGAGGAGGAGCTGTGCCTTTTCACCGACAAGCTCAATCTCAAACGGCCTCGCGAAGGCTCGCGCTTCCGCTGGCACCAGGACTCGCCCTACTGGGTGTTTGACTGCGCCCACGTGGACCGACTGGTGAATGCGATGCTCGCCCTCGACGACGCAAATCGTGAGAACGGCTGCCTGTGCCTTGTAGCGGGAAGCCACCGCCAGGGCCTTCTGCCGGGTCTTGAGGGACAGGGCACGCTCGGTCCCCTTTTCACCGACCCGCGGTGCTTCGACGCGCGGCTTGCGGTGCCGGCAGAGATGCCGGCCGGGAGCCTTCTTTTCTTTAGCCCCCACGTGGTCCACGGGTCGGAGCCGAATGGCTCGGAAAGACCCCGTCGCGCGCTGCTCTTCACCTACCAGCCCGCGCCCCATCGCATGTTCAAGATCCCGCAGGTGAGGCCCGCAGGTTCGCGCCTCGGCCCGTCGGGGGCCGAGCCCTGGGACGGCGACGGCAGGGCGATTCCCGCGTCCGGGAGCTTCGCCTCCGGAGCTCGCCGCACCCGCGAGCCCGTCTAACGCGCCCGGGCGAACTCCGTGCGCAGCTCCTCGTAGGTTTGCGCGACCGGAAACTGGGGGAACTCGCGCACGACGTTGTTCGGGGGGCGGAAAAGGATCCCGGCATCGGCCTCTTCGAGCATTGCGGTGTCGTTGTACGAGTCCCCGGCCGCGACCACTCGAAACTTGAGCCCGTGGAGCGCCCTCACGGTCTGGCGCTTCTGGTCCTGCATGCGGATCCGGTAGTCGACCACCCGTCCCGTCTCGTCGACGTGGAGCTGGTGGGCGAAGAGCGCGGGGAATCCGAGCTGCCGCATGAAGGGCGCCGCGAACTCGTAGAAGGTGTCGGAGAGAATGATCACCTGGAAGCGCTCGCGAAGCCATTGCAGGAAAGCCGGCGCGCCCTCGAGCGGCTCAAGGGTCGCGATCACGCGCTGGATGTCGGGTAAGCCGAGGCCGTGGTCGGCCAGGATCTGAAGGCGCCGCTTCATGAGGACGTCGTAGTCCGGCTCGTCCCGCGTCGTAAGCCGCAGCGCGGGGATCCCCGTGTGCTCCGCGACATTGACCCAGATCTCGGGCACGAGGACGCCCTCGAGGTCGAGGCAGGCGATCTGGGCCGGCACTTCCACGGCGCGGAGGTCTAGCAAAAGCCAGGCGCGGCGGCGCGGCGCTCTGCGGGTTCTGCGCGGCGAAAAGAGCGCGGAGGGCAGACGACCGAGCTCTCCCCTCCGCTTCGCCTTCGCCGCTAGGGCTCGAGGATGGGATGCAGCCGCTGGGCGGGTGCCGTCTCTCGCAGCTTCTTCAGTGCGCGGGCCTCGAGCTGGCGCACCCTTTCCCGCGAAAGCCCGAGCGACTGGCCGATCTGCTCGAGGGTGTGCTCCTCCTCGCCGCCAAGCCCGTAGCGAAGGCGAAGGATGAGCTGCTCCCGCGGCGTGAGACTCCCGATCAGCGCGCCGACACCGGATCGCATGCGATCGCCGTCGATCCCGCCGTCCGGCGCCGAGGCCGTGGGATCGGCCACAAAGTCCTCAAGGCGCTTCTCCGTGCCGGCCACCGAGGACTCGAGGGAGATCGCCTCCCGCGAGAGGCGATCCAAGGCCTCGAGGGAATACGTGTCGGTGCCGAGCGCCGGCGCCAGCTCGGCGGCGGTGGGCTCGCGCCCGAGCTTTCCCGTGAGCTCCGCCCGCACACGCTGGCTGCGCTGGAGCCGGTCGTGCACGTGGGAGGGAAGCCGGATCGTCCGCGAGTGGTTCTGGATCGCGCGAACGAGGGCCTGCCGGATCCACCACACGGCGTAGGTCGAGAACTTGAAGCCGCGGCGGTGATCGAACTTCTCCACCGCGCGGATGAGCCCCAGGTTTCCTTCCTGGATGAGGTCCGGGAAGGAAAGGCCGAGATTGCGGTAGTCCTTTGCGATCGCGACCACGAGCTTCAGGTTGTGCTCGATGAAGCGGTTCTTGACCCGGGTCATCCGCTCGTGGGCGTCGTTGACGGCCGTGGTGAGCTCGATGAGGCGCTCCTTGGTGACGCCCGCCTCGGCCTCGAGCTCGCGCAGCCGGCGCGTGCCCTTGCGAACCTTCTTCATCTCGTCGGCGATCTGAAGCACCCGGTCGCGCAGCTCCGCCAAAAGGCCCAGGGAGAGCTGAGCACTCTGGAGCTCTTGGTTCATCCTCGCCGCCAGCCGCTTGTGGGAGAGCTCGCTCGCATCCGTCGCGAGCAGCTTCTCACGCTGGACGAGGAGCTTGCGCAGGCGAGCCACCGCGCGCTCGACGCGGGCGGCGATCTCTCCGGTCTCCTCGTCTCCGACGGATTCCGAGAGCTTGGCGCCGGTGTGGGAGAGCGCGCGCAGCGCATCCCAGCGGGCGACCACATGGTGCGCGGAGTAGGGGATCGCGTAGAGCGAACCACGCAGCTCCGCGGTCGCCGCCTCAAGCTCCTTGGCGAGGATGACCTCTTCCTCGCGACGCAGCGTGCGAGTCCCGCCGATCTCCTGGAAATAGGACTCAAGCGGGCGCCGCTCGCGCCCGGGGTCAAGCTCCTCGGCAGCAAGCACGGGCGTCGCTCCGAGCGGCGCTCGAACGGTCGCCTCCTCTGCGGAGCCAGTCGGAAATCGATCTTCGAATTTCACTACCTTACCTCTCGGTCCCTCAGTGCAGGCCCGTTGAATCGGATACCGCCCGGGGGGTTCCGGTTTCATGAATCACTGTGTGCGGTGGGGCCACACACTCTCGCGATGCCACCACGCGCGCTGTGAGGTCGGCGGCGCAGCTACCGGTCGGGCATTGGCAGCCGTGGAGCGCGGCGTACATGACCCGACCTGGGAACAACCTAATGCTCGTTGTTCGGGGGGCAACCGAGCGATCCAGAATATTGCCGGCCCGAACGGAAATTCGCCAGTCTTTTTTCAGGCGGTCCGTCATTTTTTCTCCGCCGCCCGCCGGGCCGAGCCTTCGCTCGCCTCCCCGGCGGGCACTTCCGCCTCCCCGCGGGTTAGGGTCTTTAAGCACCCACTATCCCTATCGGCGGCCCCGGGGCACCTCCTTATTCAATATCCCTCGGGGCATGAGAGCTCGATGAACGAACCTGGGAGGCCGGTCGCGGCCGGAACCGCACACTCCCCCCCCACCATTGAGACGCAGCGAGGGCCCGTTTTGGATGACGCCCGTCCAAAGACTGTGCTTGGCGAGGCGGCCCTGGGCCCGTGCACGTGCGCCCGGACGGCTTACCCCTCCCCAGAAGGGCAGGGAGGCAGGCTCCGCACACCGCTGCGGTGCGGGCGCGGAGGCCTAGGAGCTCCTCCCTGCGCTCCCGCCCGGTGCGCGCTCTCGCGGATCGGCAAGACTGTGCGCCATGAGCCAGGACCCCGCCGCGTCTTCGGCCTCCTCCACCTCCTTCACGGAGAAGGAGTTCTACTTACGTGAGTTCCGCGGTCGGCATCTTGCGATCGCAGTTCCCGCTGCCGATCTGCGTGCCCCGGCGCCCTTGTGCGCCGTTCTCGGCGAGCTCACCGCGAACGGAACACGCGTGGTCCTGATCTCCACCGAACGCAGCGCCGTCGAGCCACTCTGCGCAGGCCACGTGCTCTCGGCCGCCGCGCCCCGCCTGGAGGCGGTGGTGTGGCGCAGCTTGCGCGAGAGCCCCGTCCTCGGGCTCGTGGTCGCAGGCTCCCTGGCCTTCGCGCCGGCTTGTCGGGACGTCGCCTTGCGCCTGCGCTGCTCGAAGCTTGTCTGGATCGATCGCGACGGGGGGCTGCTGCGCGCCCCGGGCGACCGCCTTTCCTTCGTCCACCTAAACGAGCTCCGGACGCTCCTCGCCGCTGGTGGCGCTCCCCTCGGCCAGCGCCGCCTCGCGCTCCTTCGCGAGGTGGAGTCGATGCTCGATCTTGGGCTGCCTGCGGTGAACGTGTGTACGCTCGAGGGACTGGCGGAGGAGCTCTTCACCTACGCGGGCTCGGGGACGCTGTTTACGCGCGAGCGCTACGTGATCGTGCGTCCCCTCGGACTCGACGACTTTGACGCGGCAAACGACCTGATCGCGCGGGGCGTCGAGGAGGGTTATCTCGCACCGCGCACGCCTGAGGAAGTCGAGGAGATTCTTACGAGCGGCTTCGGGGCGTTCGTCGAAGACCGTCACCTCGCAGGCATCGGCGCGCTCTTGATCGAGCCCGTTGCGCGGGCCGGCGAAGTCGCGTCGCTCTACACCCTGACGCGTTTCCTTGGCGAAGGCGTCGGGACTCACCTTGTGGCGTATTCCGTCGACCTCGCGCGCCGCCAAAAGCTCGCCTACGTCTTCGCGTGTACCACTTCTCCTCGGGTGTGCGCCTTCTTCGAGCGCAACGCCTTCCGCCCCGTGCCTGCGGACGCGCTCCCGCCCTCGAAGTGGCGAGGCTACGACCCCGCGCGCCGGGCGCGCGTGAGCTGCTACCGGCGGGATCTCGAGTGACGCTCCGTTCCTACCACGCGGACGGGAAGCCGCGGAACGCCGCGGGAATGCGCTGCACGTCCTGCACCAGCTCGCGCGCCAGGCCCGCCGGCGTTTGCGGCGAAAAGGAGAGCGCGATGGCGTCCGAGACGCCGCCGAAACGCTTCTCGATCTCGCCCGCGATCCGGTCGTAGGTACCGACCGCCGCGAACGTGTGGACAAGCTCGTCGGAGACCTCCTTCGCCATCTCCTTCCACTGGCCCTGCTTCGACATGCGGTGAAGCTTCGCGGCGAGCTCGTCCCAGCCGTGGAGAGAGAGCACACCGGCGTAGGTGCGCGTCGAGCCGTAGAAGGCGATCCGGTAGCGGACCCACTCCATCATCTCCGAGACGGCCGCATCGTCCTTGCCCGTGGCCACGAAGCCGCCGCCCCAGACCTGGAACGTCTCGCGGCTGCGACCGGAGCGCGCCATGCCCTCGTGGATCTGCGGCAGCGCCACCTCCTCGAGATAGCGGCGCGTGCAGAAGCCGTGAAGGCGCACGCCATCGCAGACGCGGCCGGCCAGACGCATCATGTCCGGACCCACGGCAGCGATTGTGACCGGGACGGGCGGGAGACCCGAGGGCGGCGGCGAGAACTCCGGCGTCATCAGGCTGAAGCGGTAGTGCTTGCCCTCGTAGCGCAGGGGCTCGCCGAGCTCCCAGCAGCGCCAGATCGACCGCAGCGACTCCACGTACTCTCGCATCCGCGCTACGGGAGGGCCCCAGGGCACACTAAAGCGTCGCTCGTTGTGTCCCTTGACCTGCGTGCCAAGGCCGAGGCAAAGGCGCCCGCGCGAGTGGAGCTGCAGGTCCCACGCGAGGTTGGCCACCACCATCGGGCTGCGTGGGAAGGCGACCGCGATCGCGGTGGCAAGTTGGATGCGCTCGGTGGCGAGCGCCGCAAAGGCAAGGGGAATGAAGGGGTCGTTGGCGATCTCCGACGTCGTAAGGCCGTCGAAGCCCGTCTCCTCCGCCCCCTGAGCGACCTCTGGGATCGCGCGCCAGTCCGCGTTCTGAATCGGGGTTTGCACCTGCATGCGCGCCTCCTCTTCGCCTCGGGCGCGCGAGTATAGACCCGGCCCGGGAGCCGGCGGTCAAGCCGTCGAGGGTGGGCTTCGGGGCCCGCGCGCGGGGCGGAGGCCGGAGGCGGACTGTAAGCCGGGTCCTGTTCCGGCGGCGGGTCGCCCCGACGCCGGCGAGGATCATTCGTCTAGGCGCCGCATTGCTGCGGCGCTCGAGCGCTCTTACCCAGGTGCCGCCGCCGCCTCCTGGGAGGCGGCGGATCGAACGGGCCGCTCTCGACGGCACCTCTATTCGAGCTTGCTCCGGGAGGGGCTTGCCGCGCCGCCGGTCACCCGGCCGTCGCGCGTGGGCTCTTACCCCACGTTTTCACCCTTGCCTGTGCCTTCCGGGGCGACCGCCCCGCAAGGCCATCGGCGGTGTGCTTTCTGTTGCGCTTTCCCTCGGGTCGCCCCGGGTCGCCGTTAGCGACCTCCCTGCCCTTTAGAGCCCGGACTTTCCTCCCGCGGACAGCACATGTCCGCCGGCGATCCTCCGTCCACCTCCGGCGGGGCCAGCCTACGGAGATCGGCCATCGCGGGCAAGGCTAAGCCCTGCTCTTCCACGTCAAGGCCGCGCCCAAGCCGCCCGATATTGCCGTGCATGGGTCCGCATCTCCTCCGGGCATTTGGCGGGACGACCGTGCGCGGGAGCCACGGCTCTCCGACGGTCGCTTTCGCCCTGCTCGGGATCGTGGGATGCGTTCTTTTCGCCCACGGGTTTGTGCTCTGGCGCCGCAAACGCGCCATCGAGGACACCCCGACGTCGAAAATCCGCTCCGTCGCCCTCGGCGCCGCGGAGCTTGAGGGCATCGCCCGCCCCAAGGATCCCCTCGTGGCCCCGGTCTCGGGCTTGTCCTGCGCTTGGTACCACTACCGGATCGAGCGCGAGACCCACTCCGGAAACGAGCGCGAGTGGACCACGGTGGCCTCCGGGGACTCCGCGGATTGGCCCTTCTATCTCGAAGACGAGACCGGCCGGGTGCGGGTCGATCCGAAGGGCGCCACCGCCGAGATCCCGAACCAGATTCACGAGACCAACCCCGAGATCACGGGGCCTCTTGCCCAGCTGCTCACCGACCACGGCATCGACTGCACCTCGGGTTGGTTCGGCAACCGCTCCCGCCTGCGCGTGAGCGAGGCGCGGATCGATCTCGGGGCCCGGGTCTTCGTCTACGGCGTCGCGCAGGCCCGGCACGGGATGCTCGAGGAGCGGCGCTTCCAGATCGCAGCGCGCCTGGCGGAGATCAAGCAGGACCCGGCCGCCATGAAGGCCGCGGACCTCGACGGCGACGGCGAGGTCTCGCTCGAGGAGTGGGACGCGATTCGAGAGCGCGTCAGCGCGGACGTCGATCGCGCGCCCGTCGCCGATCGCGTCGTCATCGCACGCGACCCCCTCGGCGCGAGCCTGTTCGTGCTCTCGACGAGGCCTCGGGCCGCGCTGGCCCATTCGCTTTCGTGGCGTGCGCTCGGCTCGGTTTTCGGGGGGGCAGCCCTCGCTCTCGTCTCGCTGGCGCTCCTGCTCGAGCGCTTCGGCATGCTGGGGAGGATGTGAGATGGCGTGGATCGTGCTCGGCGCACTCGCCTTCGTCGTGGTGGGCTCGGTCGTGTACGTGGTGGGCCTCTACAACGGGCTCATCACCCTCAAGCACGCGATCGATCAGGCCTGGGCGAACATCGACGTGCTCTTGAAGCAGCGCCACGACGAGCTGCCCAAGCTCATGGACACGGTGAAGGGCTACATGGCGCACGAGCGAGGCGTGCTCGAGCGCGTCACCGCGGCGCGTAGCGCCTACCAGCAGGCGCAGACGATGGAGCAAAAGGGCGCCGCCGACGAAGCGGTGCGCAGCGCACTCGGGCGACTGTTCGCAGTCGCGGAGAGCTATCCGCAGCTCAAGGCCGACGCATCGTTCCGCCAGCTGCAAGAGCGGATCTCGAGCCTCGAAGAGGAAATCGCCGACCGGCGTGAGTTCTTCNNCTTCCTCGCCCGCATGATGGGGCTTGGCCCCCACACGCTCTTCCGGGTGAGCGAAGAGGACAAGCAGGACGTGCAGATGCGCTTCCAATAGACCGCGGTCGCTATCGTATTGAGACCCGCCGAGTTCCCCATTGATGCCCGCCGAAGTATCTGCTAGATACTTCCCGAGTGACCATCCGGATAGCCAGGGACTCCGCCCCCTCCGGCGTCCCGCGCCCCGGCCAGATCTTCGATCCGGTGG
>DOUU01000123.1 GCA_003520425.1 Deltaproteobacteria bacterium
CTCCGAAAAGGATCCGGCAAAGCTGCCGTGGGCGAGCCTTGGCGCCAAGCTCGCCATCGAGTCGACCGGGAAATTCACCGGACGCGAGGATGCGGCGAAGCACCTTGCGGCGGGAGCCGAGCGCGTGATCATCACCGCGCCCGCCAAGAAGCCGGATGTGACGATCGTCCTTGGAGTGAACGACAAGGCGTACGACCCGAGTCGGCATAAGATCGTCTCCAATGCCTCNNACGAACTGCCTCGCGCCCGTGGCCAAGGTGCTCGATGACCAGTTCGGGATCCAGCGCGGATGGATGACCACGATTCACGCCTACACGAATGATCAGGTGACCCTCGACTTTCCGCACAAGGATCTGCGACGCGCTCGCGCCGCGAGCGTGTCGATGATCCCGACGAGCACGGGCGCGGCGAAGGCGATCGGCGAGGTGTTGCCCAAGCTCGCCGGCAAGCTCGACGGCTTCGCGATCCGCGTGCCGACCTCTGACGTTTCGGTCGTCGATCTCTCCGTTGAACTTGAGAAGTCGACCGACGCAGCGGGCATCAATGCGGCGATGAAGTCGGCTGCGACGGGACCCATGAAGGGAATCCTTCAGGTCTGCGAAGAGCCCTTGGTTTCGATCGATTTCCGGGGCAATGCACACTCCTCGATCCTGGACGCGCTGGAAACGAAGGTGATGGGCGGGAACTTTGCCAAGATCCTTGCGTGGTATGACAACGAATGGGGCTATTCCCGGCGCGTGGTGGATCTTGCCCTCCTGATGGCCCGCTAGGAAAGAGCTGCGGTGGCCGCCGTCCCCTCCCTGGACCAGCTCCTTTCGCAGGCCCCCGTGCGCGGGCAGCGGGTCTTCGTGCGTGCGGATCTCAATGTCCCGACCAAGAACGGGGTGGTCGGGGATGACACGCGGATCCGGGCGACGCTTCCCACCCTAAGGCGCCTCGCGAGCGCGGGCGCCCGCGTCATCGTGGCCTCCCATCTGGGCCGTCCCAAGGGCAAGGCCGACCCTCAGTATTCCCTTGCGCCGGTGGCAAAGCGCCTTTCCGAGCTTCTCGGGATGCCCGTCGTGTTCGTGCCCGACTGCGTCGGGGCGGCGGCGGAGAGTGCGGTGGAGAAGCTCCCCTCCGGAGGGGTGGCTCTGCTCGAGAACCTGCGCTTCCACGCCGAGGAAGAGAAGAACGACCCCACTTTCGCGCGACGCCTTGCCGCCCTCGCCGACGTCTACGTGAATGATGCGTTCGGGACGGCCCACCGCGCCCACGCCTCGACCGCGGGGATGGTCGGATTGGTCCCGCGTGTGGCCGCGGGGGATCTCTTGCAGGCGGAGCTTCAGCACCTGCGGGTCGTCTTGGAACCCATCCGACCCCTTGTCTGCGTGCTCGGCGGAGCCAAGGTCTCCGACAAGATCGCGGTGCTCGAGGCGCTGGCGGAGCGGGCGGATGTGCTCGCGATTGGCGGGGCCATGGCGTACACATTCTTGCGCGCAGAGGGCGAGCCCACCGGGTCGTCGCGGGTGGAGGAGGACCATGTGAGCGACGCCCGGCGCGTGCTGCAAGCGGCTGCCGGGGCCGGGCGGCGCATCCTGCTGCCCGTGGACCACGTGGTGGCCGAGAAGCTTTCCGCGGATACGCCAAGCCGCGTCGCCAAGCAGATCCCCGACGGCTGGCTCGGGGTCGACATCGGACCGGAAACGGCGGCGATCTACGCCGCCGAGGTGCGGAAGGCGGGCACGGTCTTCTGGAACGGTCCCATGGGGGTCTTCGAGATCGAGAGCTTCGCCAAAGGGACCGAAGCCGTGGCGCGGGCGATCGCGGACTCGAAGGCCGTCTCGGTTGTCGGCGGAGGCGACTCGCTCGCGGCCGTGAACAAGCTGGGCCTCGGCTCGCGCGTCACGCACCTCTCCACGGGGGGCGGCGCCTCGCTGGAGTTTGTCCAGGGACTCACGCTCCCGGGTGTCGCAGCGTTGGAGCGCTAGGTGCGGCGCCCGATCCTCGCGGCGAATTGGAAGATGTACAAGACGGTCGGTGAGGCCCTCGAGTTCGTAGAGGCGTTTCTGCCGCACGTGAGGGAGGCGGACTCGGTCGAAGTCGTGCTCGCCCCCCCGTTCACCGCGCTCGAGGCCGTGGCGCGGGCCCTCGCGGGCACGCGGGTCAAGTTCGCTGCGCAGAACGTCGCCGCGCACGAGGAAGGTGCGTTTACCGGGGAGGTGGCGCCGCGGATGCTGGCCGACCTCGGCTGCTCCTACACGATCGTAGGACACAGCGAGCGGCGAAAGCTCTTTGGCGAAAGCGATGAGGTGATCGCGCACAAGGCCGAGCTCCTCCTCGCCCACGGCATTCGTCCCATCGTGTGCGTGGGCGAGACCCTTTCGCAGCGCGAGCTCGGTCAAACCTTCGAAGTGGTGGGCGCGCAGCTGCAAGCGAGCCTCGCCCGCGTGCCGGCCCAGNNTCGCCTACGAGCCGGTGTGGGCGATTGGGACGGGGAGGACCGCCACCCCTGCCCTCGCCCAAGAAGTGCATGCCTTCATCCGCGAGCGCCTTGCCAAGGCCTTCGGTGAGGCCGCGGCCCAGATGCGGATCCAGTACGGGGGCTCGGTCAAGCCGGAGAATGTGTACGCGCTCATGGCCGAGCAAGACATCGATGGGGCGCTCGTCGGGGGAGCGAGCCTCGACCCGCTCGGCTTTTCGCACATCGTGCGCTTTGATCGCCCGGAGGAGACCCAGTGACCATCTTTGCGACCGTGCTCCACGTGATGGTGTGCGTGATTCTCATCGTGATCGTGCTCTTGCAGCGCGGCAAGGGCGCGGAGATCGGCGCCGTTTTCGGCGGCGGCGCGAGCTCGACCGTGTTCGGGAGCCGCGGCGCAGGAAATTTCCTCACGAAGCTCACGAGCGGCGCCGCCGTGGTCTTCATGTTGACGAGCCTCTACCTCTCCTACGTGGGCCAAAAGAAACTCTCGACCAGCATCATGGACGAGGAGCCGAAGAAGCCCGCCGCCGAGGAAACGTCGAAGTTCGCGGAGCCGCCGAAGCCGGCCGCCGGGGAGACATCGAAGTACGCCGAGCCGCCGAAGCCGGCGGCTTCCGAGGCAAAGCAGACGCCGCCCGCGGCCCCCGCGGAGAAGCCACCCGTGCCGGCGAATCCCTAGGGCGAGATCCTCCCGGCGAGCGCGCCCGTTGGGTATGCTCGAATCCACGCGGCAGTGGCGGAATTGGTAGATGCACCAGCTTGAGGGGCTTGGAATAGGGTTTTGGGTGGTTTTCTGAAGCTATCGATTTTCAAAGGGAAATCTCATTGTTTCGGGGCGTTTTGTTGTCTGTTGTCAAGTGGAGCGGCTTTCTAGCCTTCCTTTGGCGTCCTCCCGGTCATTTCGGCTCACGTCTCATTACGAGAGAACTGACACGGCTGGGGATAAAGCATCTCGTGAAGCCTTATGGTCTCGGCGCAAGTGCATAGCTCGTGCTCCGTCCGCCCTCCGGATTGCGGACGAGAATGCCGAGTTCTGCGAGATGCAGAATGTCACGCAGGGCTGTGTCCTGGGCACACTTGGCGAGCTTCGCGTATTTCGAGGCCAATGCCGCTCTACTCGCGGTTTCCAACGGCCGCGAGCACTCTTTCACAAGAGCGATCGCTGATAGGGAGTCAAGATGCCCCCTTTCCCTAAAACACTTCCCCCCGCGTTGGTGGTTTTCGGAGGCACGGGGTTTGTGGGCACGGCAGTGTTGGCGGAGGCCTTGTTACAGAACAAGGACCTCCAAATTTTCGCAGTGAGTCGAACTGGAGTCGCACCCAAGTGGCTCTCAGCTGAGCCTGTGTATCAAACCACGAGACTCAGCTTTGTAAGCGGGGATCTTCTCGCGCCGCAGACCGTTCGGGACGCGCTACGCGCAGTGACGCCGAAATACAACATCGTGGGTTGTATCTCGTGCGTGGGCGCGATAACGCCGTGGTCGCAGACGAACATGGTGCGGACCTGCGGCGACGCGAACATCAACGCGTACACCATCAGCAGGGAGATAGGTGCCACCAAGTTCGCGGTGATCACGCGTGACAGGTCGAACATGGACGACTGGTGGTATCCCTTTCCCTACCTGATCCCGGGCTACTACGAGGGCAAGCGCAAGATCGAGGAGTTCGTGGAGCGCGACGTCGAGAACGCCGGCAACGCGATCTGCCTCCGCGCGGGGTTCGTCGTCGGAACGAGAAGGACTCTGCCCGGACTGCCCACGTCGGTGAAGATCGCGGTGCCGCTTGACGGCTTGTATAAACTGGTGGACCGGTTGTGCCCGACGATCGGCGTGGAGGAGCTGGCGGGGGCGGCCGTGAGGTTCGTGCTGGCGGAGAGAAAGGCAGAGACAGTGCTGGTGCTGAACGACGAGATACCAAACTATTTCGAATAGTCTTGATAGAGGAACAAACGACTTCGATGAGATGAACGCCAGGCGCAAGAAGGCAGGCCTCGATGAACTCCGCCAGCGTGTGCGTCAGACGCAAGTTAAATCGCATCAAGCAGGGGATTCTCGTACCGGCGAAATCAGGGCGCCGCGCGCGCGAACGTCACCCCTCATCCGACAGCCGCCTGGACTGCGCAGCAAATGGTCGAGGCCCTATCCGAGGACACTCACAAGTACCTGATCCGCGACCGGGATGGGATCTATGGAGCCGAGTTCCGGCGACGCGTCGCGGGACTGGGCCTTCACGAGGTCCCAATTGCCCCGCGATCGCCTTGGCAGAATGCCTACGCGGAGCACTTTCATCGGATCGCTCCGTCGCGAGTGCATGGATCACCTCATCGTTTTCAACGAACGTCAGGCTTCTCGGATTCTCTCCGCGTATGCCCGCTACTACAACGGTGCGCGCACGCATCTAGCGCTCGACAGGGACGCTCCGGAGTCGCGGCGCGTTCAGGAGAGAGAATTCGGAGGTGATCGCCTTCCCAGAGGTTTGCGGACTCCACCACCGATACGAACGAGTCGCAGCGTGACGCGCGACGGAGTTATCGGAACGGCCTTCCGGGTGGCATAAGCGCCCTAGAGCGGGCAATCTGGCGCGCTCACGAGATGGCGAGGCCCCGTGCAAGAATCATGCGCGCGAACGAAGGCCTAGAGAATAGGAGTCCTGATGCTGGACAACCCGCAATCTTTGGCCGGGATCATCACCAAGCACAGCAGCAAGTCCGTCGCACAGACCGTCGACCGACTGACGCGTGTGATTGCGGATCGAGGCTTCACGCTGTTCAGGGTCATTGATCACAGCGGCACAGCCGAACGAGTTGGTGTGCAGATGCCCGATTCGAAACTCGTCATGTTTGGGAAGCCAACGGTGGGCGCGGCGGTAATGCTCGCGGCGCGCTCGCGGGTTTGGATCTCCCGCTCAAGGTGCTGGTTTGGGAGGACGGGAAGGGAGCGGTCGCCGTGAGTTACAACGCACCGGAGTTCCTGGCCAAGCGGCACCACATCGAGGGTGCCCTGCGTGCGCCCTTCGACGCAGTTGAGTCGATCGTTGAAGAGGTTGTCGGTCCATAAGGTCAGAGGTCAGGAACGTTGTCAACTGTTGTCAACTCGATCGATGATAGAAGTCAACGCGGCAGTGGCGGAATTTGTAGACGCACCAGCCGTTTTGGAATGTGCGGGCCGGGCCGAGGCGCCCAAACGGGAGCCGAAGCCCGCCCTGACGCGCGAGCCGTATCGCGCCGTTCCGCGACCTTGGTATACTCGTGACTGCCGCGCGGCAGTGGCGGAATTTGGTAGACGCACCAGCTTGAGGGGCTGGCGGGAGCAATCCCGTGGAGGTTCGAGTCCTCTCTGCCGCACCAGCCCTGTAATCTCGCCCACCTACGCTATTTTGTGCCTCCTCTCAAAACTAGCGGGTGCAACCCACGGGGAGAGGCGCTGAGGCCTCCCACTTGCCCCTTCTTACGCTGTCTTGAATCTACTGTCAAAACTAGCTACTTCTCGTCTGGAAACTCGGAAGTCGTGAAAGATAAAGGGAAATAGGCGCAAATGCTGCCCCAATTGTGTGTCTGATTTGGGTAGGATGCGGTGGTACAACCGACTGAATCAGCACACGAATCGCCAAATCGGGGGGTGAGGCGATGCGCGATTTCCGAAGCATCCAGCTGCCACTGAGACCCGCCTGGGGCCCGCAC
>DOUU01000377.1:0-13782 GCA_003520425.1 Deltaproteobacteria bacterium
TCTCGGGCGGCGCCCTGGCCCTCGTCCTTTTCGCCGTGGGGGCCCTGTGCCTTGGCCTTGAGGCCCTGCACTCCAGGGCCCACCCGCACGCGCGAGGTCTTGGCGCCCGCTCCTCCTAAAAGAAGACTGGAAGCGCCGCAAGACCCCGCAGCACGAGTCCCGGGCGCCGCGACTCCTCCTGGCTTGCGGCGCGCAAAGACGGGAAGCGCTCGACCAAACGGGAAAAGGCAACCTGCGCCTCGAGCCGTGCGAGCGGTGCGCCAAGGCAAAAGTGCGGCCCGTGGCCGAAGGCAACGTGACGGTTCTCGGCCCGGGCCAGATCCAAGCGATCGGCGTCGGGGAACTCGAGGGGATCTCGATTGGCGGCGCCGAGCACGACGTTCACCTCGACCCCCGCAGCCATCCGGCAGCCGCGCAACGTGACATCGCGCCTTGGGATGCGGGAGGTGAGCTGCACCGGGCTGTCAAAGCGCAGGAGTTCCTCGACCGCGCTTTTCACGAGGCCGGGTTCGCGGCGCAGCCGCCCCCACTCCCGGGGGTGACGCAGCAGGGCGAGCAGGCCGTTGCCGATGAGATTGGTCGTGGTCTCGTGACCCGCGCCGAGCAGCAGGATCGCCGTCGCGACGAGCTCGGTCTGCGAGAGGGCGTCGTCGCGCTCATGGGCGGCGATGAGCCCGCTCATGAGATCGCTCCGGGGATCCTTGCGCCGCACCTCGATGAAGTCGCGGAAATAGGCTTCGAGCGCCTGCGCCCCGCGCGCGGCCTGCACCAGGCCGCTCGCCCGCAGCGTTCCATCGATGAACGGCACCATCTCGTCGGACCAGCGCTTGAACTTCTCGCGATCCGCGGCCGGGACGCCAAGGAGTTCGGCGATCACGATCACGGGCAGGGGCGCCGCGAACTCGCCAATGGCATCCATTCCGCCGGCTTTGGCGGCGCCGTCGAGGAGCTCGTCCACGATCGCCTCGATTCGCGCCCGCAGGCCCTCGACGACGCGCGGCGTAAAGGCCTTGGAGACCAGTGCACGCAGCCTTGTGTGATCGGGCGGGTCCTTGATCAGCATCATGCCCGAGACGGCGCGCGCCAGCGCGGCGAAGCTCGGGTCGGGACCGGCCATCGCGTCGGCGACGAGCTGTTCGGGAAACTTCTGTGCGCTGTATGCGGGATCCCGCAGCACCGCGAGGACGTCCTCGTAGCGAGTGACGAGGAAGAAACGGAAGCCCGGCGTCTCCACGTAGTGGACCGGGTCTTCGCTGCGCAGGCGCGCGTAGCAGGCATAGGGATCGCGCACAAACTCAGGGGCGAGGGGATCCCACAGCTCGGCCATCGGGTCCTCCGACGGGTCGCGCGAAAGGATTGCAAGCCGCGGGCCATCGCGCGCGGGCTCACGCGCGGGAGGGGGCGGCTTGTGTGCAGGCTCTTTGCTGCAGGCGCAGCCGTCGGGCTGCGATAAGGTGGCGGCCATGACCGCCACCGAACGGGATGCGGACCGCCACCTGCTCCATGTGGGGCGCTCGCGGCTGCGCATCGAGGACCTCGTGGCGCTGGCCGAGGGCAGGGTCGAGGCCGCCCTCGACCCCGATCCCACCTACCGGGCCGGCCTTGCGGCCGGGTCCGCGGCGGTGGAGCGCGTACTCGCTTGCGGGCAGGTGATCTACGGTGTCTCGACGGGGGTGGGCGCATCTCTCGAGAACACCATCCCCGATGAACTCCAGCGGGTGCTTCCCCTCAATCTCCTGCGCTTTCACGGCTGCGGGACCGGCCGCATCCTCGAGGAGACGGAGGCCGCGGCCGTGGTGGCCGCGCGGCTCGCGTCGCTCGCGCGGGGCTACTCGGGCGTGCGCCCCGTCTTGCTCGAGCGCCTGTGCGAGTTCTTGAACCTGCGTCTTCTGCCGCGCATTCCCGCCGAGGGATCGGTCGGCGCGAGCGGGGATCTCACGCCCCTTTCATACCTTGCCGCAGCGCTCGTCGGGGAGCGCGAGGTGACGCTGCGGGGCGCGGTGCTGGGTGCGGCCGATGCCTTGGCGCAGGTGGGGCTCGCCCCGCTCGCGCTCGCTCCCAAGGAGAGCCTCGCCCTGATGAACGGCACGAGCGTTATGACCGCGCTCGGATGCCTTGCTTTCGTGCGGGCGGTGCGCCTTGCGCGTTGGGCTGCGGCGCTCACCGCCGTCGGCTGCGACGTGATGCGCGGCAACCCCGCTCACTTCGAGGCGCGGATCTTCGATCTGAAGCCCCACCCGGGATCACGGCGCTGTGCGGCGTGGATTCGCGAGGACCTGACCCGCACGGAAGGGGGAAGGCCTGCGCCTCCCGCGCGCCTCCAAGACCGCTATTCCCTCCGCTGTGCGCCCCACGTGATCGGCGTGCTCCTCGACGCACTCGATTTCTCGCGCAGCATGATCGAGATCGAGGTGAACGGGGTGAACGACAATCCCATCATCGATCCCGAGAGCGGCGACGTCTTCCACGGAGGAAACTTCTACGGCGGGCACGTGTGCTTCGCCCTCGACGGCTTGAAGGCCGCCGTGGCGAGCGTGGCCGACCTCCTGGACCGCCAGCTCGCGCTGCTCTGCGATCCCGCGACCAACGGGGGGCTGCCGGCCAACCTCGTCGCCGCGTCGGGGCCGGAGCGGGTCGCCCATCACGCCTTCAAGGCCATGCAGATCACGGCTTCGGCGCTCGCGGCCGAGGCGCTGAAACTCACCATGCCGGCCAGCGCCTTCAGCCGCAGCACGGAGTCGCACAACCAGGACAAGGTGAGCATGGGGACGATCGCGGCGCGCGATTGCCTGCGCGTGGTCGAGCTCGCCGAGACCGTGGCGTCCATCGGCACCCTCGCCGCCTGCCAGGGGGTCGATCTGCGCGGCGGCGAGGCCGACGCGCTGCGCAGCCGCGCTCTGCGCGACGCCGTGCGCAAGGCCGTGCCCCAGGTCCTGCAAGACCGCCGGCAGGACCACGACATTTCGCGCGTGCTCGAGCTGCACGCCGCGGGCGACCTTCTGGGGCGCGATCTCGACGTGCGATGAGCGAGCGTCTGCACGAAACCGAGATCGAGCTTGAGATTCCCTTCCACGATGTGGACGCGCTCGGAGTGGTCTGGCACGGGCACTACTACAAGTACCTCGAGCTCGCGCGGACGAAGCTCTTGCGCTCGCTCGGCCTGGATGCGGGCGATCTCGTCGGACCGCGCTACCGCTTCCTCGTGATCGAGAGCCGCTGCCGGTACGCATTTCCTCTGTTCTACGGCGACCGTGTTCGCGTCGGCGCTTGGCTGCGGGACTTTCGCAACCGCATCTTCATCGCCTATGAGGTCACGAACCTCTCCCGTAAGCGGCGAGCGGCCCGAGGCCACACCGTGCTGGCCACGCTCGATAGCGAAGGCCGCATGCTCTTGGAGACGCCGCAGGAGATCGTGAAGCGGATCGGCGGAGGGAAGGGGTGAAGCTCCCTCACGCGCTTCTTCTCGCGGCGGCGGGTGCCGCGTGCCTCGCCGCCTCCGGAGGTCCGCCAGAGATTCCCCACGGCACGCTCACCCTCGAGACGCTGATGCACCACATGGCCACCACGAGCGGCGTGCGCGCGGAGTTCCACGAGGTGAAAGAGATCGCACTCCTCGACCAGCCCCTCGAGAGCGACGGCACGCTTTACTTCATCCCCCCCTCGCGCATGGCGCGCATCACGCGCGCGCCGGGCCCCACCACCCTTCTCATCGACGGCTCCCGCATGTCCTACCGGGACATGGCCGGTGGCAACAGCGTCGACCTCTCGGCCAACCGCGTGGCACGGACGATCGTCGAGAACTTCGTGGTGCTTTTTAATGGCGATCTTCGCGCCCTGCGCGAACGCTACAACGTGGGCTTCGACGCGGACGGCCCGCGCTGGGACATGAAGCTCGTCCCGAAGGGTCCGCCGGTCTCCCAGCTCATCGCCTCCATCGAGCTGAACGGCGACGGGCCCGCGCTCAAGCAGATGGTGCTGGTGGAGAAGGAAGGCGACCGGACGACGACCTTCTTCCACGACGTCGTGACCGACGTGCAGTTCAGCCCCGAGGAGCTCGGCCGCATCTTCCTCGAGAACACGCCCGCCAAGGTCCCGTGAACCCGCGCCACTCCCTCTTCATCCTTGCGCTGGTCCTCGTGGGCATGACGATCATCGCCGTCACGCGGCTCACGTTCGGCACGAACATCACGAACCTCATGCCGGCCGGCACCGAGGGGACGCTCGCCGACATCTCGCGCCGCCTCACGGAGACGGAGCTCTCGCGGACGATGGTGCTGTGCATCGGGGCGCCGGACTCCCACACGGCGGCGGAGGCGGCCCACGAGTTCGCCGACGCGCTGCGGACGATGGCGGGCGTCGCCTGGGTGCGGGCCGGCATCGATCCCGACGAGATGAGAGCGGTCTACGAGATCTACTTCCCGCGGCGGTTCTACTTTCTCTCCGACGATCCTGCACGCATCCCGGAGCTCACGAGCGAAGCGGCGCTCCGCGCCCAGGCCGCGCGTACCAAGGCGGAGCTCGCGCTGCCCACGGCCCCCCTTCTCAAGCGCCTGATCGCCCCGGATCCGCTCGGGAGCTTCCGGAGGATCCTCGAGCGCTTCCAGGGCGAGCAGCCGCCGCTTGACATGCGCGACGGCCAGTTCTTGACGCGCGACGGCCGCTTCGCGGTGCTCTTCCTCGGAACGAAGCCCTCGGCCTTCGATGGCAAGGCCCAGCAGCGCCTTCTCGCGGAGCTTGAGGCGCGCTTCGGCGAGATCGCCGCGAAGCACGCCGGGGCCCTCACGCTCGAGAAAAGTGGAGCCAACCTGTTCGCGGTGGCCACCGAGCGCAGCATTCGCGGCGAGGTCGATCTCGCGATGGGGCTCGCGGTGCTGAGCGTGCTCCTTTGGTTCCACGCGTTCTTTCGTTCGGGCCGCAGCCTCTTGCTGACCGCCGTGCCCATGGTCGCGGGACTGGTCGTGGCGACCGGGCTCGGTGTCCTCGTCTTCGGGCGCCTGGACGGCTTGACCCTCGGTTTCGGCGCCGCGCTGATCGGGGTGGTGGTGGACTATCCGACATTTCTTCTCTGCCATCTGTGCTTCTCGCCGCACCGCGCCGATGCGCGCGGCACGCTCCGGCGCACGAGACCTTCGATCGCACTCGGCGGCGCAACGACCATGGCCAGCTTCGCTGGCCTCGGGCTTACCTCCTTTCCCGGCTTTCGCCAGATCGCGTTCTTCTCGGTCGTGGGCGTGGGCGTCGCCCTCGTGGTGACTCTCTTCTTGCTGCCGCCCCTCGTCTCACCGGCCGAGCGCGAGCCGGCGCTCTCCCGCGCGGTCTCCGATGCTCTCGGCCGCGGAGTGCTTTGGCTCATGCCGCGCCGTGGCGTCCTGGCCGCGGCCGCCCTCGGGCTGATCGCCCTCTCCGTCCCGCTCCTCTCCCGCCTGGTCTGGGTCGATGACATCACCAAGCTCTGGCGCCTCGATCCCGCCCTCCTCGCGGAGGACCAGCGGGTCCGGGAGCGCGTGTCGCAGTTCGATACCGGTCGCTTCGTGATCACCCTGGCGCGAAGCCGCGAGGCGGCGGTGGCCAAGAACGACGAGGTCCACGACCGCCTCGCCGCGCTCGTGGCCCAGGGCGAGCTCGGGGGCTTGCGCTCGCTCCATTCCTTTCTCTGGTCGCAGGAGCTCCAGCGTGAAAACCGCGCGACGCTCCTCGCCGACTCCGGGCTGCCNNGGCGGCTCCGTTGTGCGCCGGTTTTGCGGCGGCCCTCGCGGACCAGTCCACGCCGCCTCTCGCGTTTGAGGACCTCGCCGCCTCGCCGCTTAGCGACCTCGTGCGTCCGCTGCTCGTCGAGCTCGGGAGCGATACGGCTGTGATCACCTACTTGAAGGGCGTTCGGGATCCGAAGGTCCTCGAAGCGGCCCTCGCCCCGGTCGGCGGAGTGCACTTCTTCGACCAGCGGAAGTTCCTAAACGACGTCTACGCCGAGTTTCGGAAGACCACCCTCGAGCAGCTCTTCATCGGCAATGGCCTCGTGATCCTCTTGCTGCTCGTGCGCTACCGGCGGCTCCGCCCCGCCGTCGCCGCCTTCTTTCCCTGTGCGCTCGTGGTGCTCGTGCTCCTCGGGTCCCTTGCGGCTCTAGGGGTCGAGACGAATCTGATCCATGTCGTGGGCCTCGACATGGTGATGGGAATGGGTGTCGACTATGGGATCTTCGTGGTCGACAGCGCCACCGACCCTGAGGAAATGGGCACGACCATGCTCTCGGTGTTTGTCGGTAGCTTCACCGCAATCCTCACCTTCGGCGTGCTTGCGATCTCCCGGCATCCCGCCCTTCGCGCCCTCGGGGTGACGATCGGAGGAGGGCTCCTGCTCTCGTTCTTGCTGGCGCCGTTCGCGCTCTTGCTGATGGAAGCCCGGGCGCCACGCGCAGATGCGTAGCTCCGCGTACGCGATGATGGTGGGCGCGGTACTCGCGGCGCCGCTTGCGGGCTGCGCCTCGGCGGGCCTTGCGCTCTTGCGCGCACTCCCGGATCGCGGCCGCGAGTGCCCGGGCCCGCTCCTCCCGACCGAGGAGATGCGCGGGGATTTTCTCTTGCGGCAGAATGTCCGGGCTAAGGGTGAGGGCCTCGATTGGGCCCTCACCCTCGTGTCGCAAAAGCGCGGGCAAACCCTGGTGCTGGTCGGTCTCGACCCCTTTGGCGCGAAGCAGTTCACGCTCACCCAGCAGGGCACGGCCGTCACGGTCGAACGGCCGAACGGCCGGCTCCCGCTTCCCCCGATCAATCTCCTGCGCGATCTTCATCGCACGCGCTTTCGCCGTCCCGAAGCGCCCCCCGAGCCGGGGGTCACGATCGTGTCCGACTCGGCCGATAGCGTGACGATCCGCCATGCCGCGTGCGGATACGACGCGACGTTCGTGACGGTGAAGGACGAGCCGCTGCCCGCACCCTGAAGGGATCCCGACCATGGACCTGCGGATCGCGACCTCCCTCGCGCTTGCTCTCCTCGCTCTGGCTTGCGCCCAGACGCAAGGGGAGGCGGGCAAGCCAGGAGCGACCCCCCCGCGCCTTCGCTGCCGGACAGAGTTTGAGTACCGCCCCGGCCCGCTCGGCACGGTGGGCCAGACCGTCCCCGTTCAGAAATGCGAGCCCGTCGAGGTTCCGACGCTCGCGCCCGGCGAGCTCCCGACTCCGGGCGGGACGCCGGCCCCCACCACGCAAACGGTGCCGGCCCGCAAGAGCGACGAGCCGGCGGGCGAGCCATGAAGCTTTGCGGCGCGACCGTCGCCGTGACGGGCGCAAGCGGCTTTCTCGGGCGCTACCTCGTTCGGGCACTCGCCCTGCGTGGTGCGCGCGTGGTGGGCGTCGTGCGCGCTCCCGAGCGAGCGAGCGACCTTCTTGCGCTCGGGGTCGAGCTGCGCCGCGCGGACCTCGCCGCGCCCGAGAGCCTCGCCTTGGCCTTTGCCGGCGCAGACGCCGTCATCTCGAACGCGGCCCTGCTCTCGCTTCGGCCGCGGGCGTGGCGGGAGTTCGTGCGCACGAACGTCGATGGCACGGTGCATGTGTTCGAAGCCATGGCTGCAAAAGGCGTGCGCAGAGCCGTGCAGATCTCCTCGGTCTCCGCCTATCGCGACTATCGGCCTCCGGTCGAGGAGGACCACCCGCTCTACGAGGCCGCGACGCGCGGCCACCGCTTCAACGCCTACGGGCTCTCGAAGGCGCTCTCCGAGCGTGCGGCCTGGCAGCTCGCGCAACGCGCAGGGATCGCGCTCACCGCGCTGCGCCCCCCGGGCATCTACGGGGCGTTCGATCGAAACTTCACGCGCGTCCACAAGCTTCTTTTGACACGAACTCCTGTCACCTTCTATCCCGTGTTCATGCGCCTGTGCCTCGTCTATGCCGGCGACGTGGCCGATGCCGCGGTGCGCGCGCTCGAGAACCCGATCGCCGAGGGCAAGGCGTACAACGTGCCCGGCGATGACCTCTCGACCTGGGCGTTCGCCAGGGCCTGGAGGCGCGCGGGCGGAAGGGCGGGGCTTTGCATCCCCCTGCCGCTCCCCTACCGGAGAATCTATTCGGGCGAGCGCATCCGGAAGGACCTGGGCTGGCGGCCCCGGCCCTACGAGGCGGGGATCCGGGAGCTCTTGGAAATGGAGTCGGCGGCGGAGTACACGGGGCGGAGAGCCCTCCCCTAGCGTGCAGCCCGGCCGCGCATCGTCTATCCCTCCCCGGGTGCGCGTTGCGGCCCGTTTTGTCCTCGCGGCGGCGGTCTTGCTCGCACCTGCGGCGGTGCGCGCCGACGGCCTCGCGTGGACGCCCTACGAGTCCGAGACGGGGCGTTTCCGGGTCCTCCTTCCGGCGGCTCCCGTGCCCACGAGCGGCGCTTTCGAGACCCGTGCGGGGTCGGTCCCCGAGGTTGGGGTCGAGACGGAGACCGCCGACCTTGTCGTCAAGGTCGAACACCACGACCTTCCCCGGCTCGCCTGCCTCTTGTTGCCCGACGAGCGGATTCTCGAGTTCGCCGCGTCCGGCTTGCTGCGCGATCGGCACGGTCGCCTCGAGAGCGAGGAGCCGACCCTCTTCCAAGGCCATCCCGGACGCATGCTGCGCTACCTGCGCAGCGACCTCGGGGATCGGGAGGAGGAGGCGCGGCTCGTGCTGGTCGGTCACCGGCTCTACATTGCCCTCGCGCGCGCGCAGGGATCCGATGCGCGCGAACCCATCGGGCGCTTTTTCGACTCACTCGAGATCTGGGAGGACTGAGCGATGGCGAGGCCGTTCCGTTTCGGTTTGCAGGTCCACCATCTTCCGCCCGAGGCGTGGAGCGAGCGGGTGCGACGCTTCGAGGCGCTCGGCTACTCGTCGCTCTTCTGCCCCGACCACTTCGGGCCGCAGTGGGACCCGACGGTGCTCATCACGGCGGCAGCAGCGGTGACGCAGCAGCTCAAGGTCGGGACGCTCGTGTACGACGTCGACTACCGCCACCCGGTGATTCTCGCCAAGGCTGCAGCCTCCCTGCACCTCGTTTCCCGCGGCCGCCACGAGTTCGGAATCGGCGCCGGCTGGATGCAGAGCGACTACGAGCAGGCGGGCATGACCTATGACCGGCCGGGGGTGCGCATCGAACGCCTCGCCGAGGCCCTCGAGATCATCCGCTCCATGTGGGCGAACGAGCGCACCTCGTTTGCGGGCAAGCACTACCAGGTGAAGGAGATCGCGCAGGCCGCGAAGCTCTCGCGGGGAGAGCGTCCGAAAATCCTGATCGGCGGAGGAGGACCGCGTGTGCTTCGGCTGGCCGGTCGATGCGCCGACATCGTGGGCATCAATCCCTCCATGCCCGAGGGCAAGGTGACCCCGCAGACGGCGGCCGATCTCGTGCCTGAGCGCGTGCGGGAAAAGGTCGGCTGGGTGCGCGAGGGTGCCGAGGGCGCGGGACGCGCCTTCGAGGAGATCGAGCTCAACTCCCTGGTGTTCGTGGTGGCGATCGCAGACGATGTGCGCGGCCTGCGCAGTGCCGTCGCCAAGAGCACCGGGATGACGGAGTCCCAGATCGCGGAGTGCCCCATGTTCCTCACCGGCTCCCCGGCGGAGATCCGCGAGAAGCTCGAGAAGCAACGCGAGCAGACCGGCATCAGCTACATCGTGATCCAAGGCGACGAGATGGATCGGGTCGAGCGCTTCGCGGAGACGATTGTAAGGCCGCTCAGCGGGAGGTAGCTGCGGAAGCGGGAGGGCTTGCGAGCCTGCGCTTTCGCACCGTGCGCAGCGCGTACTCGCCGGCGAAGAGCGCACCCATCAGGAGATAGGCGACAACGCCGGTGTAGAACGTCCACCACGCGAGCGGCGCCGCGACGGCGAGAGCGGTCACGGCTCCCGTGTTCGCGAAGAAGAACACGCACCACGCGATCGTCGCCTGCCGGCAGTGGGGAACCATCTCCTCGAGGAAGCCTCCGCCGCTCACCCGGCGGGCGACGCGCTCGATCATGGGCGGCCCGTGCCACAGGGTCGCTCCGAAAAAGCCGAAAAGGCCGAGACTCACCAGGGCGGGCAGCAAGAGGAGCGCGAGCTCCTTGCCCTGCGCGAGGGCGAGGAGCGCGGCGCTCGCCCCGAGCGCATGCTGTGCGGCAAGGGGCCGGAGCGGCTCGTGCCCGAAGGCGCGGCGGACAAGAAACGAGAGCGCAAGGCCGAAGAGCACGGCGGCGGCGGCGAGGCGCGGCCCGGTGTGCTCGAGCAGGACGCGCAGGGCAAAGGGGTAGACGACCACCGCGGGGATCGCGGCGACGCGCAGCGCAGCGCCCAGGCTCACTCTTCCCATCGCACGACCTTGCCGGAAGGCGTGGTGCGGAGCTCTTCCACGAAGGTGAACTCGCGCGGGATTTTGTAGCCGGGCAGGCGCTCGCGGCACAGCGCCACGAGCTCCGCACGCGGTGGCGGCGCGGCGCGGTCGGCGGGCTCGATCTCCGCCACGGGAATGTCGCCGAGATGGGGGTGGCGGCGCGCCGACACGCGGCTGCGACGCACCCCGGGATGCTCGTCGAGCACCGCCTCCACCTCCTCGCAGAAGAACTTCATGCCCGCGAGGTTGATGCGGTTGGCCCGCCGACCGGCCAGGTGGAGGTCGCCGTCCTCGTCGAAAAAGCCCTGATCGCCCGTGCGGAATCCGTCCGGCACGAGCACCTCGTGCGCCGGCGTCCAAGGCGAGAGGTAGGCGTCCAGCATGCCCGTGCCTCGGATGCAGATCTCGCCGGTGTGGTCCGGCCCGCTCCGAGCCAAAGCCCTCCCGTCTTCGCCGCGGAGCCACACCTCGTAGCCGGGCTGAGGTCGGCCGAGGGCCTGTGGCTTGGTCTCCGCACTCGCGAGGTTGATGACCGGGAGCCCCACCTCGATGATGCCCAGGGCCTGGACGAGCGGGCGTCCAAAGCGAGCGCGAAACGCCGCGGCCACGTCAGGTCGCAATGCCTCCGCCGTCGACACGGCGAGCCGCACGGTCGCGAGCCCCACCCCCGACGTGTCCTTGGACAGGAGGTTGTAGTGGAAGGGCGAGGCGTAGAAGACGCTTGCGCGAGCGCGCTCAGCGAGCTCGAGCACGGGGCGGGCGAGCGAGCTCGTGGGGAGCAGGATGCCCGCGCCGCGCGAGAGATAGAGCAAGATCGACACCACGAAGTGGTGGGCCATGGGAAGGAGCCACATGACACGGTCGTCCGCTCCGATGGCGAGTCCGCGATTTGCGTTCTCGAGGCGGGCGCAGATTGCGGCGTGCCCGAGGATCACACCCTTGCGCCGGCGGGTCGTGCCCGAGGTAAAGCGCAGGTACGCGGGGCGAAGCGCGCGGAAGACCTCGTCTCCCTTGCCATCGACAGGGGTGACGTCGGGAAGGCACTGGAGCGAGAGCTCACCGCGCGCCTCCACGAGGTGGTGCAGGTGCGCCTCGGCGCAGTGGGCCGCGAGGGCTCGAGGCGTGGTGTCCTCGGGGATCGGGACCATGCAGCCGCCGGCGGCCAGGATGCCGAGGGCGGTCTCGACAAAAGAGAGGCCTTGCTTCGCGACGAGGCCGCAGCGGTCGCCCTGCACCACCCCCTGTGCCCTGAGCCGCTCCTCGATCGCCTCGAAGCGCTCGACGAGCGAGGCGTAGGACACGGTCTCATCGGGTCTCCCCTCCCCGCCTGCGAGAAGAAGCGCTGGAGCGTCGGGCTGGCTGCGGGCCCGTGCGCGGACGAGGTCGACGACGTTCACGACGGGGCGTCCCTTTCGCCGAGCCCTTCCACTGCGCGCCGGACCTCGGCCGGCGGCACCTCGCGGAGCGTCGTGCCCCGATCGGCAGCGAGGGCGGCGGCGACTCCGATCGCCTCGCCCGTGGCGAGGGCGGTCCCGATGACGCGCAGCGCGCCGAGCGCCTCATGGCTCGCCGAAAGGCAGCGGCCCGCCATACCGAGCTGGGGATAGGAGGCCGAGACGAGGGCAGCGAGGGGGATCCCGCAGGGTCCTTCCGGGTACTCGAAGCGTGCGCGCAGGTGGTCGTGCCAGAGCTCGATCGGCCAGCTCGAGAGCGCCACCTCGTCGTCGCGGCGGCGGCCCGCAAGCACATCGTCGCGTTCCACGACGACGCACCCCCGCAGCCGCCTCGTCTCGCGAACGCCCACGCGGCGCGGAAAGTCATCGACCGCGCAGTGCGCGAAGGAGGCGCCCTTTTTGCGCAGGAACTCGACGATGGCAAAGGCCCAGTCCCGGGCCTGCGCATGCAGGGAGGCAAGGCATTCCTCGTCGAGGGGGTCGAAGGGACGACCCGGCAGGCGAGGCAGATTGAGGGTCACGTACGCCTCGCCCCCTTCCCGCCCGGGCCGCACCAGCACGGATTCGCAGCCCGCAGGGAGAGCGCCGCGGCGGGTGGCCTCGGCCAGCNNAGATTGGAGCCGGTCCGCCGGCGCTTGCTCGAGACAGGCGCCGGCCAGTGCGCCCACGGCGGCGTCCCCGCTGGCGTCGACGACGACGCGGGCCGCAACGCGAGTGCGTGTATCCCCGCTTGCCACTTCGAGCGAGCTCTCCCCGTGCCCGTCGCTCGGAAGTGTCGCCGCCACCACCTCGGCGCCGAGCCAGCAGTCCAGGCCGCGGCGCGCGCGGAGGGCGCGTGCCGCCACGCCCTCCAGCACGGGGGGGAAGGTGGGCAGCACCCACACCCGACCCGCACGCTCGGGGGCTCCGGCGCCCCCCGCAGCACGAAGCGCCTGGGCCAGACGCAGCGGAAACCCGCGGTTCACGGGAACCGCGTCCCCGGCCTCGGCGGGGAGATAGAGACCGCAGATGGTATGAACCCACGCCAGGGTCGCGTTCCCGCCAAGCACCGGTGCGCGCTCCACGAGCAGCGTGCGGGCGCCGAGGTCGGCGGCAGAGCAGGCCGACGCGAGGCCGGCCGGGCCGCCGCCGGCCACGAGGACGTCGTAGGCGCTCTGCGTCCTCACCTTCGGTCGCCGGCTCCCAGAAGGTCGCTCTTGAGCGTTGCGCGGAAGGTCGAAAGCTCCGCCGGGGAGAACACGCCCTGCTGACGGACGTGGGTTGCGTTGAGGCGCCCGGCGCGAAGGGAGAGAAGCGCTGCAGAGCCCGGGGACGCCATCACGCCAGCCGCATGGAAGCCGTTCAGGATCTCGGCGCCGAGGAAGCGCGAGAGACCGGGCAGGAAATCCCCCGTGTAGGCGAAGAAGAACGAGCAGAGCTCTCCCTTGAGGACGCGCTGCGCCATGCGCGCGTAGAGCCGGCTCGGGGCCCAGCGTGCGAAGTCCATGGCGGCGGCGCCGTTTTCGATGAAGCCTTCGCGAATGCGCGCGAGGCGCTGCTCCTTGAGTACGCCGAGGAGCGTCGCAAAGTCGTCGACCTCATCGGGCAGCACCTGGAACCAGAGCATCGACACATGGCTGCGGAAGATCGCGGCGGGAGCCCCCTTGGGCCGCAGATTTGCGACGACGGGGACGACATAGCTTTGCGCCGAGAGCCCACGCTGCCGGAAGACGGCGTGGTGCGCCCGGATCACCGCGGCCAGGTAGAAGAGGACAGGGGTCAAAAAGCCTGCCTGCCGCTGGGCACGCTCGACCACGCGCTCGGTCTCCTCTTTTTCGTAGCTCTCGACCGCGTAGCAGAGGGCCTGGGGAGTGCGGCGGAGCGGCCCGGCGAGGGAGCGCGGCGGGTGCGCAGCGAAGGCGGCCATGCGGGCCTGGTAGGCGCGGGCCCGAAGACCCTTGGCGCGCGGGCCGCGGCTGCCCGCCCCCGGGCCCTCCTCCGCGCTCGCAGCAAAAGCGCCTGACCCCT
>DOUU01000377.1:13842-19399 GCA_003520425.1 Deltaproteobacteria bacterium
CCGTAGCGCACGACGTCGAAGCGCACGAGGTCACCTCGGCGCAGGTCGTGCTTCCCGTTCAAGCGTTCGAAGAACACCTCCGGCAGGGCGTCGCTGCGCGGAGAGGGGAGCTCGTGGACGAAAACCGGCGGCGCAGCGTCGAGACGCGCCCGCGGCGTGTCGTAGACGGGAGGCAGCAGTCCCAAGGGCCTGCGGATCGGCGCCCGCAGGATCGGGTTTGCACGAGCCACCTCCGGCACGAGATCACAGAAGCCGGGCAGGTCAAAGCCCGGGCCAAGGCGCAGCACGAGCTGGGAGAGATGGCTCGCGCCATTGCGGCGCCGCGCCTCCGCGTCGAAGGCGCGCAGGAAGCAGTCGGCCCCCGTGAGCGGGATCGGGCGAGCGGTTTGCCAGGAGCTCATGAGGCCCGGCGCTGGAGCTCGTAGACGCATGCCGCAAGCGACTCGGCGCTCGCCAGATTCTCCGGGGTGAGAAGGCTCTCGTCCACCCACACGCCGGTCGCCTCTTCAATCGCCAGCAGGAGCTGGGTCACGGCGAGCGAGTCAAGACCGGCGTCGACGAGGCTCGAGCGCTCGGTGAACTCGTCCCCGACGGAGAGAAGCTGCGTGCGCAGGATGTCGAAGATGATCCGGACGAGCTCCGCTCGGCTCGGGGCTGCCACGGGGGTCGGGTTCCTCCAGCTCGGGCGCGACTGTAACACCGGCCGCAGCCACGCGCGGCCCGGCGCCCGCCGCAGGGCGGGCGTCCGGGGCCTTGGATCTGCTGGCGGCGATGTTAAGGTGGCGGCCCATGGTGGAGATCCCGGCCTCGGGCATTCGTCGGGTCGCGATCGTCGGGGGGGGGCCAGCGGGGGCGACACTCGCCACGCTGCTCGCTCGCCGCGGCCTGGACGTCGTCGTCTTCGCCCGCAACAAGCGCCCGCCCCTGGTGATCGGCGAGTCCCTGGTCCCGGCGGTCGTGCCGTACCTGCGCGAGCTTGGAATCGAGCCGGAGGTCGCCTCCTACAGCACCTGGAAGCCCGGAGCGACCTTCGTGCTTGATCCCTCGGATCACATGAGCTTTACGTTCGCCCAGGTCCGCAAGGCCGTCACGAACTACTCCTACAATGTGCCGCGCGACCTCTTCGACGAGTCGATCCGGCAAGCGGCGATTCGTGCCGGGGCGAAGCTCTTCGACGTGACGGCGCGGCTCGAGCGCCAGGGTGACACCGACCGGCTTCGGCTTAGCGAAGAGACGCTCGCCGCCACGCAGGGCGCGCTCTCCGGGCAGCCCGACTTGATCGTCGACGCCTCCGGGCGCGTGCGCCTCATCGCCAATGCGCTCGGCCTTCCGACAGAAACGGGGCCACGGCGCGACACGGCGCTCTTCGCGCACCTCGAGGGGGTGCCTCTCGTCTGCGAGGGCCATGTCCACACCGATCGCATGGATCGCGGCTGGTGCTGGCGCATCCCGCTGCCCGGGCGCGTGTCGGTGGGCCTCGTCGTGCCCTCGGACTTCATCCGTGGCTTCGGAGACACGATCGAGGAGCAGTACGACAACTATCTGCGCAAGGACGGCACGACCGGCGCGTGGGGCAGCTCGGTCAAGCGCCTCACACCGGTCCTGAAGTACACGAACTACCAGCTGGTGACGCTGCGCGGTGCCGGTCCCAACTGGGTGCTCGTGGGGGACGCCTTCGGATTCATCGATCCGGTGTTTTCGAGCGGGCTCCTCGTCGGTTTCGACGCGGCGGCGCTGCTCGCGAAGACGATCGGGACTCCCTCCGCCCGCGGTTTTGAGGTCTACGAAAAGCACGTGAAGGATCACCTGCGGGCCTGGCACCGCGTCGTCGGCTACTACTACAACGGTCGGCTCTTTACGCTGCTCAAGCTCGGAAACACGGTCCGCCACACGCTCCTCGGTCGCGTCATGAACTGGCACTTCGAGACGCATCTGCCCCGCGTCTTCACGGGCGAGGCCACGACTCGCCGCTACAGCCGCGGCCTTCTGCACTTCATGACCCAATACGGCCTCGCACGGAACGACCCTTCCAGGCTTCAGGTGAAGTAGGACCGTCATGCGTTTCCACCGCGAGTCCTGCCGCGAAGCCTACGATGCGATCGTGATCGGGAGCGGGATCGGCGGTCTTACGACGGCGGGGCTACTCGCAAAAGAGGGCTGGCGGGTGCTCGTGGTGGAGAGGCACGACCGGCCGGGCGGCTACGCGCACGGCTTCCGCCGGCGCCGCTACCGCTTCGATTCGGCGGTGCACCTCATCGGGGGCTGCGAGCCTTCGGCCTTCGAAGGCGGCGGCCTGGTCGACCGGCTGCTCTGCGCCCTCGGCGTGCGCGATCGCTGCCGCTTTGCGCGGATCGACCCCTTCTACAGCTCCTCCTTCCCGGGATTCGAGATGCATGCGCCGGCGGGCCTCGATGAGTTCGTGGCGGCGCACACCGAGCGCTTCCCGGCCGAGGAGAAGGGACTGCGCCAGCTCGTGCAGCTGTGCCTCGACATTCGCCAGGAGGCGCAGCGTGCGCCGGATTTCCTCCTGGTGTCGGATCTGGTCCGTCTTCGAAAGCTCTATCCGACGCTCGTCCGCTATCACCGCGCGACGCTCGGCAAGGTGATGGACGAGCAGCTCACGGACCCCCGGCTCAAGGCCGTGTTTGGGACGCTCTGGCCCTACCTCGGGCTGCCCCCGTCGCGGGTTTCCTTCCTCTACTGGGCCACGATGCTGATGAGCTACGTGGCCGAGGGTGCGTACTACTGCGAGGGCGGCTTTCAGCGCCTGGCCGACGCGCTGGTCCACGCCCTTCAGGCGGAAGGCGGCGAGCTCCTGCTGAAAAGCACCGTGCGACGAATCAGCGTGGAGAACGGCCAGGCCTGCGGCGTGGTTCTCGACAACGGCCAGCGCATCACGGCGCCGGTGGTGGTCTCGAACGCCGACGCCCGCCAGACCTTCGAGGAGCTCGTGACGGCCGAGCATCTTCCGCCGGGCTTTCTGGCGAAGCTCCGCCGCATGCGCACCTCCGTCTCCGCGTTCGTGGTCTATGCGGCGGCCCGCTTGGACCCGAGAGATCACAACGCCGAGCACGAGAACTTTCTCTACACGCACTGGGATCATGACCAGCACTTCGCCGATGTGGAGCGCGGGACGCCGTCCTGGCAGAGTGTCACCGTGCCGACGCTCGTCGACCCGAAGCTGGCCCCTGCGGGCGAGCACCTCTTCATTCTGACGACGCTCCTCTCCGCCGACCCGACGCGCTCCTGGCGCACGGGCAAGCAGCAGCTGGTGGATCACATGCTGGACGGCGTCGAGGCGCGCCTGCCGGGCTTTCGCTCGAAGCTCACGTTCTGCGAGGGAGCGTCGCCGCGCACCCTGGAGCGCTACACGCTGAATCAGGGAGGCGCGATCTACGGCTGGGACCTGGCCCCCGACCAGGTGGGGCCGGGGCGGCTGCCGTCGAGCGCCCCGGTGGAGGGTCTCTTCCTCGTCGGCCACTGGACGCGGCCCGGGGGCGGGATCTATGGCGTCATGACGTCGGGCGTGGACGTCGCACGACGCATCAGCGGCACACCGAGCGACATCCTGCTCGGTCTGCCGCGCCGGCCCGTCTGATGGCGCGAAGCGTTCTTGTGACGGGAGGCTCTCGCGGGATCGGACGAGCGATCGCCCTCTCCCTCGCGCGCCAGGGCTTCGAGCTCGTGCTCAACTACCGAAGCGACCAGAAGGCGGCCGAAGAGGCGCTTGCCCTCGTCGAGGCCGAGGGCGCCCGGGGTCGCCTGCTGCGCTTTGACGTCGCAGAGCGCGCCGCCGCCCAAACGGCGCTCGAAGACGACATGGAGGCGTACGGCCCCTACTGGGGCGTCGTCTGCAACGCGGGTCTCCACGCCGATGCACCCTTTCCCACCCTCAAAAACGAGGCCTGGGACGACGTGATCCGCGTGAATCTCGACGGCTTCTACAACGTCTTGCGGCCCGTCGTGATGCCGATGGTGCGCGCGCACCAGGGCGGCCGCATCGTCACCATCTCGAGCTTCTCGGGGATCGCCGGCAACCGGGGCCAGGTCAACTACAGCGCCGCGAAGGCGGGGGTGATCGGCGCAACCAAAGCCTTGGCTCAAGAACTCGCCAAGCGGGAGATCACCGTGAACAGCGTGGCACCGGGACTGATCGACACCGAAATGATCGAAGGCGCGCCGATCGACGAGATCCTGAAGCGCATCCCGATGCGCCGGCTGGGCAAACCCGAGGAGGTCGGCGCGGTGGTCGCCTTCCTGTTCTCCGACGGCGCGGCCTACGTCACCGGGCAGGTGCTGCAGGTGAACGGCGGCCTGATCTAAGGGCTCTTTTGCGGAGGCTCTGGCGTGGGGAAGACGTACCCGGAGATCGATCCGCGCACGGCCGAGTTCCTGGGCCAGCAGCACGTCTTCTTCGTCGCCACGGCGCCGCTCTCGGCCACGGGGCGCGTGAACCTCTCGCCGAAGGGTCTCCGGAGCTTCGTCGTGCTCGATCCCCGCACGGTCGCCTACCTCGACCTCACCGGCAGCGGGATCGAGACGGTCGCTCATCTGCGCGAGAACGGACGCATCACGCTCATGTTCTGCGCCTTTGAGGGCCCGCCGAAGATCCTGCGCCTGCACGGCCGCGGCGAGGTGATTGAGCCCGGACACGCGGAGTGGGAGGCACTCGCCGCGCGCTTTCCCCCGCATCCCGGTGCCCGCTCCGTGATCCGCGTGCATGTGGAGCGAATCGCCGACTCGTGCGGCTACGCCGTGCCCTTGATGCACTATGAAGGCGATCGCGACCAGCTCGCGCGCTGGGCGGAGCGAAAGGGGCCCGAGGGGCTCGTCGCCTACCGGGCCGCAAACAACCGGAAGAGCATCGATGGTCTGCCGGGCCTTCCGGGTGCTTCGGACGATCTCGATGTCCCCGCCGCGCTCGCGAGGCGGCCCCGGTAGCCACGCCTGCGCGCACGCGGCGGAGCCCGATCCCTCCGCGCGCCGCGGCGGGGGTGGAATCGAAGGAGAGGTCGTGCCGATCGAGCTCGACAAGGAGCGCAAGCAGCGGATGGTGCGCGCGATCCAAGATTATTTCGCGGAGAAGCTCGATCAAGAGATCGGGACACTCGCCGCAGAGCTCTTGCTTGAGTTCTTCGTGAGAGAGCTCGGGCCCGCCATCTACAATCAAGCCGTGAAAGACGCGCAGGCCTTCGTCCAGGACAAGGTCATGGACTTGGATGGCGTGCTCTTCCAGCCGGAGGAGCCGCGCTCGCGTTGACGCGCTCTCCTTCCCAGCCCTGTGAACTCGTGATCTTTGACTGCGATGGAGTCCTCGTCGACAGCGAGCCGATTGCCAATCGCTTGTTCGCCGAGATGCTGGCCGGCGAGGGGCTCGCCCTCACGACCGGGGAGACGATGCGCCGCTACATGGGCCGCTCCTTGGCCTCCTGCCGCAGGATGATCGAGGCGGAGCTCGGGAGGCCCTTGCCTCAGGGCTTCTTCCCGGAGCTGCGCGAGCGCACGCTGCGTGCCTTTCGCCGCGAGCTGCGTCCGGTGGAGGGTGTCCGGGACGTAT
>DOUU01000377.1:19467-22286 GCA_003520425.1 Deltaproteobacteria bacterium
TTTCTCCATGCCGCGCGCCGGATGGGCGCGGCGGCCGAGCGCTGTGTCGTGATCGAGGACTCGGCCCCTGGGGTCGAGGCGGGCGTCTCGGCGGGAATGAACGTGTTTGGCTACGCGTGGCACGGCGACGATGGCGCGCTCCGCTCCGCCGGCGCACACATCTTCCATCGCATGTCGGAGCTTCCCGCCTTGCTCCTNNCTGTCTTTGAGCCTGCGCTAGGGGAGCTGCGGTCCCGGAAGCCCTCGTGCCAGGGCGTGCGCGACGAGGCGGCGCAGTCCGCCGCGAAAGTTGTGCGCGCGCAGGCCGCTCTTGCGCATGAGCTCGGCCAGGTGCGCGCTCTTCAGCCCGAACTCGCAATAGACGAGGTAGCTGCGGAGCGGATCGAACTTGGGATAGGCGGCCGCTGCGTGGGCGAAGTCGAGCCACAGCGCTCCGGGCCAGTGCCAGCTCTGGTAGGCGGCGCGCGAGCGCAGATCGATCACGACGGCGTCCTCGGGCACCACGTCGAGCTCGAGCTCCGCGGGACCCGCAGTCACGCTCTCCAGGTCGAGCNNGGTCGAGCGAACGGAGGTGGAAGACCTTGCGTGCGCTCACCGCATTCGCGAGCCAGGTCGGGTCGAGCTTGGACTCCTCGGCCAGGACGACCGGGAGCTCGGCTTCGGTCGCGGGGCGGCTCGGCACGAGGGCGCAGTACTCGCCCACCACCGCCGAGAGCTCGTAGGTCCCGATCGCTCGCGCGATGGCGAGGATCTCGTCCTTGTTCATCCCAATCACCGGGCGCAGCACCGCGAGGCGAGCGGCCTGCGTGATGACGGCGAGATTCGTGAGCGTCTGCGAGGAAACCTGCCCCAAGGCTTCCCCCGTCACGATCGCAAGGGCGCCTCGCTCCTGGGCCACGGCCTCGGCGGCGCGCAGCATGAGGCGTTTCAGCAGGACCTGCCAGTAGCGGGGCCGTGTCTGCGCTTGCAGTTGCTCGGCGAGCGGGCGGAAGTCGACGGCATGCAGCCGCGGTGCCGTTCCGTACGACCACCGGTCGGTGAGGATCTTCATCACGCGCAGCACGCCGGCCTCGTGAGCTCCGCCCCCCAGATTGCAGAACACATAGTCGAGGGCGACGCCGCGCTTTTGAACCAGCCAGGCGGCCACGGCCGAATCAAAGCCTCCCGAGACGAGGGCGACCGCCCGGCCCTCGACGCCGAGCGGAAGGCCCGCCGGACCGGCCACGCGTTCGGGGAAGAAATACGCCTCCCCCGCGCCAAGCTCGACGAAGGCCGTGAGCTCCGGCGCATCGAGGTTGACACCCGCCGAGAGAGGCAAGAGGCGGCGACCGAGGGCGCGCTCGACCTCGCGCGAGGAGAGAGAAGAAGGCGTGCGGTCGCCCACCCGGCGGGCACGGACCGCGAAGTGCTTGCCCTTGACCCGATCGCTGAAGATCTCGAAGCCCGCTTCCACGACGTCGTCCAGTGTCGTCGCCAGCCGACGCACGGCGAGGGAGATCGACTGGATGCCGAACACGCGAGCCAGCACGGCGGTGGCCCGGGCTTCGGAGGCCTCGACAAAGATTCGGTTGTGGGTGCGCTCGACGCGGGCCTCGAGCTCTTCCGCCCGCAGGGCGTCCTTCAGGTTGCGGACGAGCCGCGCGCGAAAGCGCGCCTGGGTGGGCCGCGACTTCGTTCCGATCTCCCCGGACAGGCGCAGCAGGACGAGGTGCGGTAGGAGTTGCCGTCTCGTTTCGGGCATGTGGCAATCCTCCCGCGCGCGGCCAGAGAAAAATATAGACTGCGCCGAACCTCGGGGGTGGAGCGATGTCCTGGTGGATCTGGTTCGTCCTGGGCTTTCTCCTGCTCGGGGGCGAGGTGCTCACCCCGGGAGGCCTTTACCTGCTCTTCTTTGGGTTTGGAGCGCTCTGCGTCGGGCTTCTCGGACTCGCGGGCCTCGCCGGACCGGTCTGGGCCCAGTGGTTCCTGTTCACCTTGTTCTCGGTCCTCTTCCTCGTGCTGGTGCGGCCCCGACTTCTGGGCCGGCTGCGCACTCCGGAGGGGGTGGACGATACGCTGGTGGGCGAGTTTGCACTCGCCCAGAGCGCCATCGCTCCGGGAGCGCTCGGGAAGGGCGAGCTGCGGGGCTCGACCTGGACGCTCTCCAACGCGGGCAGCGTGCCTCTTGCGCCGGGGGACCGCTGCCGGGTCGAACGCGTCGAGGGGCTCACGCTCCACGTGCGCAGGTAGGGGGTAGGGATGGAAACGGGTGCCGTGATCGCGGTGCTGGGACTCGCGCTCCTTGCCATCGTGGTCGTCGCAAAATCGGCGACCATCGTGCCCCAGCAGGCTGCCTTCGTGGTGGAGCGGCTCGGCAAATACTGCAAGACGCTGCAAGCCGGGTTCCACATCCTCATGCCGTTCCTCGACCGGATCGCGTATCGCCAGACGCTGAAGGAGCAGCCCATCGACGTGGCCGAGCAGGTGTGCATCACCAAAGACAACGTGCAAGTCACGGTGGACGGCATCCTCTATCTCAAGGTGCTCGATCCTGAGCGAGCGTCCTACGGCGTCGCGGACTACGAGTTCGCGATCCAGCAGCTCGCCCAGACCACGCTGCGCAGCGTGCTNNGCACGTTCGAAGAGCGGACGACGATCAACGCGCTCGTGGTCTCGGAGCTCGACAAAGCGACCGCACCCTGGGGCGTCAAGGTGCTGCGCTACGAGATCAAGAACATCATGCCGCCGAAGGACGTGCTGACTGCGATGGAAAAGCAGATGAGGGCGGAGCGCGAGAAGAGGGCGGTGATCCTTCAGTCCGAGGGCGAACGCGACGCCAA
>DOUU01000377.1:22343-31313 GCA_003520425.1 Deltaproteobacteria bacterium
GCTGGCTGAGGCTTTGCGGGTGGAGGGCGGAGTGCGCGCGATGCAGCTCCGCATCGCCCAGGAGTACCTCGCGAAGTTCGGCGAGCTTGCCAAGGCCGGCAACACCTTCGTCGTGCCCGCGAATCTCTCCGATCTGGCGAGCATGATCGCCCTCGCGACGGGAACCCTGCGTCGCGACGTGCAAGCAGCGCCGAGCCCGGCAGGGCCGGGAGGGCACTAGCCGGTGACCGGCACCGTCGCTGTGCGCGCCCTCTGCCTTGACCTTGACGACACGATCCTCGATGGACGCTCGTGCCTGGAGCAAGGCTGGCAGCTCGTGGCGGACCATTGGGTGAGCGAGCGTCCCGAGCTCACGCACGAGCGGGCGCTCGCCGAACTCGAGCAGGCAAGGCGCTGGTACTGGGAGGACGAGGTGCGGGAGCGCCGGGGCCGACTCGACCTCTATGGGGCGCGCCTTGAGATCGTGAGCCGGGCCCTCGAGCGCGTCGGCCCTCCCGCGCCTTCGCTCGCGGCCGCCCTGGCCCGCGAGCTCACCGACTACCGCGAGGCCGCGGTGCGGCTCGTGCCGGGCGTGCGCGAACTTCTCGGGCGCCTGCGCGCGGGGGTGCCGCGGATGGCTCTTGTCACCAACGGCGCCGCGGCGCCGCAGCGCGCGAAGATCGAGCGCTTCGGGCTGGCCTGCTACTTCGATCATATCCAGGTGGAGGGTGAGTTCGGCGCGGGCAAGCCCGACACCCGCGTGTACGCACACGTGCTCGAGCGGCTTGGCGCCTCTGCGCAGGAGAGCATGATGGTGGGCGACAATTTCGCCTGTGACGTCCTCGGGCCTCTCGTCTTCGGGATGCGCGCCGCGTGGGTGAACCCGTCGGGCAAAACGAGCCCGGTCGCCGCCCCGCGACCGTACCTCATGCTGCGCTGCGTGCTCGAGTTGGCGGACCATCTCGTCTAGCGAGTCCTTCGCGAGGCTCTAAGCGTCGCGATTCCCCCCCAACCCGAAGAAATCCTCCTCCCGGGGCGTCTCGGCGCTTGACGGAGCCCACGCTGGCATGGGATGACACGAGGGCTTTCTTCAAGGGGGTGGCCGTGGCTGGAATTCGTGTTCGGGATCGTTTTGCGGCTTTGACGTTGTCAGTCGTGCTGGCTTCTTCGGGCTGCGCGGCNNCGCCCGCTCTATTGCGGCCTCGCTGGCATGCTGATCGGCGGCGCCGGCGGGGTGGGCGTCCAGGCCGGAGTCCATGGCTGGCACGCGTCGGCCGGGACGCTCGGGGCGGGGGCCGCGATCGGCGCCGTGACCGGCTGGATTCTCGGTGCGGGCACCTGCCTTGCGCTCTACAAGGAAGAGAAGAAGGAGGCTCCGCCCCCGCCCCCGCCGCCCCCGAAGGCTGAGCCTGCGCCGCCGCCGCCCAAGGAGAAGATCGTCCTGCGCGGAGTGAACTTCGATTTCGACAAGGCGACGATCCGGCCCGACGCCAAAGTGATCCTGGATGAGGCCGCGGCCATCCTGAAGCGCAACCCCGACGTGCGGGTCAACGTGGACGGCTACACCGACGGCATCGGCACGAAGGAGTACAACCAGAAGCTCTCCGAACGCCGTGCCGCGGCCGTGGCCGACTACCTGGGGACCGCGGGCGTCGACAGGTCTCACCTCACTCCGAGAGGCTTCGGAATGAGCAACCCCGTCGACAGCAACAAGACCAAGGAAGGGCGCGCCAAGAACCGGCGCGTCGAGCTCCTCGTCGGCGAATAGCGGCTCGAGAGGAGGCGGGCTCTAGCGCAGCCTCGCCTCCTCCAGGTGCGCCACCTCGTTGAATCGGGTGAGCGACCACACGCCGCCGTGTTGGCCGAGGGGTCGCGCCTGCACGACCGAGTAGGCGGCGAGTTCGCTCTCGAAGCGGATCCACTCCCAGGGCACAGGCGAAACGTCGAGCAGATGGGTGATCAGCACGGCGTTGGTTCCGCCGTGGGCGACCACCACGAGGGAGAGCTGCCTTGGGGGGAGCCGCCAGACCGTGAACTCGCCCTTGCGCTCGGGGGTCATGGCATGACGCGCGAGGATCCCGCTCATTCCCCGCGTCACGCGGGCGTGGAAATCGTGGAAGCTCTCTCCCTGCGGCCACCCGTCCCAGTGGCTCTCGAGCGGGCGGCGCATGGCCTCCATGAAGAAGTGGTCCACCTCGGGCTGGCTCATGCGCGGAGTCTTGATCCCGATCTCCGCCAGGGCATCGAGCGTCACGGGCGCAACGCCGCAGAGCCGCGCCAGCGGGTCCGCGGTCTCCCGCGCGCGCCGCAGCGGGCTCACATAGATGGCGTCGATGCGCTCGGCCCCGAGGATGCGCGCCGCAGCCTCGGCCTGTGCGTGGCCTCGCGCGGTGAGTCCCGCGTCGTCGACCGAAAGCCCGCCGGCGGGAAACCAGTCGGGTTCGCCATGGCGCAAGAGGACGATGCGCACGAGGGCCTCCTCGCGCAGCCGGGCCTCGCGCCGCGCCTGGGCCCCGGGCCCCGGAGCGGGCGGGCTCGTGGGCGAAGGCCGGCCCGCCGGCCTTGCCGTCACGGGTAGATCCCCAAGGCGCAGCCGTCCTCGCGACGGTCGCTCGCGCCGACCAAGACGCCGCGCAGCATCTCGATCCCGGCGGCTGCGGCCTGGGGGACGCTTGCGCAGACCATGCCCCGCCGTGCGAGGACGCACGCGCGTTCGCTCCGAAGGCGGGAGGGGGGGAGCTTGCGCAGGCTCGGGAACATGAGAGCGGATGCTAGCCGCACGTCGCGCTGGTGGCGGTCGACCTCGGGGCCGCGAGCGGCGACTCACCGCGAAGACGCGCCCAAAGACCCGAGCCGCTCCGCCGCCCAAAGGTCGGGCGGACGCACGGATCAAGCGGCGCCTCCGCCCGGCCGATTCTTGCGTCCGGGAGTCACGAGGGAAGTGCATGACCGACATCGTGTCTACCGGGCGCGGGCCGGCCGCGGCCACGCCCGCGGGGGATGCCAAGCCGGAGGATTTCTCCACGGGTCCGCAGCGGCCTGACGCGGTCTCATCCGGGCCGGCCGAAGGCCTCCGCGATCAGGTCCGCGTTCCCTCGCGCTACCGCGTACACCTCTTGCCCGACGCCAAGCCGACCGAGCGCGGGATCGTCTACCGCAGGGGCGAGGATCGCTTCCTGCTCGCGTGGTCGCGGGTCGAGCACGCGCTTGGGGCCGAGGTGGGCGAGCCCGAGGGCGTGCGCACCATCGTCTTCGACCTGGCTCTCGAAGTGACCGGGGCAGAGTGCGTGGTCTGTCGCCTCGATGCGGAGCCCGGCGACGAGGCGATTGCGGTCGCGCGCGCGATCCAGCTCGGGATCGGACGGGAGCGCTGCTCCCCTTCCCTGCGCGCCCTCGCGGCGGAGGGGCTCCCGACGCGCTGCTACTCGGACCTTGAGACCCTCTCCGAAGCGAACCTCGAGACGCTCCGCTTCCGCTTCTAGGTGCGGACCCGCCCGTCGCAGTGGGCACCGCCTCCCTGCGCAAGCCTCCCGCCGCTAGGCTCGCTCCTCGTGGGTGGACGCATCGAAGTGAGAAAAGAGGGCGCCCTCGGCTGGATCGTGTTCGATCACCCCGAGCGCCGAAACGCGATCTCCGAGCAGATGTGGCGTGCGCTGCCGCAAGCCGCAGCCGGGCTTGCCACGGATCCCACCGTGCGCGTCGTCGTGCTGCGCGGCGCAGGGGATGTCGCCTTCGTCTCCGGTGCGGACATCTCCGAGTTTGAGCGCATCCGCACCGGCGGAGCCGCGGCAGGCGACTATGACGCACTCACCGACGCGGCGTTCTCGGCTTTGCTCGCTCTGCCCAAGCCCGTGATCGCCCTGGTGCACGGATTCTGCGTGGGCGGCGGCCTCGCCCTCGCGCTCACCGCGGATCTGCGCTTTGCGAGCGAGGATGCACGCTTCGCGATTCCCGCCGCGCGGCTCGGCCTCGGCTACGGCGAGGCGGGGATTCGCACCCTCGTGAGCCTCGTCGGACCTTCCTTCGCGAAGGAGATCCTCTTCTCCGCGCGCCTGTTCGACGCGCCGGAAGCCCTCCGCATGGGTCTTGTGAACGGAGTCTTTCCGAAGGCCGCGCTGGATGAGGCCGTGCGAAGCCGGGCCCAAGCCATCGCCGAGAACGCGCCCCTTACGCTCGCCGCCGTGAAGCGCGTGGTGGCCGAGCTCGGGCGGGACGAGGCGCTGCGCGACCCGGCGGGCACGGCCGCCGCGATCCGCGCCTGCTTTGAGAGTAGAGACTACCGAGAAGGGGTGCGCGCCTTCCTCGAGAAGCGGCGGCCGCGCTTCGAGGGACGCTAAGGCCTTGGGCCGGCGTTGGTCCGCGGGAAGGCCTGCGCTATCCAACGGCCCGTTCCCAGCGGGAGAACCCCCATGTCCTTGAGCCCGCGCCGCCGCGTGGCCGTGGTGGGCGCGACCGGCGTCGCCGGTCAGCAGTTCCTCGTGTCCCTCGACCGGCATCCGTGGTTTCAACTGACGGCTCTTGCCGCGAGCGCGCGCAGCGCGGGCAAGCCCTACCGCGCTGCGATCACGAACGAGCGCGGGCACCTGCAATGGGGTTGCGAGGAGCCCCTCCCCGCGGCGTTCGCCGAGAAGGTCGTGGTCGATGCGAGTCGCCTCGACCTCGGCGAGGTCGACCTTGTCTTCTCCGCGGTCGAGAGCGGAGCGGCCCGGGCACTGGAGGAACGCATGGCTCCCCACGTGCCGGTGATCTCGACGTCTTCGGCCTTCCGCTACGAAGAGGACGTTCCGATCCTCGTGCCGGGAGTCAATCCCGACCACGCTTCGTTGGTGAAGCGCCAGCAGCGCGAGCGCCGCTGGCGCGGGTTCGTGGCGCCGATCCCGAACTGCACGGCCACCGGCCTCGTGACGGCGCTCGCGCCGCTTGAGCGCCAGTTCGGACTGCGCTCGGTCATCATGACATCGATGCAGGCACTCTCGGGGGCGGGCCGCAGCCCGGGGGTGGCCGGGCTCGACATCCTCGACAACGTCATCCCCTACATCCCGAAGGAGGAGGAGAAGGTCGAGCTCGAGACCCGCAAGATTCTCGGCACCCGGGAAGGCGATCGCATCGTTCCTCTTGGGCTCCCGGTCTCCGCCACCTGCACCCGGGTCAATGTTCGGGACGGACATACCGAGGCGGTGTTCGCAAGCCTTGACCGCAAGGCGAGCCTCGACGAGGTGGCGCAGGCGCTCCGGGCCTTCGGCCGGGAGTTCACGGATCTCGGCCTCCCCTCGTCCCCTCCCGAGCTCGTGCATGTGACCGACGACCCCTACCGCCCGCAGCCGCGCATCGACCGCCGCATCAACGACGGCATGACGACCGTGGTGGGTCGGCTGCGCGAGGACCCGGCGCTCGAGCACGGTGTCAAGTTCGTCCTTCTCTCCCACAACACGAAGATGGGTGCCGCCAAGGGCGCGATCCTCGTGGCCGAGCACCTCGTCCACCAGGGCTTGGCATGAGCCGAGGGCCTTTCGTGAGGCGGACAGCGCAGTGGGGTCGCATCGCCCCGGAATGATCCACTCGAGCGGCGTCACAGAACTTTTCCGAAATGCCCTATTGACTTGCTGGCCTTCCCAAGGAATCTATGGGCCACCGAACCGATTTTGGCGCGCCAGACCCTGCCGGCGCGCGGTCGAACGGGCGGGTGTGCCGCCCGGGGTGAGTGCGCATTTGCAGGATGGGAGGTCCGAGGGGACCAGATGAGACAGCGATCGATCTTTCGAATCGCGATCGTTCCGATCGCGGCCGCTTCCCTCGTCGCGGGGATGGCGTGCTCCGAGAAGAAGCCGACGGAGAAGCCTTCCACAAGCTCGCGCGAGTTCAGTGAAGGCCGCTCGACAGCACCGGAGACCCTCGGACCGCAGCGCAGCCCGGACCTCCAGACGGTCTACTTTGACTTCGACCGCTCCGACATTCGTGCGGATCAACAGCCTGTCCTGAAAGGCAACGCTGCGGCCATCCAGAAGCACACGGACTGGAGGCTGATCACGATCGAGGGTCACTGCGATGAGCGCGGAACCGAGGAGTACAACCTCGCGCTCGGCGATCGTCGCGCAACGTCCTCGAAGACCTATCTCGAGAACCTCGGCATCGCGGGTACGAAGCTCACGACCGTGAGCCTCGGCAAGAGCCAGCCCGCAGTCGCCGGCCACGACGAGGCCGCGTGGGCGAAGAATCGCCGAGACGAGTTCCTGTACTCCAAATAGCAACCTGCGCGAGGGGGGCGAAGAGCGCCCGCCCCTCGCCCTCTCGCGCGGCGGATCCCTTCGAGAACCGGGTGTGATACCGTGGGCGGAATCCATCGCCTGAGGTTCCACCCATGCCCGTTCATGGCGGTAAGCTCGCCGCGCGAGCCCTGAAGCAAGCCGGCGTCGAGTGCATCTTCACGCTCTCCGGCGGCCACATCATGCCGATCTACGATGGCTGCATCGATGAGGGCATCAAGATCGTCGACGTGCGCCACGAGCAGGCCGCAGTGCATGCCGCCGATTCGTGGGCGCGCTGCAACCCGGGCAAGATCGGCGTCGCCGCGATCACGGCCGGCCCGGGCGTCACCGACGGTGTGACCGGCGTCGCGAACGCCTGGCGCGCCAACTCTCCGATCCTCGTCTTCGGCGGCCAGGGTCCGTTCTCGAATCTGCACCGCGGCTCGCTCCAGGAAATGGACCACGTCGGCGTCATGAAGCCGATCACGAAGTGGGCGGACGCCTGCTACGACACCAAGCGAATTCCCGAATACATCGAGCTTGCCATCCGTCACGCCGTGTCCGGGGTCCCGGGTCCGGCGTTTCTCGAGATCCCGATGGATGTCTTCATGAGCCCCGCCGAATGGGAACAGGCGCCGATTCCGCGCATCCGGACGGCGCCCCCGAGGCTCTCCCCCGATCGCGCCGAGGTGCGCCTTGCGATCGAGCTCCTGAGAGAGAGCCGCAAGCCCATGCTGATGGCCGGAACAAGCGTCAAGTGGTCGCTGGCAAGCGACGCGATGAACGCGTTCCTCGACGAGACCCATATGCCTGCCTACACCAACGGCATGGGTCGGGGAACGATCCCGCCGAGCTCCCCGCAGTATCTGAATCGCTCCCGGCGGGAGGCGATGAAGCAGATCGACCTCATCCTCCTCGCTGGCTCGCTTCTCGACTTCCGTCTCGCCTTTGGCAGAACGATTCCCAAGGGCGCGAAGATCATCCAGCTCGACATGGACGCGACTTTGATCGGCACGAACCGTGGGGCGGACGTCGGCCTCGTGGGCAACCTCGGTTGCAGCTTCGAGCTCTTGCTGGAGGAGATGAAGAACTCCGGCACACGGCTCGACTACTCGGCCTGGCGGGACGAACTGCGCAAGATCGAGCTGGCCGCGGAGCAGAAGGTCGAGGCCGCCCTCTCGAGCAATGAGGTGCCGGTCGACCCGCAGCGCCTGTGCCGGGAGATCCGCGATTGGCTCGCGACGCTCGGCGACACGATCGTGATCGGCGACGGGGGAGACATCGTCGCCACGGCGGCGAAGATCATTCCCGTGCCGCACGAGGGCGCTTGGATGGACCCGGGTCCGCTCGGCACCTTGGGCGTGGGCATGCCGTTCGCACTGGCCGCGCAGCTCGCGCATCCAGGCAAGCGCGTGGTGATCATCTACGGCGACGGGTCCTTCGGCCTGAACGGATTCGAGTACGACACTGCCGTGCGCTTCAACCTTCCGATCATCGGCATCGTGGGAAACGATGGCGCGTGGGGCCAGATGATGCGTCCGCAAGGCGCCGTCTACGGCTGGGATCGCCTGGCCGGGACCCTCCTCAACTACACGCGCTACGACAAGGTGGTCGAAGCGCTGGGCGGCTACGGCGAGCACTGCACGCGTCCCGACGAGATCCGTCCCGCCCTCGAGCGTGCGGCGGCCTCGGGCAAGCCGGCGTGCGTGAACGTCGTGATCCGGCAAGACCGCGAGTACAAGGGCGGCGTCTACGTATGAAGGGCCCGAGCCTTTGCGGGCGGAACTCCGCGCCGAGCCTGCCGCCTTGGGGGCGGGCTGAGGGCGCCCCCTACGTCTAGCCAGGGCCTCGCGGCGGACGAGCCCTCCTCGCCGCTTTCGGTTCTCTCCTGCGATCCCGAAACGCTTGGGCTCGATCCGGGGGTCCTCGGCCGCTTGGCCGAGCGGCTCGGTGCCTTCGCGGTGCTCGACCTCGAGACGACGGGCCTCGCGAGCGAGCCCTCGGCCGAGCTTCTCGAGGTGGGGGCTCTGCTCGTCGACCCGGGCGCACGCGAGGTCCGCACGCTCCACACGCTCGTGCGTCCCGAAGGCGGGGTTCCCCGGGCCATCCAGCGTCTTACGGGAATTGCAGACCGCGACGTCGCAGGCGCGCCGGGGCGAGGGGCGGTGGCCCGGCCGCTCGCGGCCCTCCTGGCCGGCCGGATCCTGATCGCCCACAACGCAGAGTTCGAGCGCTTCTTCCTGCGCCGGGACGTCGCCCCCGAGCTCGCGGACGAGCGCTTTCTGGACACGCAGGATCTGCTCGCGGTCTCTCATCCCGACGCGCCCGATCTGCGCCTTGAGTCCTTTGCCCGGCTTCTCCTGGGACGCGAGGAAGAGCACCGCGCACTGGCGGACGCGCTCGATACGGCGCGCGTTCTGTCCGAGATCGGTCTTGCGGCGCAGCGCGGCGACTCGCGCTACGCCGCAGNNCGCGAAGCCCTCGATCGCTATGCCCCGGACTCGCCCTGGCTCGTGCTCTTGGTGGACGCCAAGGCAAAGCCGCCCGTGCAAGAAGCGCCGAGCGCCGTCGAAATCGGGGAGAGCGTGGAGCCGCCCGTGCCCTTCGACGAGGACGCCATCGCGGCCGCGCTCGCTGACCGGGCGCGGGGCCTAAGACACTTCCCCGGCTATCGCGTTCGCGAGGCGCAGATCGATCTCGCTCGGCGCTTCGTGCGGACCCTTGCCTCCGGCGGCGTGCTCTTGCT
>DOUU01000436.1:0-745 GCA_003520425.1 Deltaproteobacteria bacterium
TTAGGCGAAGTGGATCCGGTGTGCAAGCGCACCGCCACAGCTGGTCTGAGGGCATGGCATGAGCATGATCGAACCTCTGCACCTCTCCGATCTCATTCGCACCGTTGGCGGCTTGCCGCTCGACGTGCAGCTTGTGGAGATCCTCCTCGAACGTGCCGACCGCATCCTGGCGAAGGACGGCGGGCGCGACTGCAAGCGCGTCCTGACCGACGCCGAGATCGACTCGTTACTCGCCGGCGATGGGCCGGAGAGCGTGGCTTGACGGCATCAGGGCCTGTGGAGCGTTAGATGGATTTCTGCTGGGCGCTCTGCAACGGACCGAATCCGATGGAGTGGGTGCGCTTCACGTCCCTGACCAAGGCTGCCCATCCTCCTGCTTGGGCTGATGCCACCTTGAGGCACGAGGGGCTTCGGCACGCCTGGCGGCAGCGGGGCCGACGGGCGACCCGGTGTTTTACCCGGTGGTAAGGCTGAGAAAAGGAGGAGCCTCACGCGTATTTTTTTTGTTGAAGCTCGATGGGCCTTGTGGCAAAAGGGCACGGGGGCGAGGGCAGGGGAGGCAAAGTGGCGAGCCCGACAGATTGGCTCCTCATCTGGAAGACGCTCGATCAATTTAACCGCTCAATCGAGCTCGCAAACCAATACATCGGAACCCTCCCGCCGGACGACCAAAAGCGCCTTAAGGCCTTGCGTCCGATAGAGCGCATCTCGGCAGTCACAGCACACCTCAATGCCCTCCTGCAAA
>DOUU01000436.1:797-6585 GCA_003520425.1 Deltaproteobacteria bacterium
AACGGATCGTGAGGGGTTAGTTAAGGGCCCGAGTAGAGCTCGTGCGGTCGCACGCCGTGCTGCTCGAGAGATCGATCGACGGCTCGTGCTCCTCGGAGCGGCGCGCCATGAGCGGGCAGCGACGTGAAGCACCCGATCCACGACTTTCAGCAGAAGCTCCGCCAGCCCACGGTCATACCCCAGGTTCATGCCTATGTGCGCTGGCGGCGAGCGGTTCAACGATGCCGTGCCCAAGGGCGCTCCGAGCCGCCACCGCCGGCAGCTTCGCCCATCTCCATCAACCTCGACCTTACGACCTCCTGCAACTATCGCTGTGAGCACTGCATCGACTGGGATATCCTGAACGTGAAGCACCGCCACGACGAGGCCGGCGCTTCGTCGCTCGCTGGACACCATGGCCGCTCACGGGCTGCGCTCCGTGATCCTGATCGGAGGGGGCGAGCCGACGCTCTACCCGCGTTTCGTGGACTTCGTCCATCACCTAAAGACGCTCGGCCTCCAAGTGGCCGTGGTCTCGAACGGCAGCCGGGGCGACCGTTTGTGCGAGTGCGCGAGGTGGCTGGACGAGCGCGACTGGATCCGCCTCCCGCTCGACGCCGGCAGCAACGAGCTGTTTCGCGCCATGCACAACCCCGTGAGCAAGAGTCTGACGCTCGACGAGGTCTGCGCGTGGGTGCCGGGCATCAAGCAGGTGAACCCGCGCGTGCGGATCGGTTTCTCGTTCATCATCGCCTGGCCCGGCGCGGAGCGGGAAGGCGCCGCGATCCACGAGAACATCGACGAGATCGTCCCCGCGGCCGCGCGCGCGTCGCTACGGATTCGACTACATCGCCTTCAAGCCTGTCCTCGAGCGCGCGCCCGACGGGGCCGAGGTCATGGACCCCACGCGGGCGCGAGGCGACTTCGAGGCCGTGGTGCGACGCGTGCAGAACGAGGTCAACCGAGCGAAGGAACTGGCCACCGACTCCTTCCAGGTCTACGAGAGCATCAACCTGAAGGTGCTGATACAGGGGAACTGGAAGGAGTACACGCGCCAACCCCGCACCTGCCACATGCAGGCACTGCGACAGGTCCTAACGCCGTTCGGCCTATTCAACTGTCCCGCGCATCGCGGCGTGGAGAAAGCGAAGATCGCGGACAAAGACGCCTTCGCTGATGAGGCTACCCTCATTAACACCACCGACCGTCTGGCCTCGATCCTTGATCGCTTTGATGCGAGTCGTGAGTGCGCTCACGTGACGTGCCTCTACAATACCGTGAACTGGTGGATTGAGCGCATGATCGAGGATCAGGGTGAGGGTGCCGAGGTCGAGCCCAGCGCGGAGTACGACGACGACGACACCTTTCTATGATCTCGACGCGGGTTCACGAGAGGGTCGAAGCAGCCGAAAAGGCGCTCTTGTAGACGGCTGTTTTCTCAATGCACGCTATAAAGTGTCGGACCTAGTGCGTAGGTTTCTATCGAGGTCCGGAATGAGGAAGGGTGTTCGACGAATCCCTTCCGCTTGCGTCCAAGACAGTGGACCCAAGCCCCTCAGGCCGCGGAGAGGCGCCAAAGGCTCCAGAGTACTGAGGTAGCTGGTCGGCTATCGGCGCTTCACTCACGTGTTCTGCGGGCAGCGCGGTTCCAGTCTGCCATTTCTCAATGAGGCGCGCGGGCCTGTGGGAGTTCCGATGGGAAGCCTCGACAACGATCCCGACTATGAGCCTCGTGCCCACATCTTCGTGGACTCGAAGGTGCGATGGTTCACTCCGCATCGTGCGGCTTAAAGGAGCGAAGATGCTCCTTGCCGCGCGAGTATTGGAGCGCATCGATCTTGAAAACGAGGTTGGAAGCGAAGGCTGTCCCGCTTGCCTTCCGGCATCTGGAGCAGTGGCAGTTGTGCGACCAAACCGGCCTTTGCGTCAACTCATACTGAACCGCTCCGCAGAGGCAGCTTCCTGTAAGAGCCATGCGTTCTCCCGCCGCCAACCAAGCCTGCGGCCCGCGGGGTTGACGGCACCTAACTTCGCACGCTCACCGGCCCTGTGACCAGCATGTTTCTGGCAGGCTCAGATCTGCCAACAGCCGACGGGCCAGTGACCCAGGAGGCGGCGGGCCGATGAAGAGATGATACGCGCAGGGGCTGCTCCATCTAGCTTCCGCGTTTATTCGATGGACGACGCGGTGCAGCTCGCTTGGCAGTTTCCGTAGGACCGTTGCGCCGCGTCCATACACGACTGGATGGAGTTAACTCCGGTAGGATCTTGAGGTGCCATCTCGCAAGCCGTCATTGCAACCTCATACTGGCGGCTACAGTCGGAAGAGCAGGATGGAGAGGCCGGAGGAGCGGTAGGCACGCAGGCAGTGAGGCTTGCCAATCCGAAGGACACGACCATTTTGAACCTGTGTCTCCGCAGGAAGAAGCGCCCGAGGAAGCTGCGCGTATCCGGCAGGTTTGTGATGGGATCTCGATGCCTTGTGGTTGGCATTGACCATTCATCGCTCATTGCATCCCTCTCAGGGTTCCTTCTGCCAGACTCTAATCGCACCTCACCGAAAGTTGGAGCACTGCAACGTCGCTTCGGGCGAGACACGGAACGCGACCCTAAAAAAGGCCGCGGCCTTCTAGGCCGTGGGAGCGGCAAGCCGCTTAGGGACTTTCGAGACAGCCTGCTCGGCCACGTCCCGCGCCCGGAGCCTCATGATCTCACGATAGACCCCAGCATGACCGACCCGTGCCGCTGCGATCGGCTAGCGCGCACGGCCGTCACGAGGCAACTCCTCGTCCTGTGGTAGGCTGCTACGAGCGCGGTCCGTTCACACGGCGATCGGAGGTCCCATGGCAGACAATCCGAACTCCTCAGGCTCCGCCCACTCCGCTGGTGCACCGCCGCCGCGCTGGTTGGTCAAGGCCATGACGCGCACTCACGTCTTCCTACACGGTCTCAGCGGGGGCCGCCTGTTCAACAAGTTGGCGGGCCGGGAGGTTTGCTTCGTCACGATGAAGGGCGCAAAGAGCGGCCAGGCGCTGACGATTCCCTTAATGTACGTGCCCTATCAGAAGGGCGTGCTCCTCGTGGCGTCCCTCGGAGGCGCTCCTAAGAATCCTGCTTGGTACGGGAACCTCGTCAAGCATCCCGAAATCGAGGTGAATCACCGCGGCCAGCGCATGCGACTGCGCGCTCGCCTTGCCACGCCCGACGAGAAGCCCGCGCTCTGGCCCATCTGCGACCGCCACTACCCGCCTTACGCCGCCTATCGCAAGCGGACGACCCGGGACATCCCGATCTTCGTGTGCGAGCCCTCCGCCTGACGGTCACGTCCTCACGGGTCTTCTCCCGGCCGACTGATCGGTAGCAGGTCGCGGGAGGCAGAAAAGCGACCTACGGGTCGGAGTGGGTTCTGAGATGATCTAAGACGTACCCGAGCAGCGCGCTGCGAAGCCCCGTCCGCCGCACGTCTGGGTGAGTAACCACACCGCCGATTCCACTCACGGGTATTCCGAGAGTCAGGAAAGGCCCTTACTGACCGGTACGTCCGGGCAGCCCGACGGACAAGAGCGAACCTTGCATGCGGAACGGCCCGATGGCCAGCACAAACGCGGGGTCCCGATGCTCATTTTCAAGGCGTGTCGCAATGGCTGACAAAGCAGCCCGAGGTCCCGAGCAAAAGGAGAGACCATCCTTAGTCGGTCCTCGCCACCGGGCGCTGCTCGATTCTGGGCCGCGGAACTGATCGCCGTCCGACAGCATCCATCACGATGCGCAACCTAGAGGGCTTCCTCTCAATCTAAACCGCGCACACGATCCGGCCGAACGAGTTGCCGGAGGGAATACAATGCCGGTACCGACGTACAGGGTCTCGATTCATGGCCACGAGTGTACGGTGAAGGCGGCCACGCCCGACGATGCCGTGCGAGCTGCGGTGAGTACGCTCTGGGATCAGATCACGCCACCTTTTGACTGGGGGGTCGATGTCACGGACGGCAAGTCGAGATGGCCGTATCAGGCATTCGCCTGTGGCACGGTCGACGATCGCGCGAAGAGACGGACCATCGTCGTCGGTCCGTAGTTCTGCGTACGTCTCCGGGATCTACTCGCTCAGCCCCAACCTCGCGTGCGCCCAGAATCGCCTAGACCGTTGCATCTTGCTCGCCCCAGGGGCTCAAAGACATTTTCGTGCCATTTCAGCCCCAGTGGAGCAAACAGGCGTACGATGTTCAGAACATGCTGGACCAGGACCTGATGGGGCTTGGGATCGGCCTGGCGATGGTGGCTCTCGCAACGGCTCTTCTATTGGCCGGCAGGCTGTAACCCACCGCGATTGTCCGAGCATCGGGCAGACACCCCCCGATCCGGCGCTGGAACCCTGCCTCCGCCCGACGGTAACGCTGCCTCTGCTGCCCTGGATTGCGCCGATCTCCAATTCCAAGTCGTTGCACCCTCGCGCCACACCCTCGCTCGATTCATCGCCGGATGACCTGCCGGTTGGGACGGCGCCCCGTGGTAGGGTGGAGGCGATGCCGCGGGAGAGAACGCTCACCTACAGCGCGCGCTCCTGGGAAGAGGCTATCGAGAGCGCGGCGCGGGATGCGGCCCAGAATGGCTGGACCATCGTGGACTGGCACTGGAAGGAGCCCCAGCAGGATCTCCTGGGTGCCTTCATTGTAATCGTCGAGGAGCTTGAGCTGAACTGAAGAGCCCCGCTACTCCCATTGGAAGTCCCACTTCTGGAGGTGATCCGCTGGACCGACAGCTCTCGTGAGCCGCACATGGAGCACCACGGAGTGCTCGCCGTCGCGCCGGACGACTGCCTTCAATCTCCCGGCCCGCGCACGACGCTCGCCCGTGTAAATGCTGAGCGCGACGGACAAAGCGTCCCTGGGGCCCCAGGCTTTGACTGGATATACCTTCCCTCGGATCGTCACATAGAAGGTGTGCATGACTCGGCGCCTCTACCCTGGGCCGCCCCCCCCATGCTTCTCGCCAACGTGCTCGCGGAGATAGCATGAGCAAGGAGCGCGTGTCTGGAGGGCCGCAATGACAGACGACCGGTGGCTTAACGCCGCCATCGTGGCGGCGAATCACACAGCGATTTTCGCCACGATGTTCGCCTCCACGCGCGCGCAGCGCGAACGTTTGCGCGAGGCCTTCGAGTTTGTCTTCGGCGCGCTCGCGGAGGGCTCTCGATAAATCTTTCCGACTTAGTCTTTGAAGCCATCGCTGCGGCGGAAAGCGTATACACCAATCCAGAGTGGAGCCGGTGGGCCCGCGAGTGCAAAAGCTCGGCCATCTTCTATCGGGCCCTCGCCCTGGAAGCCTCTGCGATCGCGGGAGCGGAGGCTGACGAGGAATCAGGCCGACGGCATTTCGCTGCGCTGGCCGCGTGGAAGCCAATGAGGAAGCTTACGAAGAAGAGGTTGGGTTTACGAGACCACCGAGGTTAGCCAGTCTCCTGGCCTCGATTGGTTCTGGATCGACATCCTCTACAAACGAGCAACCGCACACTAGACCGGCCGTCTGGTGGAACCGGCGAAGGTATGCCGTGCAGCGTGCAGCCTCAGCGGGCGCACGCCGTGCTTCTGGCCGCGGCGCCGCACCCGCTCCCACGCGCGACCGACATTGCGCTCATCCAAGGCGGTCCCTGCCTCTGAGCAGAACACCCACTCGGGAATCTCGGGCCCAATAGCACTGGCACTGTGACATCAGCCTCTGGCGATGAGCCAAACCTGGTGCCCAGTCCAGGGGTTCCATCGGCATAGGGGCGGAGAGGAATGCCTCTCCGTCCCCTGCCACACCACCCGGC
>DOUU01000344.1 GCA_003520425.1 Deltaproteobacteria bacterium
ATCGCAGACCCCTTGATGGACGGGTTTGTCATGCGATCTCCCCAATTTTCGTAGTTCCCGGTACCCGGGCGAATCGGCCCCTGAGAGGACGGCCCCCGATCACAAAAACGCTCAACTGGCCCTATCGGCGGTCTCGGAGGAGCGCTTGACGGAGCGTGAGGTTGGCCCGGATACGCCAGCGCCTTCGTTCCAGCTCAATTCCTTCGGCCTAGACACGGCGAACTACGAGTACTCTGCTGTTTTCACCAATCGCACCGCGGGTCGCCGCCCTCCGGCGCTTCAGGGCCGGCCCTGAAGGCCATGAGAAAACGCTCGGCGATCTTAAGCAGTATCTTGCCTTCGACATGATCCCGTCGCACGATCGCCAGACCAATGACCTCTGGCAGCAGCTCCCCATCCCCGTCCACAACTTGGTTTGGCGCCCTAGCGGGAGGTTCGTGAGCGGCATTCCGCTAACCTAAGGGTCCCGTGGAGCAAGAAGGTACGCGATGAAGCTAAAGCTTCTCGCACTGGACTATGACCGCACGATCGCCGAGAACGGACAGCTCGACAGGGGGGTGAGGAGCGCGCTGATCGAGGCGCGCCGCAAGGACATCACGCTGGTTCTGGCTACGGGGCGCATTCTCGGAGACCTGCAGCGCCTACCCTGTGGCCTGGAGCTATTTGATGCCGTGGTCGCCGAAAACGGCGCGGTTCTCAACTTTCCCGACACCGGCCGAACCATTGTGCTTGCAGAGCCCCCTGAGCAGATTTTCGTCCAGGAGCTCACCCGACGAAACATTCCCTTCCTCGCGGGCACCTGCTTGATCGAACTCCGCTCGGAGTACGCCGAGCCGGCCTTCGCGGTGATCCGCGAGCTCGAGCTGCCCCTGGCTGTGGCGTTCAATCGCGAGCGTGCAATGGTGTTGCCCGAGGCGGTGAGCAAGGGCACGGGGCTATTCGCGGCCGCGCGTGCCCTTCGGATCTCTTTGCACAATGCCGTTGCCATCGGTGATGCGCAGAATGACCACGACATGCTCCGCGCGTGCGAGATCGGCATCGCTGTCAGTTGGGGCAGCCTCGCTCTGCACCGCACAGCCGATGAGATCCTGCAGGGCGGGGGTCCCACTGCCGTAGCCGCGCTCATCCAAAACCTGGTTTCCCAGCCCATGCTCCACCTCAAACCAAACGGGCAGCGCCGGCCTCTCTACCTCGGCGTGCGCCCAGGGGGCGATGCGTTCGCCCTCGCCGGACTTGGGCGGAATGTCTTGATCGTCGGCGACCCCCAGTCCGGCAAGTCCTGGCTCACCGGGCTGCTCTGCGAGCAGCTGATCCTGCAGCGCTACTGCGTCTGTGTGATTGACCCCGAGGGCGACTATGGCCCGCTCGAAAGTCTGCCCGGAGTGATCGTGCTGAACGCAGATGAGAACGGGCTCTCCCTCGATCAGGTCGAGCTGACCCTGCGCTACCCGGATGTAAGCGTCGTGGTAGACCTCTGCAAGCTCCCCCATGACGCCAAGCGTGCCGGCGTCGCCGCGCTCTTGGAACGGATCGCCAGTCTTCGGCGCCGCACCGGGCTGCCTCACCGAATCGTCGTCGATGAGGCCCACTACTTTCTAAACGATCCGAAGGTCACGGGAGAGCTCGATCTCGATCAAGGCGGATACTTTCTGATTTCCTATCGAGCGTCTGAGCTGCATCCGGAGGTCCTCGCTTCTGCGGAGGCACTTCTCGTGACGAGGGAGAGCGACTCCGCCGAGGCCGAAGCGCTGCGCAAGCTGGTGGCCCCGGAGTGGTCTCCGGGCGACTGGGCTGCAACGCTGCGGGAACTCGAGATGAACGAGGTGCTGCTCCTTCCGGGTGCCAGGGAATCCAAATCGGACGTGGTCCGAGTCCGCATGGCAGGTCGCCTGACGCCTCACGTCCGCCACAAGCACAAATATCTCGAGGTGAGAGTCTCCGATGACTTGGCATTCGTGTTCGCGCGCGACGGCGTACCCACGGGACAGCGTGCCGGTACGCTGAAGGATCTGACCGAGGTACTGTCCGCAGGAGACCCACATGGCTTCGACCAGCACCTCGCGAACGGAGATTTCTCGCGCTGGGTCCAAGAGATCATCTGCGATGCAGAGCTCGCGGCTGAGATTCGCTCCATTGAGATGGACTGGCGGGCCGGTCGCACCGATCGGCCATGCGAACGAGTCGCTCGTCTCATCCGAGAGCGTTACGGCTCCGTGTAGCCTCGCGGGGCCCGCCCGCGGAACTGAGATCACGGCCTCAAGGTTCAACCACAGACTGGACCGTGCGACTTTCTGACCCATCGGCAAGCGTCGACACGCAAGCAGTGCGCAGATCAGCTGTGTTATTCTGAATCACGCAGATTAGCGGCTCGCGCTCGTCGAAGATGCCCTGACCAAGGTACGCCTTTCCCCGTGGAAAACGACTTGCATATGACGATGGTCAACCGTCCTCACAGGGTGGGAGAGCTGATGCTGCGGGACTTTGTGACCGTGTCCCCAGGAACAACGTTGATCGAGGCGGAGGCCGTCGTTCGCTCTGCGCGCTTGCGTCATCTTCTGGTCGTAGAAGGCGGAATCGTGATTGGATTGGTTTCGCACCGCGAGCTCTTGGACCGGTTCCTGGCAGCGTCGCGTGGACTTGCCGACGCAGACCGTCTGGGGTCGGTCACGATCGAGCACTTGGTCCGGACAGAACCAGTCACGATCAGTCCAGACGCCTCGCTGGAAGTCGCCGCGAGTCGCATGCTCGCACTGCGCATCGGCTGCTTACCCGTTGCGATCCCCTCGCCGCGTGGGCCGCAGCTCGTTGGACTGCTGACCGAGGCCGATCTCCTGCGCGCCGCCTACCTGCCGGCTCCGCCGGAGTCTTGTGCCCGGAGAGGCGGGGAACCGGATTAGGAACTCGGTCCCTTCNNGCGCCACGACGAGGCCAAGGCCGTGTCCATGGCCTGCTTTCTTCTTCGTATAGAACGGCTGGAAGATTTTCGAGAGCTGGTCCTGCGGGATTCCAACGCCTGTGTCGCGGATGCGCACCTCCACCTTCCCGTTTCTCTCCGTGCCAAGGCTGGTCACGATCCGTCCGCCCTTAGGCATTGCGTCGACGGCATTCAGAAGGAGATTCAAGAAAAGCTGCTGAAGCTTCTCCGCATCTCCCCGAATCTCCGGAGCTGGGGTAAAGCGCCGGTCCACGTCGATCCCGTTCCGGCGAAAGTTGTCGGCGAGAAGGGAAAGCGCGTTGTCCAAGACGGATGCAACGGAGATCGGGACGCGCACTGGCTCCCGCGGCCGCGCCGTGTTGAGGAGGGCCTGAATGATTCGAGAGATGCGGTCGACCTGTTCCCGGATCGTGCGCAGACGCCAGTGTTCCTGCTCATCACGGACGGAGGACTCAAGCAGCTCTGCGTGGCCCTGGATGACGCTCAGCGGTGTCCCAATCTCGTGGGCGAGCCCCGTCACGAGTGTCGCCACGGAAGCGAGATCCTCGGCGGTGCGGGCGCGCTGCTCGGTTTGCGCGAGTTGCGCGCGTTGGTCTTCGACCTTGCGAGCTAGGTGCTGCCCCGCGGTTTCAAGCTCGCGGTTGAGGTACGCGAGTTCCCGCTCGTGTCGGTGAATGTAGGCCTCCATGGCGAGAATGGAGTCGAGCTGAAATTGCTTCTCAAGGGCGACGAGCGTCCTTTCCGCGCGAAGGGGTTCGCTGCGGTAGGTTTCGAGTACTGCGGGGGCGATCAGTGAGAAGTAGATGGCGTACGCGCCGAGGTACCAGTTCGGCTCGAGTCCGATGGCCTCATGCGTCTCGCCAATCGCGACGCGCGAGGCCAGGAACTCCTCGTCGTAGGAAGCATTTGCGAGAGAGAGGAGGTAGTCGCGCTGCTTCACGAGAAGGCGCTCTTTCAGCGCGGGATCCCGCAGCATGGACCTCGTTCGCTCGAAGGAGAGGAGGTGGCGATAGAACGCGGCGACGAGGGTCTCCGCATGCCGCTCGAGGATCGGCCGTAAGGCCCTGAGGTAGCTCCGCTCTTCGTCACCAAGCCCGAGAAAGGCAAGGCGCTGAGGGGTGTCTTCCTTCGTCGCGGTCATCGAACGTCCCGCCGCATGGTCAAAAACCACTATGCCACCTCCTTGCCTAGGTGACAATCCGCCACAGGGCTCGGCTTGCGGCGGGTACNNCCAACGTCGATCCACCTTGCCCAAGACGCACCTCGCCGCCAGACTCGAGCGCCTCGGTGAGCTCGGCTAGGAACTCGGGAGTCGTCGTCTCCGAGCAACGCGGAGAACCGTGCCACCGTCGCGCCGGTGGCGGGCTATCCAAGGCCACGGCCGCAGATCGCTCTAATTGCTGCCTATAGGTCGGCACGGTGCCCAATCCTGGGCAGCGTCAGGCGGAAATTCGCAAGGAGAGCGCTTCCACGTCCGGCACAGACATTGCGAAGATGTCCACCGCGGAGTGGTCTTCGGAAGTCAGCTCGGACGGCGGCCCTTGACCGTCCCGAGGACACGAGCAACTCCGCAAGGCCGCAAACCGCGGCGCAAGACAACGACTGTCACGCCACGGGGAGCGCAATCGTCCGTGATCGAGCAAACGGACGTGGCAGATCAAGGCCAGAAAGACCTACGGGGAGAGAATGCCAAATGCCGACCCTCAAGACCCGCGACCATACCGAGATCTACTTCAAGGAGTGGGGCAGCGGTCAGCCCGTCGCTTTTAGCCACG
>DOUU01000345.1 GCA_003520425.1 Deltaproteobacteria bacterium
GAGCCGATGTTGATGATGCGCCCGCCCTGCTTCTGCTTCAACATCGGCCGGAGCGCGGCGCGGGCGCAGCGAAAGGCGCCGGCCAAATTCACGGTCAGAACCTGGTCCCAGTCCTCGTCTTTCATCCGCAGGATCAGGCCGTCCCGGGTGATGCCCGCGTTGTTCACCAGCACGTCGATCGGTCCGAACGCAGCGCGCACCTCTTGGACGATGCGCTCGCAATCCTCCCATTGAGACACGTCGCCCGCGACCGCGATGGCGCGTGCGCCCGCCTCGCCAATCTCGCGTACCGTGGTTTCGAGCGAGCCTTCGAAGAGCCTGTGCTCGCCCTCTTGGAGCGTCCGTGCCACACAGGCGACGCGGGCCCCCTCCGCCGCGAAGAGGCTCGCGACCGCCTTTCCGATGCCGCGGCTTGCCCCGGTGACGAGCGCCACCTTGCCCTCGAGTTTGCCCATGGCTCCCTGCTTGCGCGGGCCGACCGAAGGCGGCCCGCATCTTGCCTCTGCCCGCACGATCGGCTCGCCTGGGTTTCGCACAGGTCCTGGCGCAGCGCATGCAAGGAATAGCGCGCGCATCCCCCCGAATCCCTCCCGCGTCGCCTCGAAGCGGAAACCAGGGTGGCTTGCGCCCGCGGGATCTTCGCCCTGCCCGTCGATCCATTCGGGAAGGTCTGGAGGCACCCGATTCGGGGGGCGGTGGAGGGGGCCGGAGGGGACGAGGCGGATTTGGGGCGCGGAGCGCCTTGGGGCTCGCACCGAGGGCTACTGGCGCACCCGGGTAAACACCTCTGCAGCCCCGGAGCCGCTGGCGCGGGTCCACATCCGGTCTCCGTCCACCACGAAGACGCGACGAACGCGCCGGTGGCGCTCGGGATCGAAATGCTCGACCACGAATGAGCCTCCATCGGACGGCTTGATGGAGCAGGGATAGGTCGCGTCCATCGTGGGATGGTGGGTGTGACACCTGCCCGGACTGAAGGTGAGCCTCACGCGGGCCGGGGCCACCGCGGCCTCCTCCACGAGCGGGTTGGCGCCCGGGGAAGTGGCCGGTGCTCCTGCGGTGACCACCGGGTCCTGCGACTGCCAGGTCCCAAGGATGGCGGGCGTCGCCTGGGTCTTGGGCGCGGAGAGGAGCATGAGAAGAAGAGCGAACTGGTCGGGGCGCATGCCCTTCTATCGGCCACCGCGTCCGGAAGACACTGTGACTCGCCTCACGGCAAGAGGGCTCTCCAAGTGGCCGAGCTCCCGAGGAAACCCCGCCGGAGACCGCCCGCGGCGCTTTCGGGCAGCCCCTGCGACCGCCCTCGCCTCGCGTCTTTCGTCCGAGCCCTAGCCCGCGGCCTGCGGCAGGCTCTTTTCCCCGAGCTCCAGAGCGAAGCGGTCGCGGACGACCTCCACGAGCTCGTCCAGCTCGGCGGCAGCGACTGCCTCGTAGGAGATCTCATCCAGCACCCGGATCCGGATCGCATGACGGCCCTGCAGAACGAAGCCGCGCTTGGGCAGCGCGTTGCCCGTGCCCTCCAGCACGATCGGGAGGAGCGGTGCGCCCATGCGCTGTGCCAGGGCGAACGCGCCGGGCTTGAAAGGGCGCAGCCTTCCGTCCACCGAACGCGTGCCTTCCGGAAACATCATGATGGAGCTGCCGCTGGCGAGCTCTTGCTCGCAGGCCCGCATCATCTGCGCGATGCTGGCGCGATCCCCCCGACGCAGCTTGATGTAGCGATTGAGGCTCATGTTCCAGCCAATGAAGGGAACCCGGAAATTCTCGATTTTCGAAACCCACTTGAAGTGCCTGAAGAGCCGGAACAGAACGAGGATATCGAGGAGCGACTGATGATTTGCCACCATGACGTACGCCACGCCGGGCCGAATCTTCTCTCGTCCGATCACCTGCACGGGCCAGGCGGGGTTGAGCCAGGTGTAGAGGGACGCCCAAAAACAGGTGAAGCGATGGAGCAGAACCCGCCTGCGGTCGAAGGGTGCCGTCACCGCCCAAATCACAACCGCGACCGGAAACAGAAGCACCGAGCTCACGCCCAGGAAGATCCAGAAGCAAAGTGACATCAGCCGGCGCCGCACGCGACCTGTGTAGCACTGCGTCGCCCCAGCCGCGAAAGGGCGGTCCCCGGCCGCCGGGATGCTAGCTTGGCGGCATGCCGAGCTCCCTTGCGGTGACGAAAGGGGTACGGGTCGAGGTCACGTCGCGTTACGTGGCCGAACGCTCCGCACCCGAGGATGGAGAATGGTTCTTTGCGTACACCGTACGCATCACGAACCAGGGCGCCGAGACCGTCCAACTGATCTCACGCCACTGGATCATCACCGATGCCGAGGGTCGGCAGCAGCAAGTGAAGGGTCCGGGCGTGGTGGGGGAGCAGCCGACCCTGCGACCCGGCGAGAGCTTCGAGTACACTTCAGCGTGTCCATTGGGCACATCCATTGGTGCGATGCAGGGAACCTATCAGATGGTCACGAGCGCGGGCGAACGCTTCGACGCGAAGATCGCGCCCTTCACTCTGTCCGAGCCCTACGCGATGAACTGACGCCGATGCAAGAAGAGCCCCGCCCGAATCCCGTACATCCTCCGCGCTACGGCAGTGCGCCGCTCCCGGTCCGCCGCTACGTGCCGGGGAGCGGGGCTCCGCACCCCAGCCACAGCTCCAAGGCCGCGGGCGTGCTCGGCCGCGAGCGCCTTCTTCCGAGCGACCAATGGGCGGAGCAGACGAGTTACATCCACGGGGTCGATCTTTTCAACCACGCCTTCTGGTGGGAAGCGCATGAAGCGTGGGAGGGCCTTTGGGCCCGGGCGCAAGGCACGCAGCGCCTGTTTCTGCAAGGCTTGATCCAGCTCGCGGCCGCACTCCTCAAGCACGAGATGCGCAGCGTCGCCGGCTCGGTGCGTCTTGTCCGCGAGGCCCGCGCCAAGCTGGTCGCGGTCTGCCAGCGAGAGCGTTTGGCGCGTGGCCAGCGCTTTATGGGCGTGGATGTGCCCACGCTGCTTCAGGCCATCGACGCGGCGTTTGCCCCCGTGTTTCCGACCGAGCGTCAGGGGGCAGTTCCGCCGCTGGCTCGACCCTTGGTGCTCGAGCTCCGCAGGAGCTAGTCACGTGCTGTCGCTGCGTGGCGTCTCGAAGACCTTCGAAAAAACCCCGGCGGTCCGTGACGTCGACCTGGACTTCACTCCCCGCACCACGACGGTCTTGATCGGCGCGAGCGGATGCGGAAAGTCGACGCTCCTGCGCCTCGCCCTGGGGCTCGTGATGCCAGACCGGGGGAGCGTGCACCTGGACGGAGAGCGGGTGGATGCACGGAGTGCTCCCGCGCTGCGTCGCCGCATGGGCTACGTGATTCAGGACGGAGGGCTCTTTCCCCACCTCGACGCCGGCCGCAACGTGAGCCTCATGGCGCGTCACCTTGGTTGGGAAGCCGAACGCACCAGGGAGCGCGTCCTTGAACTCGCCCGCCTGACCCGCTTCCCCGAAAGCGCTCTCGACCGGTTTCCAGTGCAGCTCTCGGGAGGGCAGCGCCAGCGGGTCGGGCTGATGCGAGCCCTTCTGCTCGACCCTGAGGTGCTGCTGCTCGACGAGCCCCTCGCGGCCCTCGACCCCCTGGTGCGCGCGGAGCTCCAAGACGGCTTGCGCGAGATCTTCCGAAACCTTGGCAAGACCGTGGTGCTTGTCACGCACGACCTCGCCGAGGCCGCATTCTTTGGCGATTGCATCGTTCTCTTGCGTGACGGGAGCGTGGTCCAGTCCGGCACGCTGCGGAATCTCGTCGAGGCTCCGGCGGACGAGTACGTGAGCCGCTTCGTGCGGGCGCAGCGCACCCTCCACGTGACTGGAGCAGAGGCCGCGCGGTGAAGCGTCCGGAGCGTGGCGGCCGGCGCTGGCTTGTGACCGCCACGCTTGCCCTCGCCGGGTGCGTTCCTTCGTGCTCCGGAGACGGGGCCGGGGCGGCTCCGCCCGTCAGGATTGGCTCGAAGCAGTTCACCGAATCTGTCGTGCTCGGGGAACTGGCGGCGGCCCTCGTGCGCGCCAGCGGCAGTCCCGCCGAGCATCTCAGCCAGCTCGGGGGAACGCAGGTCCTCTGGAACGCCCTCGTGCGAGGGGAAATCGACGTGTACCCAGAGTACACGGGGACACTCGAGCAGGAGATCCTGAAAGGCGACGAGGTGAGGGGAGAAGCGGAGCTTCGCGAGGCGCTCGCGTCCTATGGCGTCGTGATGTCCCGCCCGCTCGGATTCAACGACACCTACGCGCTCGGCATGAAAGCGGCCCGGGCTGGGGCCCTCGGCATCCGTTCGATCTCCGATCTCAAACGCCACCCCGAGCTGCGCTTCGGCTTCACGAACGAATTCATGGACCGAGCCGACGGCTGGCCGGGGCTCAAGGCGCGCTACGCGTTGCCGCAAGAGGATGTGCGGGGTCTCGATCACGATCTCGCCTACCGCGGCCTTAGCGCGGACACGATCGACGTGACGGATCTCTATTCCACCGACGCGGACATCTCGTACTACGGCCTCCGAGTTCTTCAGGATGATCTCAATTACTTTTCGGTGTATGACGCGGTTTGGCTTATCCGGGCCGATCTCAAGGCAAGGGCGCCTGCCGCGGTAGCCGCCCTCGCCCGCCTCGAGGGGAAGATCGACGCAAGTGCCATGGCGGCGATGAACGCGCGCGCGAAGCTCCGTCGGGTGCCGGAATCCCGCGTCGCAAAAGACTTCCTTGCGGTGAATCTCGGTCTCACCGTGGCACAGGAGGAGCAGGGACGGGGAGCTCGGATCCTGCGCCGCACGGAGGAGCACCTCGCCCTTGTGGCGGTGTCTCTCAGCGGGGCGCTGTGTCTGGCGCTCCCGCTTGGCATCTTGGCGGCGCGCTGGCCGCGACTTGGCGCCGTGGTGCTCGCTGCGACAGGCGTGCTGCAGACGATTCCCTCGCTCGCACTCCTTGTGTTCATGATCCCACTCCTTGGGATTGGCGCGCCGCCAGCGGTGGCCGCGCTCTTCCTCTACAGCCTTCTTCCCATCGTCCGCAATGCCCATGCGGGTTTGACGGGAATCCCGGCACCCTTGCGGGAGTCCGCGGAGGCGCTCGGTCTCTCGCCGGTGGCACGCCTTTGGCACGTCGAGCTGCCCCTTGCCTCCCCGTCAATCCTTGCCGGAGTCAAGACGTCCGCGGTCATCAACGTCGGCACAGCGACGCTTGGCGCGGTGATCGGCGCGGGCGGATATGGGCAGCCCATCCTGACCGGAATCCGCCTGGACGACGTCGGGCTCATCCTGGAGGGGGCGGTGCCGGCTGCGCTTCTCGCGGTGGGGGTTCAGGCCCTTTTCGCCGGCGTTGAGCGCTGGGTGGTGCCGCTCGGGCTGCGGCTCGCGAGCAAAGATTAACGCTCGCGTTCTCGCGGGCGCGGCATACACTCCGTCTGGGGCCGTGGGGGGGGCAGGAGGGCCGCTGCCATGGAGCCCATCTACGCGGAGGAGTCTGCGCGCCACGCGCAGCCGCTCCCCCTCATCCCGACTCCCGACCGCTACGCAGCGATCCGTTCAGCCACCGAGTCGCTGTGCGCACCGCTCAGTGCCGAAGATGCTGCGCTGCAGTCCATGCCTGACGCCAGCCCGGCGAAATGGCACCTCGCGCATACTTCCTGGTTCTTCGAAACGTTCGTGCTCGGTCCCGCCGTCCCCGGCTACCGCGCGCCGTGTGCCGCCTACCACCACCTGTTCAACTCCTACTACCAATCCGTGGGTACCCCCTTCCTGCGGCCGAGGCGCGGCCTGCTGTCGAGGCCGTCTTTTGATGAGGTGGTGGCGTACCGTCGCCATGTCGATGCGGGGATGACAGACCTCCTGGCGACCCCGGACATCGCCTTGCGTAGCGGGCTGCTCGCGGTGATCGAACTTGGCCTCCAGCATGAACAGCAGCACCAGGAGCTCCTCCTGACGGACGTAAAGCATCTTTTCTTTCAAAACCCGCTGCGGCCGAGCTATCGGGTCGGAGCGCAAACCCCGGGGGCAGCGGCAGTCCCCGAGCAATCCTGGCGCGAGCACCCCGGCGGAATTGCTCGAATCGGCTACGACGGCCCGGGCTTCTCCTTCGACAACGAGCGGCCTCGCCACCGTCGGCTGCTCGAGCCTTTCGCCTTGGCCTCGCGCCTCGTGACGAATGGGGAGTGGATGGCGTTCATGGCCGACGGCGGCTACGAGCGTCCGGAGTTCTGGCTGTCGGACGGCTTCGACACGGCGCGTGCCGGAGGCTGGTGTGCCCCGCTCTATTGGGAACGCGGTGACGGCGGTTGGCAGCTCTTCACGTTGTCGGGAATGCAGCGGGTCTGTCCCGAGGCTCCGGTATGTCACGTGAGCGCGTATGAGGCCGACGCATTCGCACGCTGGGCGGGCGCACGACTGCCCGGTGAAGACGAATGGGAGATCTTGGCAGCCGGCGTCGCCGTCGAGGGGAACTTCGTTGAGCGAGGCCTCCTTCACCCGACATCGGCCGGCGGCGAAGGCGACGCGCTCCGGCAGCTGTTTGGCGATGTCTGGGAATGGACCCGCAGCCCCTATGGACCCTATCCAGGCTATCAGCCCCCCGCGGGCGCGCTCGGCGAATACAACGGCAAGTTCATGGCCAACCAGTCGGTCTTGCGGGGCGGCTCGTGCGCGACGGCGCAAGCCCATCTGCGCGCGAGCTATCGCAACTTCTTCCCTCCCTCGGCCCGTTGGCAGTTCAGCGGCGTGCGCCTCGCGCGAGACCTGCGATGAGCCTGCGGGTTCGGCGGGCGGTTCCTCCCCTGGAGAGCTTCCGCGAGGAGGTGCTGCGCGGTCTCGGGCGCCCCCGCAAGGAGCTGCCGTGCAAATACTTCTATGACGCTACCGGGTCTGCGCTGTTTGATCAGATCTGCGAGCTCCCCGAGTACTACCTAACCCGCGTGGAGCTCGGAATCCTTCGCAATCACGCCGCGGAGATGGCCGAGCTTCTGGGACGGCGCTGCCTCCTGATCGAGTATGGCAGCGGAAGCGGAGTGAAGACGCGGCTGCTCCTTGACCGGCTGGTCGATGCCACGGCGTATCTGCCAATCGATATCTCCCCCGGCCCGCTGCTCGCCTCCGCGCGTGCACTCGCGGTGGCGTATCCCGGGCTTGAGATCTTGCCTGTCTGCGCGGATTACACTGGCGAGTATCCCCTCCCTCGCCCGCGCACCAAGCCGGCGCGTCGCGCTGTGTTCTTTCCAGGATCGACGATCGGAAACTTCACCCCGCGCGAGGCCGAGAGGTTTCTCAAGCATGTGGGACAGGTGTGCGGCCGCGGCGGCGCGCTCCTCGTTGGCGTGGACGTGGCAAAGGGCTCACAGATCCTGGAACGCGCGTACGATGACTCGCAGGGGGTGACTGCGCGCTTCAACCTGAACCTCCTCGACCGGATCAACCGTGAACTTGGAGCCGATTTCGATCTGGCCTCCTTCCGTCATCGCGCGGTGTATGAGCGCACGCTTGGGCGAGTGGAGATGCATCTCGTGAGCAAGCGCGCTCAACAGGTCCGGGTGGCGGGTTGCCACTTTTCCTTCCGCGGCGGGGAGGCGATCTTGACCGAATGCTCGTACAAGTGGGACCTGGCCGAGTTCGAGCAGCTTGCGCACGGCGCGGGTTGGCGCGTCCGGTAGAGTTCCTCCCCCTCGCGGCATCGCTCACCAATTCCGCAGAAAACGCTTACGCCCTTCTGGTGGCTGATCACGTTGTGGATNNGGCGCGGGTTGGCGCGTGACTCGTGTCTGGCGGGATCCGGAGCGACTGTTCAGCGTGCAGTTCCTGACCGTGGACTAGCGCCGGGCCGAGGGAACCCGGCGCGCCTAGTCCTCGACCCGAACGCCACGCCAGAAGGCCACGTAGCCTGCGATTTGCTTCGCCGCGGGCAGCGGCGCGGGGTAGTACCAGGCGGCATCCCGGTTCGCCTCGTCTCCGACGACGACGTCGTAATAGCTCGCGACTCCCTTCCATGAGCAGGTGGTATGGGTCGCGCTCTCCCGCAGATGCTCGCGACGCAGGCTCGCGGGAGGGAAGTACTGGTTGCCCTCGACCTCGATGCAGCGATCGCTTTCGGCGATCACGACGCCCTGAAAAACGGCCTTGGCCATGGCCTTCCTCCTCCCCGGCAAATCTAGCAAGCGCGTGACCGGCCCTGACACGTCGGGCTGGTAGCATCGGGCCATGTCGGCTGTGGTCGTGGCCCGGGGAGCGCGGGCGACGGAGGGTCGCCTTCTGCGCGACCTCGCGCTCTTCTTGCCCTCGGGCGAGGCGGCCGCGGGTGGGCTCGAGCCGCCGGTGAGGATCGTCGTTCCCTCGCGTAGCCTGCGCGACCACCTGGGCGCCGCCATCGTCCGGCACACCGGTCGCGCGGTCGCCGGTGTCGAGATCCATACCCTTCACGGCCTTGCGCGCGACGTGCTCGAGCGCGTGGGTCTGGAGGCGCCCCGCGGCGAGGAACTCCTGCCAATTCTCGTGAGCCGCACCGCGCGCCAGGAGATGGAACTGCGCGAGGGCCTTGAGCCCCTTCACGAAGGCTATGGCGCGCTCACCGGGACCATCACAGACCTGCTGGATGCGGCCTTCGACCCGGCGCACGCGGGCGCGCTCGACGACGCCCTCTGCGAGTTNNTTGACGCGCGCCGAGAAGGCGGGCGGGCCGGACGGTCGGTGGCGCGCATGCGGGCCCTCGTCCGAGTGGCGGAGCGCACGGCGCGGGAGTTTGCGCGTCTTGGCCTCGGCCGCGCTTCCACGCGCCTTCGGCTCGCGGGGGAGGCCATCGAGCGCGATGCCGACCGGGCTTTGCCCGCAAGAGCCGTGCTGGTGCACGGTTTCGCCGACGCCACGGGCGAAGCTTCCGCGCTGATCGAGACCTTGTGCCGCTACCGCGATGCGACGGTGTACCTCGACCATCCGCCGGACCCCGCGCACCCGACGCAGACGGACTTCGGTGTCCGCTTTACTCAGCGCTTGCGCGAGCGCCTGTGCGGCGTGGCGAGGCTCGTCGAGGACGACCCGCCGCAGTCCGCTCCACCGAGCATCGTGACCCTTCGGGCGGGGGAGGGACAAGCGGAGGTTCGTGCAGTGGCGGATCGGGTGCGCCGCCTGCTGGATGGTCCATCGCCGCCGCGTCCCGAGGAGATTGGCATCGTGGCGCGCACGCTCGGGCCCTACGCGTTGGCGCTTCGGCGACACCTCGGGCGCCTCGCGATCCCGTTCTCCTCGCCCACGGCCCAGGCGCCTCGCAGCCCGGTGCGCCGCCGCGTCGATGGGCTTCTCGACTTGCTGAGACGCCGCGAAGCCACCCCCACGGATCGCTGGCTCGAGCTTCGTGCAGATCTCACGTCCGAGCGTCGCTGCGATCTGCGCGTCGCACTCAACACCCTCGGCGCGGCGCGCTTGGGGGACGTGGCTCTCCTGGCGCCCGCGCACGGTCTCGATCCGCACAGGGGCTGTCGCCTGCCCGTGTATCGCGGCCTTGAGCTCCGCGCTCCAGCGCAGAGCGAACCCGGGGATCGTGCGCCGCAGGCATCCGCCACGCCGCGGAGCTTGCCCTCCGGCGCCCTCGACGCGGCGATCCGAGCCGCGGGGCGCCTTTGCCAGCGCTTCGCGGCCCGGCCACCGGGTCAAACCCTGGCGCAGCACCTCGCGGCTCTCTGCGACCTCACGCGAGAAGAACTCGGCTTTTCCCTCGTCGATCTGAGGGAGGCCCTCGCCAAGCTCGAGCACGCCCTTCCTCCCGATCTTCCGCTCACGGGCGACGAGTTCCTCTGCGTGCTGGAAGGCACCCTGGGCACCGATCTGTCCGGGGGGCTTGGCGGGGCGGGGGCGGGCGTTCAGGTGCTCGATGCGATCGCAGCGCGGGGACGGACGTTTTCTCATCTGTTCGTGTTGGGGATGAATCGCGACGTCTTCCCGAGAGTGGTGCTGGAGGATCCTTTCCTGCCCGATGCGGTGCGGCGAGCGCTTCTGCCCGTCTTGCCCGACCTCGCACTCAAGGAGACTGGCTTCGTCGAGGAGCGATATCTCTTCGCGCAGCTCCTCTCGGCGAGTCCCTGCGTCACGCTCTCCTGGCAGGAGGCGGACGATGACGGCAAGCCGAGGGCGCCTTCACCGCTCATTCAGCGCATGCGGAGCGCGCTCGGGAGCCAGGGACCGGAGAGGGTGCCCTCTCTCTATTCGCGGCCGAAGGGAGGGCGGGTG
>DOUU01000398.1 GCA_003520425.1 Deltaproteobacteria bacterium
CCGCAGGCGCGCACCCGCACGCGGACCGCGTTCTCGCCGGGGGCTCCCGGGTCGTAGGGCTCAAAGTGCAGCACCTCGGGTCCGCCGGTCTCGCGCACGAAGATCGCGTGGCTCATGGCGCCCGCCGTGCTCTTGCCGCGGGGGAGGGGCCGCGGCGGGGCTCCTTCGCGGGAGAAGGAGAGGGGTCCCGGCGAGGCTTGTGCGCTGTGGTCATGAGAGGAAGGCTCACCGATTTTGTTGCCCGCCGCGAGGTGTGAGTGCGGCGAGGCGCAAAGCGTGCACTGCGCGCCGCAAACCCGAAACTCCCCCGTCCCACCCGCGCTCCCCTCGCCATGAGGGCGCGCCGGACCTCGCCNNCTGCGAGAGACCGGAGCGCGGAGCGATGCGGGCCGGGTAAAGTCTCGGAGTGACGAAGCTGCGAGTCGTCGTCGTCGTCGGAGGCTCCCTCGCCGGCCTGCGGGCCGCCGAGACGCTTCGCCGAGAGGGCTTCGACGGCCGCCTCATCGTGATCGGCCGCGAGAAGCATCTCCCCTATGACCGCCCCCCGCTCTCGAAGGAGGTGCTTTTGGGGCGACGGGCGCCGGAGACGATCTCCTTGCGCAAGCCGGAAGCATGGGAGGAGCTCTCGGTGGACTGGCGCCTCGGGAGAAGGGCGCTCGGCCTCGACCTCGCCCGTCGCACCGTCCAACTCGACGGGGACGAGGACCTCCCGTTCGATGGGCTTGTGATTGCGACCGGCGCAAGCCCGCGTGCGCTGCCCGGGGTGCCCGAGCTCCCGGGCGTCCACGTCCTGCGCACCGTCGACGATTGTCTTTCGCTTCGGGCCGACCTCGAGCGCGGTCCTCGCGTTGCGGTGGTGGGAGCGGGCTTCATCGGAGCGGAGGTCGCAGCGACCTGCCGGGAGCGAGGGCTCGAGGTCACGCTGCTCGAGGCCCTCGAGACACCCCTGGTCCGGGGAATCGGTCCCGAGCTCGGAGCGCTCGTGGCAAAGGTCCACCAGGACCACGGCGTCGACGTGCGCTGCGGCGTCGGAGTCGCGGGCTTCGTGGGAACGGGGCGGGTCGAAGCCGTGCGGCTCACGGACGGAAACCTCGTGCCCGCCGACGTCGTCGTGGTCGGCGTCGGAGTCGCGCCGGAAACGGGATGGCTCGAGGGCTCCGGCCTCTCCCTTGCCGATGGCGTCTTGTGCGACGCCACCTGTGCGACACGCGCCGAGGGCGTCGTTGCGGCGGGCGATGTCGCACGCTGGGCTCACCCGGGATTCGAGAAGCCGATTCGGCTCGAGCACTGGACGAACGCGGTCGAGCAGGGAGTCGCAGCCGCCGAGCGCCTGCTCGCGGGAAAAGAAGGTGCGAAGCCCTTCGCCCCCGTTCCCTACGTATGGTCGGATCAGTACGACATGAAGATCCAGATCGCAGGTCTTCCGAGTGCGGACTGCACTTTGCGCATCGTCGACGGGACGCTCGACGAGCGCCGCTTTGTCGCTCTCTTCGAGCGCGGAAGGCGCCTCGTCGCGGCCGTCGGCTTCGGCCGCGCGCGCCAGCTCATGATCTACCGCACCCAGATTGGCAAGGAGCAGCCCTTGCCCTAGCTCGCTTGCTTTTGCTTCCGCTGCTGCTCCTGCGCGTGCTTCTGGATCTCCGTCATGATCGCGGTGCCGACCGCGCCGATGAAGGTCGTCCGGTTGCTCGCCGCCCACTCCATACTGGCCTCGCGGCCCCGGTTCAGGCCCTGGAACCGCGGCATCACGTAGCGCGCGACGAGCTCGTAGCTGCGCTTGGTCTGCGCGAAGTCCGCCCAGTTGTGGACCATCTGCAAAAAGCAGCCGTATCCGCCGGATTGTCTCTCCAGGCGCTCCAGCTGTGCGATCGCATCGTCAGGGTCGCCGATCACCGCGAGGCCCGAGCGGACGAGGACGTCGATCGCGTTGTTGAGCTCGCCCGGCGGAGCCAGCGGCAGCGCCGCCACCTCCTGGAAGTATCGCAGCCACTTCTCGAGCCCAAACTTCACGTTCTCCCTCGCCTTCTCCCGGGTCTCCGCGACGTGGATGGGCGCCACGAGTCGCCACGCGCTGCGGTCGACGTGCTGTCCGAACTCGGCCGCGCGCTCCTCGCAGATCTGCCAGTTCGTGGCCAGCGCGTTGAAGCCCCCGGTGGTGGTGGCTCCGATCGAAAGGAGTCCCAAGCCGTACTTTCCCGCGGCGCGAGCGCCGGAGGGCGAGACCTGCGAAGCGACACAGATCTCGACGTGAGGCTGCGTATACGGCGCGAGCTGGAGCCGCGCCTCGCGCAGCTTGAACCACTCGCACTCGTAGCTCACGGTTTCGCCGCGCAGGAGCGGCACCAGGACTCCGATGGCCTCGTCCATCATGTCGCGCTGCTTGAGCGGATCGATTCCCATCATGAAGGCGTCGGAGGGCAGCGCGCCCGGTCCGACGCCAAACATCACGCGGCCCCGCGTCTGGTGGTCGAGCTGCATGATGCGATCCGCCAGCATCAAGGGGTGGTGGTAGGGAAGGGAGGAGACGCCGGTGCCGAGGCGGATGCGCCGGGTGCGCTCGGCCGCAGCGGCGATGAAAAGCTCGGGCGAGGCGATGATCTCGTAGCCCGCGGAATGGTGCTCGCCGATCCAGGCCTCGNNCACTCGACGAGCTCAAAGTCGCGCCGCAGCGCGGCCGCCGGATTCTCGTCGATGGGATGGAAGGGCGCGAGAAAGATCCCGAAGCGAAGGCGGGTGGGCGGCATCTTGTCTCCTGTCCTTGGCGCGCTCAAGCCGAGGCAGGGTAAACGCCGCCTAGCGGTTCGCCAAGGCGACGCTCGAGGCGAAGAGCAG
>DOUU01000026.1 GCA_003520425.1 Deltaproteobacteria bacterium
TGGAGCGCGCCGCTTCCCTGGCAAGCCAGGTGCGAACCGGCTGCGTGACCGTGAACTCCTCCATGCTCCTCGACTTCCGGGCGCCTTTCGGGGGTTTCAAGCACTCCGGGATCGGGCGCGAACTCGGTGCCGAGGGAATCGACCCGTACGTCGAGTACCAGTCCATCATCCTTCCGAAAAAGGCGTAAGAGCGGCTTCGGCCGCTCGGAGTCCTCGAAGAGTGGGCTCGGGTGGAGCGCTCTAGGCGTGGCACCCCTGCTCACCCTTGGCTTGCGTGTGGAGCCTGGCAACCTCGCTCGGGAAAGCTCTTCAGAACGCGCCGCTTGGACCTGGAGCCTCGGGCCGAGAATTCACTTCACTCTTTGGATCGCGGGTCCGCGGTGGCTCTGCGGAGCTTGTCTCGGTGAATCGGCCGGAACGTGTGCGCGTGCTTCCGATCCCGTTCTGCCGGGAGGGCATGGCCCCGGAGAGTCGAGGGAGTCGAGCTCTCGTTCTTGAGGGCGGCGGGAACGCGAGCGGCCCGGCGCAGCTCCGAAGCCCAGGTGCGGAGCTCTTGTTCGTCTTGGTCCCAGACGAGAAAGCCGGGGCCTTTGGCGCGGAAGCCACGCGGCTTGCGCACCCCTTCGCTGGGAACCCTGTGCATGGCCCCAGATTCGGCCGGCTGCGTGGCGAACCCATGAGCTCGCCACGGCGTTTGCGTCACATCTTGGGATCGCTCTCAAACAAGAAGCGGGAGACCAAGTCCGCCACGCCGTCCATCGCGGCGTCGGTGTCGACCTGCGCATCCCCGAGCGTGAGCCGAACCGTGGTCCACTGGACCGCGGAGTGGATCAAGAAGGCTGCGGTGGTGGGTTCGGCAATGCGCACCCGGCCGTCCGCAAGAAGCGTTGTCAGCAGGGTCTCGAGGGCACGGCGAACCCGGGTCTCGATCCGCAAGAACACCGCCCGAAAGTCCGCGTCCTTGAAAAAGCGTTCCCACAGAATGCGCTGCACCCCCGGACGGATCGTCTGGGCATCGACAACCCTGCGCACAAGGCTCCTTACAGACGGGCGCAGGTCCGGCCCACGCCATTTTTCGGGATCGAGTTCCCGGACCACAAGCTCCGCGATCTCCTCCACCGTTTCGTGGAGGTACTCGAGCAGGATGGTGCGCTTGTCGCGGAAGTAGCCGTAGAGGCTCCCCACCGCGAGATTCGCCCGGCGGGCAATCTGCGTCGTCGTGGTCTCGTCGTAGCCCGTCTCTTCGAAACAGGCGACTGCAGCTTCGAGGATGCGCTCCCGAGTGCGGCGGCTCCTTGCCTGCTGGGGGGTGCGGGGAGCGCGGCTCGGCCGGGGCTTCGCGACGGGCATGGCTTCCATTCTATAAGGGCTGAGATCCAGGGCAAAAATAAGTTGAATGCGACCTCGGATTCGTATTATGCTGCCTCGTCGTTTCCGCCTCTGGCCCCCATTCGATCTTTACCCCGAGGGGATCCCCTCGGCTCCTCCCAGGAGGAATCATGCCCCCGACGCTCGCTTCCACCTCCCCGCACAGTGGATCCACCGACTCCGAACTCGACACGATCCTCACCTCCTTCGATACGAGCTACGTCTGGAACTACGCCAGCGCGAAGGAGGGCCTAAGGGATCTCTACGAGAAGGCGAAGCGCGAGCAGTGGAACGGAACCGAGCAGCTCCCCTGGGAGACACCGGTCGATCCGGAGAGCGAGATCATTCCCCAGTCGTTCAATCCTCTCGCCGACTGGGCGCCCTTCCGCAAGCTCGACCCGAAGGAGGTTCCCCGCTTCCAGCACGCACAGCTCTCCTGGTCGCTCTCTCAGTTCATGCACGGGGAGCAAGGCGCCCTCATGACCGCTTCTCAGCTCGTCGGCGCCGTGCCCTGGATCGACGCCAAGTACTACGCTGCGAGCCAGACCATGGACGAGGCCCGACACGTTGAGGTGTTTAGCCGCTATCTTCGGGAAAAGCTCGAATGGGAGTGGCCGATCAACGAGAACCTGAAAAAGCTCCTCGACATGATTCTCACGGACTCGCGCTGGGACTTTAAGTATCTCGGAATGCAGATCCTGGTCGAAGGGCTGGCCATGGCGGCCTTCGCGAACCTGTACCAGATGGCCCGTGAGCCGCTCATCAAAGAGCTCATCCGCTACGTGATGCGAGACGAATCGCGTCACGTGGCCTTCGGCGTGCTCTCGCTTCGCGACTTCTACACCGACATGCCGGAGTCCGAGCGCCGCGATCGCGAGGAGTTCACGATCGAGGCCTGCGAGCTGATGCGAGACCGTCTGATCGGCGAGGATGTGCTGCGCTACTTCGGTTTCGATGCGAAGGCTGGGCGTGAGGTGATTCTCGCATCGCCGGTGATGCAGCTCTTCCGCCAGTTGCTCTTCATGCGGGTCGTGCCGAACATTCGGCGCCTCGGGCTGCTGACCCCCCGCGTGCGTTCGGCCTTCGAATCCCTCGGCATCCTGAAGTTCGAGAACTTCGACACCGAGGCCGTCGACCGCCAGCTCGGCATCGCCTGAGGAGAGCCCTCGCTCTTAGCTGCTCGGTTTCACGCAGAGGACGGGACAGGGCGCGCGCTGCACCACGCGTTCGGCGATGCTGCCCAGCAGAAGGTGCTTTAGACCCGAGAGGCCGCGGGTCCCGATCACGATGAGATCGGCTCGGCTGCGGGCCGCTTCTTCTTCGATCACGGTTGCGGGATACCCCTCGCGCACCATGCATTCCACCTCGATCCCTCGCGCTCGAAGGGGCTCGGCATAGCGCTCCAGCGCGGCCGCGGCCTCGCTCTTCACGTTCGCCCAGAAGTCCCGAGGAAGGTACGCGGCCTCGAGCTGCTGGAAGTCGATGGGGAGATGATAGGCGTGAAGGAGAATCAGCCGACTGCGATGCTCCTTCCCAAGGTGGGCGGCCCACTCGATGACCGCAGGCGCGTTGGGCGAGAAGTCGACGGGAACGAGAATGCAGCGGATCTCGATCACGCCCCTAGCCTGCCCCGGGCGTTGCCCGGCGTCCAGCGTGCGCGGGCGCCAATTCTCCAAATTTCGCGCTTCGTTGACGGACCCCGGGGCCGGGCCTACCGTGGCCGCCCACACGCCTTGGGGCCGTAGCTCAACTGGGAGAGCGCTGCGTTCGCAACGCAGAGGTTGGCGGTTCGATCCCGCTCGGCTCCACCACCTGGATTCTCCGACGGCGGGCTGTCCCCTGGGGGGGGGGCAGCCCGTCGCGTTCGCCCCCGCGCGGACCCGTCGCCAAGGTTACCCTTGGCAGCAGGCGTCTACGTGCGAGGGACAAAGGCGAAGGAGAAGGAGGTCAAAGCCCATGGCTCATGGCATCCACGAGCTCGTCGAGCGCCAGGTGAGATTCTGGCGGGTGCAGGGCGCATCCCCCCGAGCGGCGCCCCCGAATCCTTGCATCGCCCTCTCCCGGCTTCCCCATTCCGGTGCCGCCATGATCGGGCGCGAGCTCGCCGAGCGGCTCGGCTACGGCTACTTCGGAATCGAAATCGTGGAGCAGATCGCCCGAGAGCAGGGGGTCGCACGGCGTCTCGTCGAGGGTCTGGACGAGCACGTGCGGAATGTGATCGAGCGCTACGCGGTCGATGCGCTCCGGGGCCGCGCGGTGACCGAGGTCGAGTACTTAAGCTCGCTGGTCCGCGTCATTGCAACCCTCGGAGAGCGGGGTGGCGCGGTCATCTTGGGCCGGGGAGCGAGCTTCATCTTGCCGCCGTCGCAGGCGCTGCGGGTCTTCTTGGTGGCGCCGCGCGAGGTGCGCGCGGCGCGGTTCGCGAGAGCACGAGAGAGGCCGGAGGGTGAAGTGCTGCGACTCCTCGAAGCGGAGGACGCCGATCGGCTTGCGTTCCTGCGCCATCACTTCGGCCGTGATCCCAACGATCCCGTGCTCTACGACCTCTCGCTCAACACGGGGAACTTCTCCCGCGCGGAGGCCGTCGAGATGATCATTGAAGGGCTCGTGCGGCGCTTCCCCGGCTGTGCCGCGGCGGCCTCGCGGAGCGCCTCTACGAGCGTGGGAAGGGCGGCGCATACGGAATAGCGCGCCTCGGCGCGGGCGCGCCCGGCCTCTCCCAGGCGCTGGCGCAGGTCGGGATCCTGAAGCAGCTGGGAAAGGCGCTCGTACCACTCGGCTTGCGAGCGCGGGAGGTAGCCGCAAACACCGTCGCCCACGACCTCGGGATTCACGCCCACCGGGCTTGCGACCACGGGAATCCCGCACGCCATGTATTGGATCGCCTTGAGCGCGCACTTCGCGGCGGCGAAGGCATCGTCTCGCAGGGGCATGAGGCCGATATCGAACTGATGGAGGTCAGCCACCTCTTCTTCGACGCTCTCGTAGTGTCTCCATGGGTGGCAGCGGACCTCCACCCCCGGGCACTCGAAGCGGGCGGGGCCGATGAGCAATAGGCGCAAAGGAAAGCGCTCGGCGAGCTTGGTCAGCACCGGTCGCAAGGGCTCGAGGTAGACGACGTTGGGGGGAGCCCCGATCCATCCGAGGGTGAGAGGCCCCGTGCGCTCCACCGGACGGACCCGGTAGCGCCGCGTCTCCACCACCGTCGGAAGCAGGCGAACGTGTTCGCAGTGATTGCGGGCATAGGCCGCGAGGTTTGGGCTCCCCGCAAGCACGCTGTGGCAGCGCGAGAGAAGCGAGGGGAGCGCGCGATCCCGGCGCGTCACGAAATCTGCGAGCGCCTGAAGTCGGTGCCCGATGCCGTGGGCCAGGTCAGGTCTTAGCTGGATCGCGTCATCGATATCGAAGACAGGGCGAAGACCGAAGAAGGACAGGAGGCGTTCCATCCCGAAGGGGAAGGTCTCCTTCTGGAGCAAGAGAAGGTCGTAGCGCCGCGCATCCCACAGATCCCGCAACCGGCGGATGCATACGCGGGCGAAGTGGAATGCGGTCCAGCCGGCTCGAATGGGGCCCGGAAACTCATGGACCCCATACCCAAGCTCCAGGTAGCGGCGACTCGCCCGCGGCCGGACCTCGACCTCGATGCCGCTCGCCCGCAGGGGCTCCAGCCACTGGTGGATGCGGAAGCGGCTGCTCGGCTCGGAATCGGGACCCACGGTGAGGCAGAGAACGCGCATTGCTCCTCGAAGGCGCCGCGTCTGGCGCGCCCTTCGCTGCGATCGGCGACTTTCCGGTGGCGCTTGAGCCCGGTCCTCTCGCAGGGTGGGCCGGTGGATCGGCCATCGGGGGCGGAGTAGGATCGACGGCGAGGAACGCGATGACGGAGACGAGAGCGCTCGGCAGCCCCATCGGCTACGCCAACCAGCACCGCTTCGGCCGGGTGATGCGGATCCCGACTCCCACCCCGCTCCCGGTAGGGGATATCAACTCCTACCTGATCGAAGATGGAACCCGCCGGGGCGAGCTCACCCTCATCGATACCGGGGTGAAGTCGCCCGCCGCCTTTGACGCCCTGCGCAAGGGCTTCAAGGAGTACGGCTACTCCCTCGAGCAGGTGCGGCGGATCCTCGTGACCCACGCCCACATGGACCACTACGGACAGGCACTTCGCCTGCGGGAGATCTCGGGCGCCACCGTCTATGCCTCGGAGGCTGAAGCCGAGCGCATGAAGACCCACTGGTCGCCTTCCGCACAGCGCGACGAGCGGATCCTCGCCGCCTTCCATCGCTGGGGAGTGCCCCCCGAACTCGCGCGGAGCGATGGGGGCATGAGAGAGATCTCCAAACAGCTCCAGGATCCGATGGACGTGGACGTCGTTCTCGCCGAGGGCGATCGGGTGGAGATCGGCGACTTTACCCTCGAGGTCCTGGAGACGCCGGGTCACTGCGAAGGTCACATCGTCTTCTACGAGCGCGACACAGGGGCGCTCTTCTCCGGCGACCATCTGCTCACGGACATCTCGCCCGTCCCTCTACTTTCCTTTCCCAAGCGCGAAGGCGAACCGCGCCCGAAAAGCCTGGCTCGGTTCATGCAGTCCCTCCGTAAGGTCGAGGCGCTGGAGTGCGCGATCACCTTCCCGTCGCATGGGGACGTGATCCTCGACCATCGCAAGCTCGTCGCCGGGTACCGCCTGCACCATGAGCGAAGGGCGCTGCAGCTCGCGCGCATGCTGAGCGGCGCGCCGCGCACGGCCTTCGATCTTGCGACTCAGATGTTCCCGCGCCACTACGCGACGCAGCTGTTTCTCGTGCTCTCGGAGGTGATCGGCCATCTCGATATCCTCGTCGACGAGGGCTCGGTGCGGATGGAGGAGAAGGCGGGCGTCGAGTACGCCCACCTCGTGCGCCCATGTGGGTGAGCAAGGTCAATGAGCTGATCGGGTCGTCGCCCGAGGGCTTCGAGCAGGCCGCAAGGGAGGTGATCGCCCGAGCGAATCGCACGCTGCGCGGGATCACCGGGATCGAAGTGATCGAGAAGCGAGTCAAGATTCAAGAAGGCGAGATCGCCGAGTACCGCGTGCGGCTGCGACTCGTGTTCGACATGGCACCCGAGACGGTTCTCCACTGGTAGGGAGTCCATCGCCCTATGGCCATCGCGTCGGTCTCGACCATCACCGCCGCCTCGCCCATCGGCTGGCAGGATGCCATCCAGCGGGGCTTCGAGCGTGCACGCAAGACAGTGCGCAACATCACCGGGCTTCAGGTCGTCGAGGAGAAAGCCCGCGTGGAGGACGGCAAGATCACCGAGTTCCTGGTCACCCTCCGCGTGATCTTCATCCTCGACGAGCATCCCCGCTAGAGAGCCCGGAACTCGGAGGCAGGCGTGCGCGAAGAGCCGCGAGCTGTCCCGGCGATCGTCACGGCTGGCGACCGCCGGGCGGCGAAGGCCGTCCACGGAGAGAGCAAGGTCTACCTCGAGGTCGGGGGCCGGCCCCTGGTCGCGCATGTGGTGGCGACGCTGCAGCGTGTTCCCGAGATCTCGGAGGTGTGGGTGGTGGGCGATGCCGACCGCCTCGCCGCTGCTCTTGGCCGCGAGGACGTCGCNNGTCGCCGCGGAGATCCGCAAGCCGGTGCATCTTGTCCCGCAGTTCCGGAACCTCTACGAGAACGCTTGGCAGAGTTTCCGGCGCGCCCTGCCGGGAGCGCCGCCCGAGGGCCGCGATCCGATCGGGAGCGACCTCGACCAGCGCGTCCTCTATCTCTCCGCGGATCTCCCGTTCGCGACAGCGCAAGAGATCTCGGAGTTCATCCGCCGCGGCATCAGCCTCGGCTGCGACTACGCCGCAGGACTCGTGACGGAGGAGTCCATGACACCCTTCTACCCCACGGGCGGCGAGCCGGGCATTCGCATGGCGTACTTCAACCTCCGAGAGGGCCGCTTCCGGCAGAGCAACCTGCATCTTGCAAAGCCTGCGCGCCTTGTGAACCGTCACTACATCGAGGACATGTACGAGCACCGCCACCAGCGGCAGTGGGGACAGGTCCTGGGCCTCGCGCTCCGCTTGCTGCGTGCGGGCGGGCTGCGCATCCTCTTCTACTACGCACTGATGCACGTTGCCGGTTTGGCGGACCGCTCGGGTCTGCGCACTCTTGCAGACTGGCTGCGCCGCCTGATCCCCATGGCGCGGGTCGAGGCCACGCTGGGCTCGCTGGTCTCCGCTTCGGTGCGGTTCGTGGTGACCGACCTCGGCGGGTGTGCCGTCGACATCGACAACGAGCACGACTGCGACGCGGCGCGCGCCCGCTTTGCGGAGTGGCGCAAGCAACAGGAAGTGCGGGCCGAGGCGCTCTACGGCCCCCTGCTCCTCCCCCCCGCACCCGCAAAGGGCCTGCAGCCCTCGGGCCCGCCCGGGAGGGAGGCGCGCTAGTGCAGGCGCAGGACGCAGCCGCGCAGGTGCGAAGGGGCGCGGGTCTGTTCGAATTTCCCACGCGGGGAGTGCTCGCGGTTCAGGGGGGCGACCGCACGCGCTGGCTCAATGGGATGATCAGCAACGACGTTTCGCGGCTTGAGCCCGGTCCCCGAGCATCGGGCTGCTATGCGACGCTGCTCACCCCCCAGGGCCGAATCGTCGCGGACCTCCACGTCCTCTTGCGACCCGAGGAGCTTTGGCTGGAACTCCCGCACGCCGCGCTCTCCGCCGTCCGCGAGCGCCTCGCCAAGCTGATCATCGCCGACGATGTCAGGCTCGCAGATCGAAGCGGCGAGATCGGACGCCTCGGCATCGAGGGGCCGCAGGCGCTCTCCCTCGTGTGCGAACTCGTCTCGCCCGCGGATCGGGGGGCGACCTCCGCGCTCTGCCCCGACGCGTGCGTGGCCGCGCGGATCGCCGGCGTGGACGTCATCCTGTGCGCTTTCGGCTTTACCGGGGAGCGCGGGCTGCAGCTGTTCGTGCCCGGACCCACCCCGGCGCTTGGCCCGGTGCGAGAGGCGCTCTTTGCGGCGGGTGCGCGCCATGGGCTTGTGGTAGGGGATGACGAGGTGCTCGAGATTCTGCGCGTCGAAGCCGGGATTCCGAGACTTCATGCAGAGCTCTCGGAGGACGTCCTTCCGCCGGAGGCGCGCCTGGAGCGTGCGATCTCCTACACGAAAGGCTGTTACACGGGACAGGAGATCATCGCGCGTCTTCGCTCGCGAGGGCAGGTCGCCCACCTGCTCGTGGGAATCGCGGCGGATGCGGGAAGCGCGCTCCGGCGCGGCGACAAGGTCCAGGTCGCCGGCGAGGTGGTGGGCGAGATCACGAGCGCGGTGCTCTCGCCGGCGGCCGGACCGATCGCCCTGGGCTTCGTCCGCCGCCCCCACGCGGAGCCCGGCACCGTGGTCGCGATCGGAGCCGCAAAGGGTCGGGTGGTCGCGTTGCCCTTCGTCGGGCCTTTGCCTGCGGCCGGGCCGTGAAGGGTGTGATCCTCGTCTTTGCCAAGGCGCCCCGGCCCGGGCTCGTGAAGACGCGCATGACGCCGCCATTTTCGCCGTCCGAGGCCGCACAGCTCTACGCCTGCCTGCTCGATGACGTGCTCGACGCCACGGCCGAGATTGCAAAACAGCTCAAGCTCGACGCAGCCGTCGCGGTCCATCCCCCCGAAGCCTGCGCAGAGATCGCGCGCCGCGCGCCGCCCAATTTTCGCATCATTGCCCAGCATGGGCACGATCTGGCCCAGCGCATGCGATGGGCGCTTGCCGAAGCTGCAGCCGGCGGATTCAGCCCGATCCTCCTGCGGGGAAGCGATAGCCCTGCCCTTGGCCTTAGCACGATCGAAGCCGCTCTCGTGGAGCTTGAGACCGCAGATGTGGTGATTTCCCCAGACCGCGATGGCGGCTACAACCTGATCGGGCTGCGCAGGCCGGCGCCGGCACTCTTTCATCGTCCCATGAGCACAGCGTCTGTGCTGACGGACGCCCTTGCCAGCGCCGCAAGCCTCGGGCTGCGGGCACGACTTTTGCCTGCAGGCTTCGACCTCGACACTGCAGCGGATCTGCGCTGGCTGGCCGAGGCACGGCGCCGTAGCACTCCCCCGTGTCCCAGGACCCTCACTTTTCTCGACGAGCATGCCCTGTGGCGCCACGCCACGCCCCCCATCTGACCGGTGTAGACGCGCTTGTCAGCGAAATAGGCACGCGTTGGCGCGGAATCTGGCATCTTTCCGGCTGCGAAGTGCTGCGCGATCATGTACTTAAAGCATGCGGTGGCAAGCCGATTGCACATCGGCGAAGCCACGACCCTTGTTCGTGATGGCAGAAGTGCGTTAACAACCCGTGGAGGGGGGACTCACATGCGATGGCATCGCAAACTTTTGACCTTGGCGGCGCTCGGCGCGCTGAGCGCACCGCAGGTGACCGTTGCCGATGAAGTTCAAGATCAGTTGAACCAAATGCAGCAGCGGATGAACCAGCTCGAAGACCGCTTGCAAGCGACCACCGATCAGCTCCAAGCCACGGAGAAGAAGTCGGAAGAGCAGCAGCAGATCATCGATCGCGCAGGGATCGCGAACACGAAGGGCTCTTCGAAGATCGCGTCGTTCTTAGACACACTCACGATCGGTGGTTGGGTGAGCGCAGGCTACTGGTACAACGCCAACAACCCTGCGGGCCAGAACCTCAAGAATGCCAACACGGGCGGGGGCGCGAACCCGTTCAACCCCGACGCCAACAGCTTCTCCCTCGAGCAGCTGTGGTTCGAGCTCGAGCGGCCGATCAGCCCCGAAGCCCGCGCGGGCTTCCGGGCCGACATCGCATTCGGACAGATTGCGAGCATCATCAATCAGTTCAACAACGGATCCGCCTGCGGCTCGAACTCGCCCACGGTCGCGACGGTCAAGACGCCGTCTGGCTCACAGTTGATCGTGATTCCCAACGGGACGCAGAATCCGTCACGCACGAACTGCAACAACTTGACCGCGGTGTATCTCGACCAGGCCTATGTGCAGTACCTGATTCCCTGGGGTGACCTCACGCTCAAGGCGGGTGCCTTCGGGACGCTGCTCGGAAATGAGGTTGCGCAGGCTCCGTACAACTGGCAGATCTCGCGCAGCCTCCTCTTCTCGCTGTTCCAGCCCATCAACCACATCGGCGTCCTTCTCTCGAAGACCTACGACAACGGCCTCGACTGGGCGATTGGCGGCGTGAATGGCTTCGGAGGCCCGATCGACGGCAACAGCCAGAACGAGCCGGACAACAACCAGAGCAAGAGCATCCTCGCCCATGTGGGGCTCACCGCCGATATCGGGTCCGTCCAGGTGAACGCTCTCTGGGGTCCGGAGACGACGGGCAGCGACCATCAGACCCGCACCACGCTCGACTTCATCGGCAAGATCAAGCCCTTCGAGAAGGGGCCGGAGCTGGCGCTGAACGCCGACTACGCGATTCTCAACGGCATGGTCTCCAACACCCTCGTTCCGGGTTCGCGGCCAGGCCCGCAGTACAGCCCGGATGCCTGGGGCGTCGCGCTCTCCGGCCGCCAGGCCATTACGGATCGCCTCGGGGTCAGCATCCGCGGCGAGTATGTGCAGGACCACAGCAGCTTCTTCTGCAGCCAGACCGGGTTCTTCTGCACCGTGGTGCCGACAGCCGGCGGGACGTTTACGCAGGTTGGCGGGGCTGCGGGAATGCTGGGCTGGCCGAACGACAACGCCAAGGTGTATGAGTTCACCGGGACGATCGACTATTCGATCACGCAGCAGCTCATTACGAAGATCGAGGTCCGCTGGGACGCGCTCTCGAATATCGATGGCGTGAGCACGCACGGCAGCTTCCCGGTCGGATACATCAACAACCAGACGAACGGCCTGTTCAACTACAACCACCAGCTGGTGGCCGGAGCGGAGATTCTCTACAAGTTCTAGAGGCCGAAGCGGGCGCAGTCCAACGGGCGCGGCGGAGCGATCCGCCGCGCCCTTCTCTTTTCAGNNTCGCGGGATGGATGGGGCACAGGCGTCGTGCGAGGGGCCCGGTGCGAGAGAAACAGGGTGCGTGTTGGAGAGGCCGTCCGCGGCGATCCCGGGGGCTCGCCGCTAGCGCAGGTTGCCGTTCGAACCCCAGACGCTCCAGGTCGGGCTAATCCCATGCCGCTCCATCTTCGAGTAGAGCGTGCGGCGCCCGATCCC
>DOUU01000106.1 GCA_003520425.1 Deltaproteobacteria bacterium
CTGCCGGCGCAGATCGAGCTCTATGCGGTGAGAGGAGACGAGTACCACTTCCTCTTCATCACCAAGGGCGGGGGATCCGCGAACAAGAGCTTTCTGTTCCAGGAGACGAAGGCGCTCCTCAACCCGGAGTCCCTCCTCAAGTTCATCGACCAGAAGCTCCGCAGCCTCGGGACCGCGGCATGCCCTCCGTACCACCTGGCCATCGTGATCGGCGGCACCTCGGCGGAGTTCACCCTCAAGACCGTGAAGCTCGCGAGCTGCCGCTACCTGGACGACCTCCCCACGCAGGGCAACAAGCTCGGCCACGCGATCCGCGATCCCGACCTCGAAGAGAAGGTCTTTGCGCTGGCCTCGAAGACGGGAATCGGCGCCCAGTTCGGCGGCAAGTACTTCTGTCATGACGTGCGGGTGATCCGCCTGCCGCGACACGGCGCGAGTTGTCCGGTCGGCATCGGCGTCTCTTGCTCCGCCGATCGCCAGGCCAAGGCGAAGATCACGCGCGAGGGCGTCTTTCTCGAGCAGCTGGAGATGAACCCCGCCCAGTACTTGCCCGAAGTCCGCGGTGCCGAGCTCGCCGGCGAGGTCGTGAAGATCGATCTTCGACGTCCGATGAGCGAGATCCGCGCGACCCTGTCGTGCTATCCGATCAAGACGCGCTTGTCGCTGACAGGCCCGATGATCGTCGCGCGCGACATCGCGCACGCGAAGCTCAAGGAGCGGCTCGACCAGGGCCTGGGCCTGCCCTCCTACATCCAGGACCATCCCATCTACTACGCCGGCCCCGCAAAGACACCGTCCGGCTATGCGTCAGGCTCCTTCGGTCCCACGACCGCGGGGCGGATGGATTCCTACATCGACCTCTTCCAGAGCCACGGTGCAAGTCTCATCACGCTCGCCAAGGGCAACCGCTCGAAAGCGGTGACGGCATCCTGCAAGAAGCACGGCGGCTTCTACTTGGGCTCGATCGGGGGTCCCGCAGCGATCCTCGCTCAGAACAACATCCGAAAGGTCGAGGTGCTCGAGTACCCCGAGCTCGGCATGGAGGCGATCTTCCGAATCGAGGTGGAAGATTTCCCGGCCTTCATCGTGGTGGACGACAAGGGCAACGACTTCTTCGAAAATCTCTGAGCCGCCGCTTAGCTCGGCTGCGCGCAGCGCGAGATCCAGCGGTCGATTTCCTCGGGCCCTTGCGAAACGGAGCTCAGCAGGTCGCCCACCAGTCCCAACTCCCGCTCGTCGAGGCGGAACACATCGGAAAAGGCCAGGCTCGCCGTCTCGTCCCATACCGCCCAGCACAGCAGCAGGAGCGTGAGTGCCCCGGGCTTGACCCGCTCGAGGGCGCGACGCAAATCGGCCGGCGATTCGAGCGCTGGACCGTCGTTCGTCCAAGCGTCGGCGAGCCCAATCCGCGCCAAGAGCGCGCGACAGACCTGCGCACGCTGGCGCCGATCGCGGAATCTTTGTCGTCTCGTGTGCGAGGAGCGCGGGCGGTGCGCGATCGCTCCGGCCCCTCCCGGATCGCGTGCCGTCATGACTTGCCCTCCGACGGCAGCGCTCCGCGCCGTCAGACGATCACCGGGGGGCACCTCGCGATTTCGCCACAGGCCGCGATCTTTGTCCGTGATCGTTGTCACCTTCCCCGAGCTCGGTTGCCCGCATCCGCTCCCTTCTCGGAGCTGGATGACCGAACGTCGCGCCGAAGGGCGCTGGGAGCGAGTCCGGCCGGCCGTCGCAGCGCTAGAGAGTCGCGAGCATGCCGGGGAGCTCCGCGAGGTCGCGCATGCGGCCTGCGGGCCAGGGCCCGGTGTAGTCGCGCAGCGCCGCGTGGGTGTCGCGCACGCAACGCGTAAGCCAGAGCGTTCGGATGCCGAGCGCGGCGGCACCGGCAACGTCGGCCGCGAGGTTGTCGCCCACATGTACGGCTTCCGCGGCGCTCACGCCGAGGCGTCGAAGTGCCTCGTCGAAGATCTCCTTGCGAGGTTTTCTCACACCGACCTCTTCCGACACGACAACTGCGTCAAGATGAGGCGCGAGCCCCGCCTGTTCGACGACGCGCAGCGCGGCCGGAGTGTGGCTGAAGTTCGAGCAGATGCCGAGTCTCAGCCCGCTGTGGAGGCCAGCAAGGAGCGGCGCATGGTGATCGAGCACGCTCACACAGCGGACCACCTGGTCCATGTGAACCCGCGTGAGGAGCTCCGGCACCTCCGGCACCTCAAGACCGAGACGGCGGGCGAGCAAACCGAAGCGCTCACGGGTCGGGACCTCGCGCTGTTCCGCCTGCATCACGCGATGCAGCTCCGCGTCGACGGTGGCCAGCGCGTCGGCGAACGCCTCAAACGACAGCACGGAGCCAAGATGGCTGCGCAGAGCCTCGTAGAGAAACGGGAAAGTCGAACGCATGCGGCGCCCGCGCAGCTGAATCTCCGGAAGTCGGTCCATGTGGAGATCGACGAGGGTGTCGAACAGATCGAAGAGAACGGCCCGCAGCGCCACCGCGGGAGACCGTAGCGAGCCCCCAAGCTCGCCGCCTATAGTCTGCCCGATGGCTACCCCCAAACCGTCCTCCAATTTCGACCGTGAGCAGAGCCTCGATCCTGAGCCCAGCCGCAAGGCCGCGAACGACAAGCAGCCTGCGCCGACGCCCTTCGACAATCCCTGGCTCCTGCCGATTTTGTTGAGCGGACTCGCGCTCTGGTTCTCGTACGATGGCTGGCTCAACCCAGAGACCAAGTCGATCCTGTTCAATCGGATCTGTGCCCCGATCTCGGCGCTGGCTGCGCTTTGGCTCACGCGCGGGGCATTGCGCGAGACGAGGCTGCGCCGAGAAAGTGAGCAGCGCGGTCAGACGGGCGCGAGCTCCTAAGGAACAGAGCGCCAGGTCTTTGGGCGGAGCTGCGCGCACAGGCGCATCCGTGGATCAAGCGGCATCGCCGTCCCTCAAAGGGTATGTTGCCGCCCCAGCCCCGGGCCCCGGGCCCACAGCGAGGTGGATCGGTGTCGGACGAGCAGAGCG
>DOUU01000249.1 GCA_003520425.1 Deltaproteobacteria bacterium
TCTGCTCGCCTGGGAATTCATGTCGCTGATGTCGTGGGCGCTCGTGGTGAGCGACGACCGCGATAAGGAAAACATCCGGGCAGGATATGTCTATGTCATCATGGCGAGTTTCGGGACCGTCGCACTTCTGCTCGCTTTCGGCATTCTTGCAGGGCCGAACGGCACCTACGCGTTCGACGCCATTCGGCTGCATCACCTTTCACACGGTGGCACGGCTATTGTACTGGCACTTGCGCTGCTCGGTGCAGGATCGAAGGCCGGACTTGTGCCGCTGCACGCCTGGCTACCCTTGGCGCATCCTGCAGCCCCGAGCCATGTCTCCGCACTGATGAGCGGCGTAATGACGAAGGTCGCCGTCTACGCGTTTATCCGTCTCACTTTTGACCTGATTGGCCCCTTGGACTGGCAGCTCGCGATGATCGAAGCCGCGCTAGGCGGAATCTCTGCCCTTATAGGGGTTCTCTATGCGTTGATGGAGCACGATCTGAAGCGCCTGCTTGCCTATCACACTGTCGAGAACATCGGCATCATATTCATCGGTCTGGGACTCGCGCTCGCCTTCGAGGCTACGGGACTCAAATCCGCGGCCGCGCTCGCACTGACCGCCGCGATCTTTCACGTCTTCAATCACTCGCTCTTCAAGAGTCTGCTGTTCTTGGGCTCAGGCGCCGTGCTCCACGCCACCGGGGAGCGCGACATGGAGCGCCTGGGCGGACTCATCCATCGAATGCCCGTGACCGCAGTCACGTTCCTCGCCGGCTGCATCGCGATCTCGGCACTGCCGCCTTTCAACGGCTTCGTGTCCGAGTGGCTTACGTTTCAAGCCATCCTCGTGAGCCCGCAGCTCCCGCAGTGGGTACCGCGGCTGCTCGTGCCTGCGGTCGGGGCGACGCTCGCGTGCTCGGCGGCGCTCGCCGCGACATGTTTCGTGAAAGCCTTTGGAATGAGCTTTCTCGGGCGAGCGCGCTCGACGAGCGCATCGACTGCGCACGAGACGGATGGCTTCTCGCAGGGAGCGATGCTCCTTCTCGCCTTCGCCTGTCTCGTCGCCGGCCTCCTGCCGGGCTACGTCATCGACGCCCTCGCCCCCGTAACGCAGACGATCCTCGGAGCGCGCCTTGCGGTTCAGTCCACGCAGCCCTGGCTGCGCATCGTCCCCATAGACCCTGCGCGCAGTGCCTACGATGGCGCGCTGGTAGCGGCCATGATCCTCGTTGCTGGCGCGATCACGGCGCTGGTGGTGCGGCGATTTGCCTCCCATGCGTTGCGGCGCTCGGCGCCCTGGGACTGCGGGTTTCCCGATGCAAGCCCTGCAACTCAGTACACCGCAGGAAGCTTCGCGCAGCCGATTCGACGGGTCTTCGGGAGTGCCGTCTTTCGTGCCCGCGAGCGCGTCGCGATGCCCGAGCCCGGTGATTCGAGTCCGGCGCGTCTCGAAGTGATCCTGCACGACACACTGTGGGAGGCATTGTACGTGCCGGTGGTGCGCTTCGTGGATGCCGTGACCGAGCGCGTGAACCGGATGCAGTTCCTGACCATCCGCAGCTATCTGACGCTCGTGTTCGCCGCGCTCGTGCTGCTCCTCGTCATCGTCGGGGGCTGGCGATGAGGAGCGGCTGGCCCACTCAGCTCGCACAGGTGATCCTGGTGCTCGCCCTGGCACCGCTCCTCACGGGCGTCACGCGCAAAGTGCGCGCGCGGCTCTTGAGACGGCGGGGCGCCTCCGTTCTTCAACCCTACCGCGATCTCCTGAAACTGATCCGCAAGGAGGTGGTGGTCGCCGAGAACGCCTCCTGGCTGTTTCGAGCCGCGCCCTACGTCATCTTCGCGACCACCTGGGTCGCCGCGGCGCTCGTGCCGACGTTTGCGACCGGACTCCCCCTCGGTGCCGCCGCCGATCTCATCGTGATCGTGGCGCTCCTCGGCACCGCGCGCTTCATGCTGGCACTGGCGGGACTTGACGTCGGCACGAGCTTCGGAGGCATCGGATCGAGTCGCGAGATGATGTTCGCAACCCTCGCGGAGCCTGCCATGCTCATGGCGGTCTTCACCTTGTCGCTGTTCGCCGGCTCCACCGAGCTCTCCTCGATTTCGGCGTTCATGCTCGGTCCTCGCGCTGGGCTCAGCATCTCCCTCGCGCTAGCGCTCGTCGCGCTCATCATCGTCGCCATCGGTGAGAACGCCCGCATCCCCGTCGACAATCCGGCGACGCACCTCGAGCTTACCATGGTGCATGAGGCGATGATTCTCGAGTACTCGGGGCGGCATCTCGCGGTCATCGAGGCGGCTGCTTTCGTGAAGCTGCTGCTGTACCTGTCCCTTATCGCCTGCGTGTTCGTCCCCTGGGGCACAGCCGTCGCAGGAGCCGGCCTCTTCCGGTACGCGCTCGGCCTCGGCCTGTACGTCGGAAAGCTTGCGCTCCTCGGCTTCCTGCTGTCGGTGTTCGAGACTGCAATCGCCAAGATGCGGGTCTTTCGTGTACCGGATTTCCTCGGCGTCGCCCTCATGCTGGGGCTCCTGGGCACGATGCTGCTCTTCGTCTCGAGGGCACCGCATTGACTCCGCTCGATAGTGACATCGCCCACCTCCTGGCGGGGTCCATGGTCCTCGTGAGCTTCCTGCTGCTCTACCAGGACCGCATGTTCGCGCTCCTGAACTTCTTTGCCGTTCATGCCTGCGTGCTCGCCTTTTCCGTGGGCTGGCAGGCCTACCTGCAGCGCGCGCCGCACCTCTTCATCACCGCGCTCATCGCATTGCTCTTCAAGGGCGTGATCATCCCCGTGGCATTGCATCGCATCGTCGTGCGCTTGGGGATCCACCGCACGATCGAGGCGGTGGTCAGCACCGGACCGACCATGCTCATCGGCATCGGGCTCGTCGCCCTGTCGATCGTCGTGATGTTGCCGGTCACGCAGACCGAAGGGGCCTTCGTGCGCGAAGACCTGGCCTTCGCACTTTCGGTGGTGCTCCTCGGCTTCCTGATGATGATTACGCGGCGCAATGCCGTGAGCCAGGTGATCGGATTCATGTCGCTCGAGAACGGTCTGGTGCTGGCCGCGAGCGGTGCGCGCGGCATGCCGCTCGTCGTCGAGATCAGTGTCGGCTTCTCGATCCTGATCGCCTTCCTCGTCGTCGGTATCTTTCTGTTCCGTATCCGCGAGCGGTTCGACACGGTGGACCTGCAGGCGCTCGACATGTCGCGCGGGGAGAGCTCGGGAGAGGCGGCATGAGCGTGGACTTGAGCCTCACGGCGCTGGCCGCGATTCTGATAGTNNCCCGCCGCGGGCGCGCTGATCCTCGCAGCGATCCCGAGCTACCGGCTCTCAGCGACGCTCAACGTCGCCTTCTGCGCAATCACTCTCACCAGTGCTGCGACGCTCTATGGCCATCGGCCGCAGCCATCACTCTACCTGCTGGTCGATGACGTCAACACCGTCTTTCTGATTGTCGGTGCGCTCGTTGGCTTCACGACGAGCCTCTTCAGTGCCGGCTATATCGCACACGAGCTTGAGACGCATCGCTTGAAGCCCCGCGACCTGCGCTTCTATCACGCGATGTATCAGTTCTTGATGTTCGCGATGAACCTGGCGCTCGTTGCGAACAACATCGGGCTCATGTGGGTGGCGATCGAGCTTGCGACGCTCACGACCGTCGTCATGGTCGGCATCTACCGCACCAATGCGGCGCTCGAGGCCGCCTGGAAGTATTTCATTCTGGGATCGGTCGGCATCGCGCTCGCGCTCTTTGGGACGATCCTCGTGTACCTCGCTGCGGAGGAACGCCTGGGTCAGGGCATCACGGCCATGGCCTGGGATCACCTCGTCCCCCGCTCGGGGAGCTTCGACCCGGCACTCTTGAATCTTTCCTTTGTGTTCCTGCTGCTCGGGTACGGCACCAAGGTGGGGCTTGCGCCCGTGCACGCCTGGCTCCCCGATGCGCATGCGGAAGGTCCGACGCCGATCTCCGCAGTGCTCTCAGGACTCCTGCTCAACGTGGCGCTCTTTGCGCTGCTGCGCTTCAAGCTCATCATGGCCGGCAATGCCCGGGTGCTCTCCCCGGGGCCAATGATGGTGACGATGGGCCTCGTGTCGCTCGTATTCGCGGGGTTCATGATCTTCCGGCGCCGCGACATCAAGCGCATGTTTGCCTACTCCTCGATCGAGCACATGGGCATCATCACGCTCGCGTTCGGGCTCGGTGGACCGCTCGCAAGCTTTGCGGGGCTACTGCACATGACGATGCATAGCCTCACCAAGTCTGCGATCTTCTTTGGCGTGGGCTACGTCTCTCAGCTCGAGGGGACACAGCGGATCGAGGACATCCGCGGGCTCACGCAGAGCCAGCCGCTCCTCGGATGGCTGCTCGTGATTGCGGTGGCCGCGATCGCAGGCCTCCCCCCGTTCGGGATCTTCACGAGTGAGTTCCTGCTGGTGACCTCAACCTTTGCGCGCCTGCCGTGGTTGGCTGTCCTGCTGGGCCTCGGCCTCATCATCGCCTTCAGTGCGCTGGCGCTACGCCTGCACGGACTGGCCTTCGGCGAGACGGGCAAGCGTCACGCACTCTCCCCCTGGCGCCTCGCGCCCATGGTCGTGCACCTGGCACTGGTCGCCACAGCGGGGATCTATCTCCCCGGGACCGTGATCACCTGGTTCCGTAACGTTGCGCGTCTGCTCGGTTAGAGGCTGAACTCATGCTCAAAGCATTGTTCGCAGAGCTCCCGCCGGTCGCCACTCATCGCGGTTGGCCGCGCGTCGCGGTTCACGCGGACAGGTGGCGCGAAATCGGCGAGGCGCTTCGCGAGGGCAAGCTCGACCTGCTCGGCGAATGGGGTGACGGGGATGTAGTTCATTGCGCGCTGTACGAGCCCTCGACCCGAGGGGTGCAGATCGCAACGCTCGCGGCGCACGAGGGCAGAGTCCCCTCCCTCGCGCTCTTCCATCCGCCCGCCTCACGCCTTGAGCGGGCGATCTCGGATCTGTTCGGCCTCGAGATGGTGGGTCTACCCGATCGGCGCCCCTGGCTCGACCACGGCCGATGGGCGGTCCACGCGCCTTTGGCGGAAGTCTCCGTTCCGCCGGCCAAAGCGGCTGCTTACCGTTTCCTCGAAGCCGATGGCCCCGGTTTGCACCAGATTCCGGTGGGACCCGTGCATGCCGGCATCATCGAGCCCGGCCACTTNNCGCTTCAGCGCAAGCGGCGAGACCGTCGTGCGCCTCGAGGAGCGCTTGGGCTACACGCACAAGGGAATCGAGAGGAGCTTGAGCGGTGCGAGCGTGGATCGGGCTGCGCAGCTCGCCGCACGTGTCTCCGGTGACAGCACGGTTGCGTACTCGTTCGCCTTCGCACGGGCCGTTGAGAGCGCGCTCAATGTGCAGGTGCCAATGCGAGCGCTCTGGCTGCGCGCAGTGATGGCGGAGCTCGAAAGGATCGCCAATCACCTGGGCGACATTGGCGCCATCTGTAACGATGCCGCCTTCGCGATGCTGCACGCTGAATGCGCCATCCTGCGGGAGCGGACACTGCGTACATGTGCCCACGCGTTCGGCCACCGCCTCATGATGGATCGGATCGTTCCGGGCGGTGTCACGATGGATCTCACTGGTGATGCTCGGAAGGAGATCGGGGCGCTCTGCACCCAGCTCGCGTGGGAGTTTCCGGAGCTGGTCGAACTTTACGACAACACCGCCTCGCTCCAGGACCGCACGGTAGGCACGGGTGTCGTGAGCGCGAGGCTCGCCGCAGCGTTCGCCGCCCCGGGATATGTCGGCCGCGCTTCCTCGCGTGTCTTCGATGCGCGCGTGCACCTGCCCTATCCCCCTTACGATGTCGCACCCATCGAGATCGCCGCACGCGATGAAGGTGACGTTGATGCGCGTGTCTGGGTGCGGATCCTCGAGGTGCAGCGCAGTTTAGCGTGGCTGCAGTCAGCCCTTGTCGCCCTTCCAGGCGGACCCGTGCATCGTGCACTGCCGGCGGCTAGCCGCGAAAGCACCGAGAGCACCGCCGTCGTCGAGGGTTTTCGCGGCGACATCCTCGCCTATGTGCGCATAGGCACAGGACAGCTCATTGAGCGCTGCCACCTGCGTGATCCGTCCTGGCTCACCTGGCCGCTGCTCGAGGCGGCGATCGAGGGGAACATCGTCGCCGACTTCCCCTTGTGCAACAAGTCGTTCAACTGCTCGTACTCGGGACACGACCTGTAGGACGCTCATGCGCCGGCGACTCTTCAAGAACCTCCTGAATACGCCCTGCACGGAGCCGGTTGCGACCGCGGTGCCCGAGACGCTGGAGGCAGTGGGGGAGGCGCTACGCGGCGCTGTCACACGGCGTCTCGGACGGAGTCTCGAGATCCGCGAGGTGGACGCGGGCTCCTGCAACGGTTGCGAGCTCGAGATCCATGCACTCAGCAATGCCTTCTACGACATCGAACGATTCGGCGTGCGCTTCGTCGCCTCCCCGCGCCATGCCGACCTCCTGCTGGTCACTGGCCCGGTGACACTCAACATGCGCGAAGCGCTCGAGCGCACCTACGCGGCGACACCCGCACCGAAGTGGGTGGTCGCCGTCGGGGATTGCGGCGCCGGCTGCGGCGT
>DOUU01000155.1:0-5275 GCA_003520425.1 Deltaproteobacteria bacterium
TAGTCCTTTTCGATGTTGGCGGCGTTCACGCACAAGAAGACAGCATGATCGGCCAGACGGTAGACGGTGACGTCGTCCACCACCCCCCCCGTCTCGTTGCACAAGAGGCCGTAGCGCACGGCTCCCTGCGGAAGGCTCGCCACGGGACAGCTCAGGAGGCGTTCCGCGGCGGCCACGGCACCCGAGCCCGAGAGATAGATCTGGCCCATGTGCGAGACGNNGGTGAGGAGCGTGTAGCGCATGCGGCCGCGCTTCACCCCCTGGATATCGCCGGGCACCAGGCGCTCCAGCGCTTGCGCCGCGCCGGCACCGTCGAGGCGCGCCTGGCCCATGTGCGAGACGTCGAACAGCCCGGCCCGCTCGCGCACCGCGGCATGCTCTTCGAGGATCGAGGTGTACTGAACAGGCATGGCGAATCCCGCAAAGTCAACCATGCGAGCGCCGAGCCGCAGATGCGTCTCGTAGAGGGGGGTACGCTTCTGCTCGCTCATGCGCCCCGCGGCGGGAGACCCGTGCGCGACCGGTAGGCTTCGAGCGTGTTCCGCAGCAGCATCGTGATGGTGAGGGGACCCACGCCCCCCCGAGAAGGTGTGATCAGGCCCGCTGTACCCAAGGCGGCGTCGAAATCGACATCGCCCACCTGTCGGCCGTCCACCATGTTCACGCCGAGGTCGATCACCGCCGCGCCGGGCTTGATCCAGTCGCCTTTCACGAGAAGCGGGCTTCCAGCGCAGGCCACGAGAACGTCCGCCTCCCGGACGAGTGCGGCGAGGTCGCGCGTGCGGGAATGGCAGATCGTGACCGTCGCGTGCCGTTCCAACAGGAGGAGCGCCACGGGCTTTCCGACGAGGCCGCTGCGCCCGATGACGACTGCATGGGCGCCTAGGAGCGGCACTTTGTGACGGTCCAGCACCTCGAGAATGCCAAGAGGAGTGCAGGGGCGGAGCCCAGGCAGGCCCGCCATGAGACGGCCTGCGTTTCGCGTGTGCAGGCCATCCACGTCCTTGGCGGGGTCGATGGCCTCGATGACCGTCACCGCATGGATCTGACGCGGCAGGGGCAGCTGGACCAGGATGCCGTCGACGGTCGGATCGCGGTTCAGCGCGTCGACGAGCGCGAGCACTTCCTGCTCGCTCGCCTCCTGCGGGAGATGATGGTCGCGGGAGCTGATGCCCGCGCGGGCGCAGGCGCGGTGCTTGCCTCGGATATAGGAGGCGCTTGCGGGATGGTCGCCTACGAGCAGCACAGCGAGGCACGGTGGACGTCGCCCCGCAGCGACGAGCTCGGCGACCTCCGCTGCGATCTGGCTGCGAAGCTCTTGGGCGAGCGCCATGCCGTCGACGACGACGCTCTGGCGCGCTGCACTTTGCATTTCGGGGGCGCCTCCGGAGAGCGGGGCGCAGTATAACGGAGCTCGCGCTGGATCGAGAGCGCGTCAGGCGGCCGCGGTGCTCTTCTTCGAGTCCTTTTTCGCCGCCTTCGAGTCGGCTCCTGTCGTCGCCGCAGCATCCGAGGCTGCCGTCGAGGGCGCTGCGGCCTCGCCCTTGTCTTTCGCCTCTTTTTTCGCGCCACTGCTCGAGTAGAGGTCGGAGTACCAGCCACCGCCTTTCAGCACAAACGAAGTGGTCGAGATCAGGCGCTTGGCCTTCGGAGCCTTGCACTTCGGACAGGTCTTGATCGGGTCGTCCGTGATGCGCTGCTCACGCTCGAACTCGTGCCCACATTTCTCGCACTGGTACTCGTAGGTCGGCATGCTCTCCTCTAGCTCGCGCGGTCCGAAGCGAGGGCCTGGATCCGTGCCTCAAGGCCCGAGGGCTCACCCTCGACGTGCACGCGCTTGCGTCGCCCTCGCGCTCCTCGCTCCAAGATCACGGCACCCGCTGGCACCCCGAGGGCCGCAGCGAGCGCGCGAACGCACGCTGCGTTCGCCTCGCCCTCCAGTGGCGGCTCTCTCACCGCCACGCGCAGGGCATCACCGTGACTCCCGCCCACCCCGGCCCGCTTGGCTCGCGGGGTCACGTGGATCCAAAACGCGATCCCCGTTTGAGTGCGAGAAAAATTGGGGCTCCGCCCAGAGGCCGTCAAGCGCCCCCGGTTCCACCGGCAGCCTTGGGCTGCGTCGGGCGCGTGAGGAAAGCGACCTTGCCGTCGAGGAGCGGATCCTCTGCAGGCTCCTCGGCCAGGCCCTCGAGCAGCGCAAGGTGGGTCTCGATCGTCGTCCGAACGGCGGATGCCAGCCTTGAGCGGACACCCTTCATCTCACGGATGTCCTCGGCGAGCTTCGCAGCGCGACGGTGGGCCGCGTCGAGGATCTTCTCCGCTTTGACTTCGGCCTGGCCGATCAGCACTTCAGACTCCTTCATGGCCGTGCGCTTCAGATCCTCGGCCAGAGCCTGCGCCGTGACCAGGGTCTCCCGCAGGGTCTGCTCCTGGGAGGCGAGCTCCCCGATCCGGCTCTCGAGGTGCCGAACCGTCTCGCGCAGGGCGTCGCGCTCACGCACCAAAGCCTCGTAGTCCTCCGCCGCCATCCGAAGGAACGTCTCGACCTCCGCGGGGTCGTAGCCGCGCCAACTCTGGGCAAAGTGGTGGTTCTGGATGTCGAGGGGTGTAAGGCGCATCGAGTCTCCTCACGTTCTGCGGCAAGAGTTCGACCGAACCCCCCGGAATCTTGAGTGACCGGGGCCACACAGGTTCCCTCCGCCCGGCGGCTCAGCCTCCCCCGAGTTCCCGGGAGCGGCGGGTCGCGGCCGCCACCGCCTCGTAGACCGCCGCCCGGAATCCGCCTGCCTCGAGGCGCTCGAGGCCGGCGATTGTCGTGCCCCCCGGCGAGGTGACCTGGTCTTTGAGGGCCGCGGGGTGGCGACCGGTCTCCTGGGCCAGCTTCGCGGCGCCGAGCACGGTCTGAAAGGCGAGCCGGTAGGCCGCCTCCCGGGGCAGCCCCATGCGTACGCCCGCGTCGCCAAGCGCTTCGAGAAAGACGAACACGTAGGCGGGGCCGCTGCCCGAGAGGCCCGTCACCGCGTCGAGAAGCGACTCGCTCGGGGCTTCCCAGCACACTCCCACCGTCTCGAAGAGCGCGCTGGCCGCNNAGGGCCGCCTCGCGGCCCGCAGGGCTCGCGGCCCCGCCCGCCACAATCGCGGTGGCGCCGGCCCGGACCAGGGCAGGAGTATTGGGCATCGCCCGCACGATGCGGGCGCCTTCGGGCAAGAGGGCGGCGAGCTTCGCGATCGGAACCCCGGCCGCGATCGAGACCCAAAGCGGCCTTGCGAGCACGCCGCCGGGCAGGGCGCGCAGTGCCGCTTCCACGACCGAGGGCTTGACGGCGAGGACGACGAGGTCGCTTCCCGCGACCGAATCGCCGTTGTCGGCATGCGTCGCGACCCCGAAGGCCTCGGCGAGGAGCTTGCGGCGCCCGGGGTCGGGGTCCGAGGCGCCCAGGAGCGCCGCCGGGACCCCCGCCGCCACAAGGCCCCCGATCAGAGCCTCTGCCATCGCGCCCCCTCCCAGAAACGCGATTTTTTTCCCCACGAGCGCGCGCATCGCGGCCATGGCTAGCTCTCCCTCGGCCCGAAGAGGGCCGTTCCGACGCGAATGTGCGTCGCCCCCTCCTCGATTGCCACCTCGAAATCGTGGGACATTCCCATGGAGAGGGCGACGAAACGATCGCCGCCCGCGTTCTCGCGCAGGCCCCGCGCCAGCTCGCGCAGCGCCGCGAAGGCGGGGCGCGCCGCCTGCGGGTCCGGGCTCTCGGCCGGCACGGTCATGAGCCCGATCGGGGAAAGGTGCGTGAGCTTCGCACACTCCGCCGCCAGCTCGTCGAGGGAGCCCGGCCGGACGCCTCCTTTTTGCGGTTCCCCGCTGAGATTCACTTGAAGGAAGACCTCGAGCCTTCGGCCTGCCTGGCCGGCTCGCCGATCGAGCTCTCGCGCCAGCTCGATCCGATCGACGGCGAGGATCACATCGAACAGCAAGACGGCCTCGCGTGCCTTGTTCCGCTGGAGCTGGCCGATGCCGTGCCAGCGCGGCGCCTGCCGGACCTTGCTCGTGCGCAAAATCTCGCGCACGGCGGCGATCTTCCCCCTCGCCTCTTGGACGTAGTTCTCCCCGAGATCGGTGAGCCCCAGCGAGACCGCCTCGGCCACCCGCGAGGCGTCGACGCGCTTGCTGACTCCGATCAGCGTAATCTCCCCGGGGTCGCGCCCCACCCTTTGCGCAGCGCTCGCCATGCGGGTGCGCACGGAAAGCAGCCGCTCGGCGAGGGCCGTCCGGGTCGCGGCTTCCGCCTCTCGCGGGGCCGCGCGCAGCAGCGCGAGCGTCTCCTCCATCGGGAGTCCAATCACGTTGGTCTCGCTCCCCTCGATGCGCTCCACCAGGCGCCGCCCTTCGCCCTGGGCGGCGTAAGCGCCGGCCTTGTCGAGGGGTTCTCCCGTGGCCACGTAGGCCCGCAGCTCCGTTTCGCTGGCCGGGCGCATCACGACCGTGCTCTCGACGCACACCGAGCGCGGCTCGAGGCGGTCGGTCTCGACAACCGCCACGGCGGTCAGGACCTGGTGGCTGCGGCCGGCGAGGCGGCGCAGCATTTTCAGGGCTTCTTCGCCATCCGCCGGCTTGCCGAAGGCCGAGTCCTCCAGGACGACGACGGTGTCCGCGCCCAGCACAAGTCGGCGCGGAGACGCAGGAAAGCGTCGGGCCACGTCGAGGGCCTTCTCGCGGGCGAGCCGCAGTGCAAGCGCTCGGGGCGCTTCTCCCGCGAGCGGGCGCTCTTCGACGCTCGACGGCACGACCTCAAAACGCACTCCCGCCCGCGTGAGGAGCTCCCGTCGGCGGGGCGAGGCGCTGGCGAGCACAACGGGCTCTTCCGTGGCGTTCGGCATGGGCCGGGGCTTACCCGTGGGCGTTCGGCCCGTCAAGCGGGGCGCGGGGGAGCGTGCGGAGGCACCTGGGCCCGAGGGGCGCAGATCGATTAGGCTTGACCGGCGCGAGCTCACCGGGTGCGCTCGCGGCGGCACAGGAGAGGCGGCAGTGGGGGACAAGTCGCGGCAGTGCTGGACGCTCGAAGCGGCGCANNGCCGACGTGAGATCGCGGACGGAGCGCGCGGTGAAAGCGGTCGACGCGCTCCTGGCCGAGCGCGAGGCAAGCCCCGCGGCTTCGTCCCAGCGCCAGCAGTTCGATGCCAAGGTGCAGCGCGTGGTCGAGCGATGGGCGCGGGAGATGGAGGCGCTCGGCCTCGAGGTGAAGGGCCTGTGGCTCGTCGACTTTGACAATGGGAGCGG
>DOUU01000155.1:5314-22056 GCA_003520425.1 Deltaproteobacteria bacterium
GCATCGGCGACTCGGCGTTCTCGACGTCGCACTGAACCCGGCACGCTCCGAATTCCCGGATGAGCTGCCGTAGATAGCGCTGCACGACGGCTAGGACCTCGCCGAGCAGCGCCGCATCGGCCTCTGCGAGCGACACGGGCACGCGACACTCGACGATCACGACGGAGCCGGGGGGCAGGCGCAGCACTCGCAGCGCGCTCGTCTCGAGCAGACACTCGCTCGACGGCGCGGCCATGTCCTCCTCGGGCTCCAGCAGCGGCTGCGGGTCGNNCCGACCCGCGCGACGACGGCGACCCGGTCCGAGTCCCGAACGAAGTCACCGAGAGGGTCCCTCTCGCGGATCAGAGCCAGTGCTTCCCTCGCGAGGAGGAACCGCCCCTCATCGGGGCGTAGGTCGAGCAGCACCAGTGTGTGGAGGTCGCGCGCCCGGTTCTGGGCGATCGATTCGAGTGGGGACGTCGGCCGGAAGTTCTCGGTGGGAAGCGGGAGCGAGACCGTCCGCCCGAATCGGTAGTGCATGAGGCCCAAGAAACCCGCCGCGGCCATGGGATCGAAGCGAAATCGCAGGTACTGGACTGCGGAGACGCGGTCGGTCTCCATCTGGCGGGCGTCGAACTGCGCGCGCACCCGCGTCTCTCCAGGGTCCTCGCCGAGAACGAACGCCACATGCCTGTCGATTCCGAGCAGCCGATCGAGCTCGGCCTTGATGCGAGCACTCTCCGTGATCTCGATGAAGAGAGTGGCGGAAAGCTCTCCCGCGCTCGGGATGAGCTCGTTGTAGACGTCGAGCTCGGCTTGGACGGCCTGCGGTGAGTCGATGCGCTCTACCCGCAGCATCTCCTGGACCTGGAAGCGCAGCGTCTCGCGATTTTCGAACAGGAGCGTCACGCGGTCGCCCACGCTGACGCGCCGATCGCGCTTTAGGGCGATGACGCGTGCACGGTAATCCTGGCGCAGCGCCTCGTAGCGATCGCGGCCGACGATTTCCTCGCGCCCGAGCAGCCTCACGGCTCGATGCCGTATGCCCGCGCCAGGAGCACGATGGGATGGAGCGCTCTTCGACCCGTCGCCTGCTCGATGCGCAATGCGGAGAGCGGACAGTCGGTGGATACGACCGAAGCCCCGGAGTCTTCGATCCCGCGCACCATCTTGCGCGCCACCTTTTGCGATTCGGCAAAAAAGCGCGCCTGCATGCCCCACGTGCCGTCGACCCCGGAGCATGCGTCCACGAGGGTCACCTCCGCACCGGCGAGCTGCAGAAGGTCCCGGGCGCGAAGCCCGACGTTCTGCGCGCGCAGGTGGCAGGGCGCGTGATAGGCGACGGGGCCAAGGGGTGCCGGGAAGGCGCGGTCGAGCTGGCCCTCTCGGGCGAGCTCGTAGAGGTGCTCCATCACATCCCGCGTCGACGCTGCGACGCGCCGTGCCTCTTCGCTTCCGAGCAGGCGGGGATACTCATGTTTGAGCATGAGCGAGCAGGAAGGGCCCGGCACCACGATCGTGGCCCCGAGCTCGACGAATGGGAGGAGCTCCGCGACGTTCCTGCGGGCGTTCCTGCGCGCGGCTTTGAGGTCCCCGGTGTCGGTGAAGGGCATGCCGCAGCAGCGGGCATAGTGCACCTGCACCGCGATCCCGCTTCGCTCGAGCACTTCGACCACGGCTCGCCCCACGGCGGGATCGCTGTACTCGACCGAGCAGGTGGTGAAGAGCACCGCCCGGCGAGGCGTGGCTTTGTCGGCGAAGCGCGCCGGCGCCGCGGGACGCTCGGCGAGCCTGCGACGCCACCAGCGGGAGACGGTCTGCGAGCAGTAGCGCGGCTGCAGCCAGTCACGGTGGATGCCAAGCGTCTTTTCCATGAGGATCCGAGAGAGGCGATTGCGGTTTGCGAAGTTCATGAGGATCGGCACCCAGGAGCCGATCTTTCCCAGGAGGTCGGTCTGCGTGGTGAGCCGCCGCCGCACGGGGATGCCCTCCCGCCCCACGCGCGCGAGCTGTTGCCGTCGCATGAGCGCGGGAAAGTCCACGTCCCATTCATGCGGCGGTGTGTAGGGACAGTGGTTGAAGCACTGCTGGCAGTGGAAACACAGCTGGTTCACGCGCTCGAGACTGGCGTCGGTGAGCCCGGCCACCTCGCTCGGGCTGGCATCGACGAAGTCGAAGAGCGTCGGGAACGACCCGCACAGCGGGAGACAACGGCGACACTGGTGACAAATCTCGGCCACGCGCCGCAGCTCCCGGCCGAGCGCGGCGGGGTCGAGATAGGCGGGATGACCGTACCCGAGCTCGACGCTCGGGTGGTCGGGCCGCGAGACCTGCATGAGGCCTCCGCGCACGCACGCGCACGGGCGGCGCGCGGTGCGCCTTTTGGGTGTGCGCGGCGGGCGCTACAGCTTGGCGAGGGTGTCGAGCGCCTTTTGGAAGCGGCCCGCGTGGGACCTCTCCGCCTTGGCCAGGGTCTCGAACCACTCGGCGATCTCGTCGAACTTCTCCTCGCGCGCCGTTTTGGCCATTCCCGGATACATCTCTGTGTATTCGTAGGTCTCTCCCGCGACGGCGGCCGCAAGGTTCTTGTTGGTGCTGCCGATGGGCTTGCCCGTTGCGGGATCGCCGACGGCCTTGAGAAAATCGAGGTGGCCGTGGGCGTGACCGGTTTCGGCTTCGGCGGTGTCACGGAAGAGCCCGCCCACGTCGGGGTGGCCCTCGATGTCAGCCTGGCGCGCGAAGTACAGGTAGCGCCGGTTCGCCTGGGATTCGCCGGCAAAGGCTTCCTTCAGGTTTCCGTGGGTCTTCGTTCCCTCGAGCTTGGGCATCGCTCCCTCCTTTGGAAATTCAGTGTGATTCAGACGCAATCTTGAAGGACGATGAGCCGATGGTCAATGCGCCGCCCCTCAGCGCACGTCCTTGAATCCCGCGAGCGTGAGCCGCGTGATGTGGCGCTTGGCCTCTTCGTCGAGCTCGTGCGTCGGACCGCGTCCCCGGAAGCGCTTCCAGCTCTCGATCGCCGCCGCGGCGTCGTGCGACTGCTCGAAGCGGACCGCCTCATCGAACGCGCTGCGCATCTGCGCCTCGTCCGCGAAGGGCGTGGGCGCGGGCTGCGGCGGCGCCACCTTGTGGGGCGTCGGCGGCGCGCTCGCGGCGACGCGAGGTGCGTCAGGCGCGCTCGATTCCGGCGGCTTCGGAGCGCGCGCGGAAGGCGCCGGCACCTTCGCCGGCCCGAGCGGCTCTTGCCGGCTCGGGGGAGCGGGCTGCGAGGCTGCGGCGGCTCGCGGTCCGGGAGAAGGCTCGAGGGAGGCTCCGGGTGCCTTTGCAGGGGGCCTGGCCTTCGGCTCGGCCTGCGGCTCCGCGGGCGCGCTCTTGGCCGCCTCCCCCTCGAAGGGGGCCTTGGCGAGCAGTCCCGGGAGCTCGTGCGGAGGGCTCGTGCGGCTTCCCGTCCACCACCAGACCGCGACGCCCGCGGAAAGGCCGGCCAAGAGAGCGAGGCCGAAGAGCACAAAAGGAGCGATGCCGCTGCCTGCCACCCGGGCGATCTCCATGGTCTCGCGCGGTGCGGAGCGTTCGGGAGCGGCCTCGCGCCACCGCGCGGTGTCAGGACCCGTCTGGAACAAACGCGTCTCGTCCGACCCGCCCGGCGCGGCGAGGGAAAAGGGCGCGAGCCTTGGATCTCCCGAGTGCCATGCCCACTCCAGCGCGGCCGCGAGAGATCGGGCATCGGGAAAGCGGCGCGTGCGGTCCTTCTCCAAGCAGCGCAGGATGACCTGCTCGAGGGCCGACGGGATGCGAAGGTCCGGACGCACCCGGGTGGGCGGAGGGGGCCGCTCGAAGGCGTGGAGCGAGAGGTAGCCGACCTCGGTATCCGAGTGAAAGGGCAGGTCGCCGGTCACCATTTCGTAGAGGATGAGCCCGAGCGTATAGAGGTCGCTGCGCGGGTCGAGGGTTTCTCCCGTGCGGAGCTTGCCGGCCTGCTCGGGCGAGGCGTAGCGGGGCTTTCCGACGAAGTCTCCGACGCGTGTGAGCGTCGCCTCTTCGCCGGCCGTCTCCGATTCCGACACCGCGGCCCGGGCGATGCCAAAGTCGATGATCTTGACCCGGTCCTCCTCCGGACCTGCTCTCAAGAGGATATTTTCGGGGGAGAGGTCTCGGTGCACGATGCCCATGTCGTGCGCGTAGGCAAGGCCCGCACAGCACTGCAGGCCGATGCTGCAGGTCTCGTCGATCGAAAGCGCGCCGCACTCTCGGATGCGCGCCGCGAGGCTCTCGCCGACCACGTACTCCATGACGAGGAACTGGTCGCCGCCCTCGATGAAGAAGTCGTAGATGAAGACCAGATGGGGGTGACGCAGGCGGACGGCAATGCGCGCTTCGCGCTGAAAGCGCTCGAGAGCTTGAGGCACGGCGCCAAAGCGCTCCGCCCGGATCACCTTGAGGGCGCGGATCTCGCGCAAGAGGACATGCTCGGCCTTGTACACGGCGCCCATGCCGCCTCGGCCGATCCGCTCGAGGATCCGCAGGTCGCGCACCTGCCGACCAATCATCGGATCGGGGGGATTGTCCGGCGGACTGTTCATTGCGTTGCGCATGGTGCATCCTGCGGCCGCGCGGTGAGCGCCGGCTCGGCTCGGTTTGCAAGCCGGCATTCTACGGCCGCAGGCAGGGAGGACCAAACAGGATGCCCGGGAACACCAATCGCGGTCTGGCGCTTGCCCTGAGCCTCGCCCTCTGGGGTGCGCTGGTTCCCGGCCCGGCTGCGGCTCGAGAGCCCGACGAGGAGCACATGAACGTGCTCATCATCCTCGACAGCTCCGGAAGCATGGCCGGCAAGATGGGCGGCCAAGTCAAAATGCAAGCGGCGCAGCGGGTGGTGAAGGACCTTGTCGACAACATGCCGAGCGACATGAGCGTGGGTCTGCTGGTGTACGGTTCCCAGAACCCGTATCAGAAGAGGGACTGTGAGGACATCACACTGCTCCAGCCCGTCGGCCCCGTGAATCCCGCGGAGTTCGATGCCAAGCTCGCCCAGGTGAAGCCGCGCGGGATGACACCCATCGGTGCGTCGCTGCGCCGAGCCGCGGAGGCCCTGCGCGGCCTCCCCGGCAAGTCGACCATCGTGCTCGTCTCGGACGGCGCGGAAACCTGTCAAACGGACCCCTGCAAAGTGGCCCAGGAGGTCCGCACGACCACGGGAATCGACGTCAAGGTGCACGTGGTGGGCCTCGACATCGAGTCCCAGGACCGCAGCACGCTCGAGTGTGTGGCCGAGGGTGGGGGCGGCAAGTACTACGGGGTGGCCAACGAGGAAGAGCTCCGGACTGCGATCGCCGAGGCCACGCAGCCACCTCCTCGGTGTCACGGCCAGGGTCCGATGTGGGCGTCGATCGGCCATCCGGGCATTGGGGAGATGATGAACGCGAAAAAGGGTTGGGCGGGTCTTCCGACGCGGAAATTCTGGCTGGGCTTCATCCCCGGCTTCGGATGGCCGGGCTACCTGCAGGTCGTGAGCGCGATCGACGCCTCGCACTGCCGCACGAACGACTGGCCGCACGACTGAGCCGGCGAAAGGCCTGGCTCGCGTCTTTGGCGGGGGACGGCCCTCGCTCGAGGCGTGCGAGAATTGACGGAAAGAGCGGGAGCCCGAGCCAAGGACCCCGAGAGCGGATCGAGGGGGGCCAGCCTCCTCGGTTGCCTCTGCAAGCCCCAAGGCTCCGACTTTAGGACGCCGCCTTCACGGAGAGCAGGAACGACTCGAGGTCCATCTTCTCGTAGCCGCCGCTCAATAGCACGATCAGGCGCTCTCGGAGCCAGGGGATCTCCCGGGCGCGGCGAATCATATTGTCTGCGTTCCCGCCCTCGAGGATCGCGTACCAGTGGCGGATCATCTGGAAGATCCGATCCATCGGCTGGCGAATCCGGCTCTCGTAGGGCCTCAGGCGGGCCGCGCTGAAATCGCGATGCTGGAACGCGTCCAGGATGCAGTCGGCCGCATAGACGCCCCCGCGGATGGCCAGCGTCACGCCCGCCGAGAAGATGGGGTCGACGAACATCGAGGCGTCGCCCACCAGGACGAAGCCATTGCCGACGAAGGAATCGTTGATGTAGGAGATGCCTGAGACGGTCTGCACGGGCATGGTCTGGCGGGCCCCATGGAGCCATGCGCGCACCTTCGGACAACCGCTCAGCGCGCGCTCGAACACTGCTTCGGGGTCGCCGGCGAGCTTCCCAGCGTAGTGGGCGTCCAGCACGACGCCGACACTCACGGTTTCACCGCGCAGTGGGATGTACCAGACCCATCCGCCTTCCGTGGTGTGGATCTCGGTGGTGGTCGTAGCGGGAATCCGGTCTGCCGTCGGGATCAAGCTGCCCACGTCGCGGGGGTCGCCGCCCGCGAACTGCGTGAAGTGCGCGACCTTGTTGAGCGCCGGATCCGGTCTGCGCCAACCCATCTTGCGGGCGATGAGGCAGTCTCGGCCCGTGGCGTCGATCACGAGGTCGGCCGCAATCCGTCGCGGGGCCGCACCGTTGGGTCCCGCGAGGACGCCCGTCACCCACCCGTCGCGCATGGCCACGTCCGCAACAGTCCAGCCCTCCCGCACTTCCGCGCCTTTCTGGCGGGCATTGTCCAAGAGCACTGCGTCGAAGCGCGCCCGATCGACGTGATAGGTATAGGAGCGAGGGAAGTACGCGGGGCACTCGGCGGTGAGGAGGACGACCTCTTCGGGATCGCGAAACATCCCGAAGCGGATGCCCTGCTTCACCGCGAACCCGGCCGCTTCGATCTGCTCGGTCACGCCGAGTCGGTCCCACAGCTCCCAGAGGGCGGGAAGCAGGGACTCTCCCACGTGGTAGCGAGGAAAAGGCTCGCGCTCGAGCACGAGGACGCGCAGGCCATTGTCGGCCAAGACCGTGGCTGCGCTCGCTCCGCCCGGCCCTCCACCAATGACCACCACGTCCACGCGCTCGCTGTCCTGCCCGGGCTGCGGGCCCGGGCGCGCCGCTCGACGAATCGCCCGACGCCGCGGCACGGAGGGTCGGGCAGGATCGGGCGCAGGGAGCGCGCGAGGCGCCCTGGTGTCGCGCTCGGTGTGGCCCGCACTCAGCCCGAGTTCGCAAAGCACCTTGTCCTTGAGATCCACGAGCTTTGCGCTCGACAGGACGCGTGGGTGCGGAGCATCCACTTCCACGATGCACTGGATTCGNNAGGCAGGTGTGGCGGTCGCGGGAGAGGATGCGGAGGAGCTCGGCGCGCATGCGCATCCGCGTGAGCGCATCGAGTGCCCCGAAGGGCTCATCCATGAAGAGGAGCTCGGGTCTCGCCATGAGGGCCCGTGCCACTTCCACGCGCTGCAGCATTCCTCCCGAAAGCTGCCACGGGAATCGATCCTCGAAGCCCGCAAGTCCGACGAGGTCGATGTAGTGGCGCACCAGGCCTTCGCGTTCACCTTCGGGGAGCCCCTCGGCACCGAACAGGAGGTTGCGCCGCACGGTCATCCACGGGAAGACCGATCCGCGCTGGGTGATCAGGATGCCCCGGTGGCTCGGCCTTTCGACGGGCCGCCCGTCGACCAGCACCTCGCCGCGGTCCGGACGCTCGAAACCCGTGAGGAGGTTGAGAAGGGTGGATTTGCCGCAGCCAGAGGGACCGACGAGCGAGACGAACTCGCCCTCCGCCATGCCGAAGGCAATCTCCTCGAGCACCGAGAGCGGGCCCTCAGCGGTGGGAAACGACTTGAAGACGCCGCGGATCGTGACCTTATCGGGCATTGTTGTACCGCCAGCGCACCACGTCGAGCGATTCCAACCGCCGCATCAAAAGATCGAGGAGGAAGCCGATCACGCCGATGATGACCATTCCCGCGACGACCAGGTCGTAGCGGGACCCGGCATTGCGGGCATCGATGATGAGGTAGCCGAGCCCGGAGTTGATCGCGACCATCTCGGCGGCCACGACCACGAGCCACGCGACCCCAAGCCCGACCCGCATCCCGGTGATGATCTGAGGGAGCGCTGCGGGAAAGACCACGCTCCGGAAGAGGCGCAGTCCCCCAACCTCGAAGTTCTGTGCAGCGCGCACGTACTGGCGCTCGACCAGATGGACGCCAGAGGTCGTGGCCACCACGATCGGGAAGAAGGACGAGAGAAAGATGAGAAAGGTGGGCGAAGCGTCCCCCACGCCGAACCAGAGGATCGCCAGCGGAATCCAGGCGATGGGAGAGATCGGTCGCAGCAGCTGGATCATCGGGTTGAAGGCGCCGTAGATCCCCGTGTACCAGCCCATCAGGCTCCCGAGCGGAACGGCGAGGGCGAGCGCCAGTCCGTAGCCGAGAGCGACGCGGGAGAGGGAGTGAACGATGTCCCGCACGAGCGCCCCGTTTCGCGCCAGCTCGACGATGCCAGCGACCACCGCGGGCGGAGTCGGAAAGATCGGACTGCTCGCGGCCGTCCACCACCAAAGGCCGACCGGCAGAGCGACCACACCGAAAGGCAGGAGTCGGCGGAGCCTTCTCATCGCAGGAGGCGGCTCCCCGCGCGGGTGCTCCGCAGGAAACTCCCGTCGACGCTCCGCGCGCGCTCTCTCTCGCGGGAGATGGCCTTCGCATCCATCGAAGACGCTTTCGCAGCGATCGACATGGACATTCCTGGCGCAAGAGGTCTCCGGGTCGCCGCAGCATACCCTCAGTCGGGTCTTCACCGCCACGGCCTGCGTCCGGCCATGCGTGAAAGGGAAAGGAGCAGCGCCGCGGGTTAGAAGCCGACCGTCGCCTCCACGTATCCGTAGTTCGCCACTCGACCGACATAGGCGTTGCCGATCACTCCACGGCCGAAGACGTGTGCGTAGTAGAGATAGAGCGTGAGGTTCCGGGTCGGCGTGAACGTGAGGGCGGTATCGAGCAGGTAGCCTATGTCCTGCGCTCCTCCCGTCGCCGTTCCCGTGTAGCCGAAATTCGTGTCGCTCGTGGCGCCGCCCCCCGCGTAGAGAAGATCGTTGGGCTGCGAGACCCGCAGCCAGTGGAAGTCGGTGCGGAGACTCACCTTCGGGTGGGGCTGGAGGAGCAGCTGCACGAAGGTGTCCATGTTGTTCATCATGTTGAAGAACGGGAACTGCGCGTAAAGGCGGGCCGTCGGCAGGATCTGGAAGAACGTGCCGTGGACGCGTCCGAAGGGGTCGTTGCTGCCCGAGCTCTGGTTCACCCCGAAGCGCAGCCAGGGGGCCGCCCACACCTCGGGAAGCTGGTAGCCGGCCTCGAGCGCGTAGGCCCAGGCCTCTTGCTCGAGGCTCTGCCAGTCGCCGAACTGGCCTGCCGCCCAGAGCAGGAAGTCCGCCTTGCCCGGGCCCAGGGGCTCCACGTGCAGGAGTTGGCCGCCCACGGTGTGCAGGTTCAGGGGTTGATGATCCGCTTGGCGCAGGGCGAGCGGGCGATTGTCGAGGACGACAAGGTTCCGATGGTCGTTGTAGTAGAGATAGAAGAGGCGCGTGCTCGTGCCAGGAAGCGTCTCCCCCTCCTTCAGCGTCGCCGAGAGGCCCGCCACAGCGACCTGGTCGATCTCGGGGTTGCCGTTGATTTCATAGCCGCCAAAGGTCGGAACGAACCCGAAGGCCGTAACGTTCAGGAGCGGGTTTTCGTAGCCGACCTGTCCCCCGTCGAAGCTCCGTCCGATGTGCGTGTAGTCGAAGGGGCCCACGAGCCGCTCGGCGATGCGATTCTTTTGCAGCCACGCCAGGGTCGGATCGTCGAGCGGGGTCTCGAGCCCGTCCCGGTAGAGCTGGCGACCGAGAGTCGTCTTGAGCCCCGGCACGGTGAAGGCGTCCTGCCAGCGCAGCCAGGCATTCCGGAGCATGGGCTCTTGCTGGTACGTCTCGGGGGTATTGGCGAAGTAGTTCCCGCCGGGTCCGGGGGCATGATCGGGCACTTTGTAGAGGAGGGAGTCCTGGAACTGGACGAAGAGCTCGACCGGGTCGCGTTTCACGCGCACGCCGAGCTGGAAGCGATTTCCGAGGAACCTGTAGTCGTCGTTGCGCGTGGCGCTGGAGGGCGGGGTCTCGAACCAGTCCACGAACTCACCGCGCACACGATCGCTTGCCTCGAGGCGGATCGTCGCGCCGAAGGGGCCCTCCGCCTCGAGCGGCGGAATCTCGAAGGCGGGTCCTTCGGACTTGGGCTCGTCCGCCCGAGTCGCCCCCCCGGCGAGCGCGAGAAGCGACACGAGGGCGACCTTCGCGAGCCCTCGGAAGGCGCTCGTTTTGAGGGTGCGCATGAACGGGCGCATCGCCTCGTGGTCGGGCACGAAGGAGTCGGCGGTGCCTTGGGAGCACGCCTTGCTCCAAAGCGCCCCCCCCGATCGCCAACCGTCTGAATCTTCAGAGCCGCTCTCGCTCACTCCCGCTCCTCACACGCTGCGTCAGCACCGGGAGGGTGAGAGCCCCGCCGCGGGCCGAGAGTGGCTGAGAACTTCGCGCACCTCGCGCGCCCGCACCATTACATTTTGCAAGAGAGCCGTGGGCCTCGCGCTCTTCACCCCAAGCGACTCCTCCTCCTTCGGAGGGGCGTGCGGGGAGAAGATCCCGCACTCGCCATCGAAGGCGCGCCCACGGACTCGCGGGAAAGGGATCGACAACGATGGTCATCTGTCCGCTGGCGTGCGCACTGCAGGCAAACTGGTATCTCGACGCCAGCGCGAACGGGAGGCGAAAGCTCTGGCCGGGCATCATGAGCGTCGGCCCAAAGATCTGCGGCACATCGTCCAGATTCTTGAGAACGAGGATGTCCCTCACGCCGAGCGTCAGTCGGATTTCTTGGGGCAGGATCTCGATTCGATCTCCCGCCATTCGGCGCGCCCAGGTGCCCTTCGGAATCTCGAAGAGCGCATCTCTCGATGCGGAACGGATCGGAGTGAGCGCCGCCCACGCGATCCCGCCAAGGGCAGCGATCCCGAGAAGGCAGCCCGACCTTCGAAGCGCCTTCACGGCTGTGCCTGCTGCGAGCACGTTCACGGCTTTAGCAAGATCTTGACGTCATGCACGTAGTCGTCAGAACTCTGGCCGTATGGCATCAGCGCGCGCAGGCTCCCGCTGCGGTCAATCAGGTACGTGTAGGACGAGTGGGAAAATGTGGAGCTCCCTCCAAGCGTCTTGCGAGCCACCGCAATCCCATAGTCTTGACGCACGGCGGCGAGCTGCTCGGCGGTCCCTGTGCCGCCGACAAAGGTCGGGTCGAAGGANNGTAGACCACCTGAAGGTCCCGGGCCTCGTCGCCGAGCTTCTTGCGCGTCTCGGCCAGTGTCGCGAGCGTCGTCGGGCACACGTCGGGGCAGGAGGTGAAGCCGAAGGCCAGAACGACCACCTTCCCGCGGTAGTGGCTGAGCTTCAGTTCCGCGCCGTCTGATCCGCNNTTCCCGCGGTAGTGGCTGAGCCTTAGGTCCTTGCCGTCCGATCCGCGCAGAGAAAAATCCGGCGCGGTTCGTGCCGGGCTGAAGACCCCGGCCCTGAGACTCGCCTCGTCCGCGGCGCCGCCTGCAGCCGCGAGGAGGAGCAGGGGGAGCAGCACACCGGGAACACGGCGCCGCCGCCTTGCGCTCATCTCAGAGCGCGATCGGCGCGGGCTTTGCATTCCTCGCAAAGCTCTCGTCCACATAGCTCTCGTAGGGGATGGGCCGCTGGATCGTGCCGGCTTCGATCGAGAGCTGCATCAGCTCTTCGAACTCCGATCGGATCATCCGCAGGTCGCCGTAGGTCACCCGGTCGGTCGGATTTTCCATGACGAACTGGAGGATGTTCGGATCCTGGTTGAAGAAGCGGGGGCCTGCCGCGATCGCGACGGCCTTGTCACGGTTTGTCTGCTGGGCGTCGAGCCACAGGCCCGCGCCGAGCACCTGGTTCACGAGGTCCTGCACCATCGCAGGGCTTTGCTGGATCAGCTCCTCGCGAACCGTGAGCACACAGCAGATGTAGTTGCGCCATTCGTCCCGCGTCATGCGCAGCGGTCTGGCATAGCCAGCGCGCTGTGCGGCCGCGCCAAAAGGCTCGCCGGTGCAGTACGCGTCGACGGCGTTGGCGTAGAGCGCAGCCGGCATGTCCGGAGGCGCCATCTCCACGATCTGGACGTCGCTCGGCGTCATGCCCTCTCGCACCAGCATCTTTCTCAAGAAGAGAAAGTCGACGGCGAAGCGGCTGGGAATTGCGATTCGCTTTCCAGCGAGCTGGCGGAAATGCTGATAGGGCGAATCGGTCCGGACCATGATCACGGCGCCCGAGCGGTGGCCGAGGGATACGATCTTGACCGGAATTCGCTTGTCCGTGAGATCCATGACGAGCGGCGCCAGCATGTAGGCTGCCTGAATCCGTCCGGCCATGAGGGATTCCTTGATCTCCGGCCAGCCGCTGTACTTGCTGTACTCGTATTCAAAGCGCGGCGTCGAAGGATCTTGGGTGCGGTTGCTCGCGGCCTTCGCGACACAGGCCACCGGGAGTGTGAGATTGCAAGTCACGGGCAGGCCCCCCACCACCAATTGGTTTCCCTTCCCGGCGGAACAAGAAAGGCTGCCAAGGGGCAAGGCGGCGCTGGCGGCAATCGCCCACTGCAGCAGCTGCCTGCGACTCAACAGAAATGTCTCCTCGCTCTCGACGTTCATCCCGCAATTTCTCCCGTCCGGCTGGACCGAAGAGTCGGGCCGAACAGTCGCAAACAGGGCAGGCGCTCTGCCCGCCTTGCGCTTGCGTCCCTTCGGTCGGTCTCACCGGACAAGACGCGTACGGGCCGCCCCACTCCGGCCGCACGCCGGGCAACCTTATACCGGAATCAGGCCGCCGCGCACTGCGGTCGCGGCGTCGCTCGCAAGCCAGAGCAGGACGAGGGCAATCCGATCCGGAGCTGTCCACTGGGAAAAGTCTGCCTTGGGCATCGCCGCGCGGTTGGCAGGGGTGTCGATCGTCGTGGGCACGATGGCGTTCACCCGGATGCCGTCGTTTGCGACCTCGCGTTGAAGCGTTTCTGTAAGCACGATCACCGCCGCCTTCGAGGCGCTGTACGCCGCAAGGCCGGCCGGGCGATCGATGGCGGCCCGGGAAGCCACGTTCACGATGACGCCACGCTTGCGGGCGAGCATCGAGGGCAGGGCGGCGCGGCTCATGGCGACGGCGCTGCGCACGTTCATCGTCCACATGCGCTCCCACGTCTCGAGATCCGTCTTGTGGAGCGGTGCGCCCCCTGCGAAGCCGCCAACGCCATTGATGAGCACCTGCGGCTCGCCCGCCGCCGCGACCACGCTCGCGGCTCCGCTCTCCTGCGTGATGTCCGCATGCAGGAGCAGGAGCTGCCCGGAGCGCAGAGCGTCGGGCTCCGCCTTTGCGGCCGCTTCCCGCTCGTGGTCGACGATCCACGGCACGATGACCCGGTCGCCTGAACCGAGGAATGCGTGCACCACGCGAGCGCCAAGTGCGCCCGTCCCGCCGGTCACGATGGTCGTGCGAGCCTGGTCCGTCACTTTTCCTCCTCGGCCGCGCGCGGTTTGCGGCCCTCCAGTCGGGCAAGGGCCCGCTGGGCCGCCCCCCGAAGATCGGGCTCGGCAGCCTCGGCGGCGAGGGCGCGCAGGCGATCGAAGACGCCGTGCGGAAGGGCGCTCCCGCGCTCCGCTCCGAGCTCACCGAGCGCCACCGCCGCGATTCGCTTGGCCGCCGGGTCCTCGTCCGTCGCGAGCACCTCGAGCAGGCGCTCGCCAACCTCGGGCGGGGGATCGAGGAGCCCGGCCAGGGCGCTCAGCGCCGCACGGCGAACGTGGAGGTCCGGATCCCGCGTCGCAGCCACCAGGACCCTTGCCGATTCCGGGCGATCGGGCGCGAGCTCCCGCAGGCAGAACGCGGCCATTCGCCGCACGACCGCGTCCTCGCCGCTGCGGACAAGGCCGATCAGGACGCCCAGCACTTCGCCGTAAAGGCGGCCCAGGTCCACCAGGATCTTCGCCGCGGCCCAGCGCACGTCGCCGTCGGCACTGCCCAGCGCCTCGATGAGCGCGGGAAGAAGGCTCGGGGTGGCTGGGTGGAGACGCACACTGGTGTAGGCCGCCGTGAAACGCCGGCGCGGGCAGTCGCTGCGCAGCGCCTCCCGCAGCACGCCATCGACGTGGCGGTCGCGCCGCCCGATCTCCACCAGGGCGTCAGACGCCGCTCGGGCCACGGCCTTCACCGAGTCGCCGAGCGCCTTTCCAAGGGCGTCGGCGAGGAGCGCCGCGGCGGGATCGGTGCGGGCTGCAAGGCAGGCAGCACGCCGCTCCTCGGGGTCCGCGTTGCGCAGGCGCTCCACCAGCGGATGGCTCACGCAAGGCTCCAGCGGGAGGCGACGGCCGGCTCGTCTTTGGCACTCGACTCGCGGTGGGCGCGCCCTTCGCGCTCGAGCTTCACGAGGTGCGAAGCCACACTCTGCGCGGCCGCGGGGTGCAGCACCTTCGGGACATCGACGTAGATGCGGCTCACGAGTTCGGGCACGAGCGCCGGCCCCATCGCACGCAGCGCCGCCACGATCTGCCCTTCGCGCTGCTCGCGGTGTTCGATGTACTCGCGCAGCTTGGAAACCCCGTCCTCGATGCAGGGCCCATGGGCGGGGTAGATCCTGCACGGTGCGCTCGCGAGAAGCTTCGCGAGGGACGCCATGTAGTCGAGAAGGTCGCCCCCCTCGCTCGGGATCACCGTCGTGCCCACGCCGAGCACATTGTCCCCGGAGAAGAGCGCGCGCTCCTCCTCCAGCCAGAAGCACAGGTGGTCGCGGGCGTGGCCCGGCGTAAAGACGGCGCGCAGCGTAGCGCCTTCGGTTTGCACGACATCGCCATCGCGAAGGGGAATGAGCGAAAGGCCCGTGGCGTGATCCTTCGGGTCCGGGAGCTTGGAGACGCGCAACGGGCCGAACTGCTCGATCACCGCGTGCACCCCGCCGATGTGATCGACATGACCGTGCGTCAGTACGATCTCTTGGAGTTCGGCGCCACCGGCACGCGCGAGGGCGCGCTCCAGCACGCCCAGGTACGCGGGAGCGCCCTGGCCCGTGTCGAGCAGAATGCGGCGCCGGCCGGTGCCGATGAGGTAGGTGTTGGTGCCCGGCCCCGTGAAGATCCCCGGATTCATGCCGAGTGCGGTCACCACGCGGGGCGACCAGGCGTCGACCTCAGGCATGGAAAGACCGATCATCACGTTCGCAGCCGGTGTGCCCGGCGACGCCGCACTCACGAGCCTGCCACAGTCATGCGGGCGATCCTGAGCGAGGGCGAGGCGATCGATCCCAGCCACACAAGGTCGCTGCCCACCGCGTCGAGCGCGCGCAGCATCTCGCCGAGATTGCCGGCGATGGTGACCTCCTCGACGGGATGGGCGAGCTCGCCCCCTTCGATCCAAAGACCCGCCGCCCCGCGCGAGTAGTCTCCCGTGACGGGGTTGAAGCCCTGGCCAATGAGCTCGGTGACGAGCAGCCCGCGCGGTGTCCGGGCAACGATCTCTTCGAGGCTCTGTGCCCCCGGTTCGAGGGAGAGGTTCGTCGCACCCACACTCGGTGCGCTCGAAGCGCCGCGGGATGCGTTGCCTGTGCTCGCAAGACCGAGCTTTCGTCCTGAGTAGGTATCGAGCAGGTAGCCCCGCAGGCGCCCGCGCTCGACCAGGACGTTGCGCCGCGTGGGCTGTCCCTCTCCATCGAAGGGCCGGCTTCCGAGGCCTCCGGGACGGCGGCCATCGTCGACGAGGGTCACGCGCTCGCTCGCGATCGCCTCCCCGATCCGGCCCGCCAGGAAACTCGTCTGGCGGTAGACGGCGTAGCCCGAGACGCAGGCAAGCAGGTGCGAGAGCAGGCTGCGCGCGGTCAGCGGATCGAAAATGACGGGCACCTCGCAGGTCGGCACTCGGCGCGCTCCAAGCCGACGCAGGGCGCGCCCTGCGGCCTTGCGGCCGACCTCGACTGGATCTTCAAGCCCGCCCAGGCGGCGGTGGAGCGTCATCCAGTAGTCCCGCTGCATGGCGCCCTTCTCGCAAGCAATCGGCTCACAGAAAAGCGAATGGCTCGCGGACTCGTATTCCCCGAGAAAGCCTGCGCTGTTGCCGTAGACCACCCGATGAAAGTGCGAGCCGACCTGCGACCCCTCGGAGTTCGTGATCCGGGCGTCCGTGGCCCGCGCGGCGGCCTCAGCCCGCCGCGCGCAATCGATGCGCGCCCCAAGCGCGACCGCGCGGTCCGCGGGATCGAAGAGGCCAAGGTCCGGGATTTCGGTGGTGAAACCGCCCTCGGGCAGCCCTGCCGCAGGATCGGGCGCGGTGGCCCGGGCCAGTGCGATAGCCTCCTCCACCATCCGCGTGACCGCAGCCAGGGCGAGGTCGCTCGTCGAGGTGAGCGCCGAGCGCAGGCCTTTGCCATTGCCCAGGAAGGCACGAATCCCGAGGGTGCGCTCCCGGGCCTGCGTCACGAAGTCGATCTCCCGGTCCCGGACCCGCGCCTCGAGCCCGTCGCTCTCGACCAGCATGGCGTCCGCGGCCGCGGCGCCGAGGGCTCGCGCGTGAGCGAGCGCGCGCTCTATGACGCTCGCCGCCTCGAGGGAAGTCTTCACGCCTGCGTCCCTCCGACCGTCAGCGCATCGAGCCGGATCGTCGGCATACCCACCCCGACGGGCACGCTTTGTCCATCCTTGCCGCAGGTCCCGACACCGCGATCGAGTTCGAGATTGTTTCCGATGCGCGAGACCCGCAGCAGCGCATCCGGTCCATTGCCGATGAGCGTCGCGCCCTT